>NZ_AP023356.1:1200000-1528333 GCF_018324205.1 Actinoplanes ianthinogenes
GCCGTCCCGGGCGTCGTCGTCCGCGACCGCCTTCTCGATCTGCTTGTTGGCGAGCTGGAGCGCCTCGATCAGATCCTGTAGCGGCTCCCCCGTGTCGGGTTTGTGGTCCACCTCGCCGAGCGTCTGCACCAGGATGTCGCTCGCGAGCTCTCCGGCGGGCAACCCGCCCATGCCATCCGCGACCACGAAGAGGCGATTGCCGACGAAAACCGCGTCCTCGTTGTTGGACCGGACCAGGCCCTGATCAGTGGCGGCGACCGCCCGGACAGCAAGCGTCATGTAGCAAGAGTGCCAAAGGCCCGTTGGGTTGTCTCTAGTACCCCCATACCTACCTTTCGTGGCGCCCGGGCGATCCGACCTTTTCGCAGCTCATGGTGGCTGCGGCGGGCATACCGCACGCCGCGGCCGGGCGCGGCGGTTACCGACCGGTTTCGGCCACGCAGGTGACCCCTGCCGGTGGGACGCCCCGTGATCATGACGGCGTATCTCTGCGGGGCGACGCGACAAGGCCCGGCCGCCTCGGTAACAATCGTCGGCGTGACGACAGCGATCCATCAACGCATTGCCTCCGAGTTGGGGGTACGGGAAGGCCAGGTGTCGGCGGCCGTCGAGCTGCTCGACGGCGGGGCGACCGTGCCGTTCATCGCCCGCTATCGCAAGGAGGTGACCGGCACCCTCGACGACGCGCAGCTGCGCACCCTGGAGGAGCGCCTGGGCTACCTGCGGGAGCTGGAGGAGCGGCGGGCCGCGGTGCTGGAGTCGATCCGCGCCCAGGGCAAGCTGGACGACGCGCTGGAGCAGCAGATCCTCGAGGCCGACACCAAGGCCCGGCTGGAGGACATCTACCTTCCGTACAAGCCGAAACGCCGGACGAAGGCGCAGATCGCCCGCGAGGCCGGTCTGGAGCCGCTCGCCGACGGCCTGCTGAACGACCCGACCGTGGACCCGAAGGCAGCGGCCGCCGCCTTCGTCGACGCGGACAAGGGCGTCGCCGACCCGCAGGCCGCGCTGGACGGCGCCCGGGCGATCCTGATCGAGCGGTTCGCCGAGGACGCCGACCTGATCGGTGACCTGCGCGAGCAGATGTGGACGCGGGGCCGGCTGGTCGCCAAGGTGCGCGACGGCAAGCAGACCGACGGGGCGAAGTTCTCCGACTACTTCGACTTCGCCGAGCCGTACACCAAACTTCCCTCGCACCGCATCCTGGCCATGCTCCGCGGGGAGAAGGAGGATGTCCTCGACCTCACCATGGAGCCGCACCCGGAGGAGGACGAGGGCTATTTCGAGGGCCGCATCGCCGGGCGCAACGGGATCAGCGACCAGGGCCGGCCGGGCGACAAGTGGCTGGTCGACACGGTCCGCTGGGCCTGGCGCACCCGGATCCTCATCCACCTCGGCGCCGACCTGCGGGTCCGGCTGCGCGAGGCGGCCGAGGACGAGGCGGTCCGCGTCTTCGCCGCGAACCTGCGGGACCTGCTGCTCGCCGCCCCGGCCGGCACGCGCGCCACGATGGGCCTCGACCCCGGTTTCCGTACGGGTGTGAAGGTCGCCGTGGTCGACGCGACCGGCAAGGTGGTCGCCACCGACACGATCTACCCGCACGTGCCGCAGAACAAGTGGGACGAGTCGATCCACCGGCTCGCCGCGCTGGCCAGCAAGCACCAGGTCGACCTGATCGCGATCGGCAACGGCACCGCGTCCCGGGAGACCGACAAGCTGGCCACCGAGCTGATCAAGCGGCACCCGGAGGCGAAACTGACCAAGGTGGTGGTCTCCGAGGCCGGCGCGTCGGTCTACTCCGCCTCCGCGTACGCCTCGCAGGAGCTGCCCGGCCTGGACGTGTCGCTGCGCGGCGCGGTCTCCATCGCCCGCCGCCTCCAGGACCCCCTGGCGGAGCTCGTCAAGATCGACCCGAAGTCGATCGGCGTCGGGCAGTACCAGCACGACCTCTCCGAGGTGAAGCTGGCCCGCTCGCTCGACGCGGTGGTCGAGGACTGCGTGAACGGCGTCGGCGTGGACATCAACACCGCCTCGGCGCCGCTGCTCACCCGGGTCTCCGGGATCACCGCCGGGCTGGCCGAGAACATCGTGCTGCACCGCGACCAGCACGGGCCGTTCAAGAACCGCAACGAGATCAAGAAGGTGGCCCGGCTCGGGCCGAAGGCGTTCGAGCAGTGCGCCGGCTTCCTGCGGATCTCGGGCGGCGAGGACCCGCTGGACTTCTCCAGCGTGCACCCCGAGTCGTACCCGCTGGTCCGGACCATCGCGGCCGACGCCGGCGCCGACGTCAAGACGCTGATCGGCAACAGCCCGCTGCTGAAGGCGATCCGCCCGGAGAAGTTCGTGACCGACACGGTCGGCCTGCCGACCATCACCGACATCCTCAAGGAGCTGGAGAAACCCGGTCGCGACCCGCGCCCGGCGTTCACCACGGCCACCTTCGCCGAGGGCGTCGAGAAAATCTCCGACCTGCAGCCGGGCATGATCCTGGAGGGGCAGGTCACCAACGTGGCCGCGTTCGGCGCGTTCGTCGACATCGGCGTGCACCAGGACGGCCTGGTCCACGTGTCGGCGCTCTCCGAGAAGTTCGTCCAGGACCCGCGCGAGGTGGTCAAGTCCGGCGACGTGGTCAAGGTCCGCGTCCTCGAGGTCGACCCGGTCCGCAAGCGGATCTCGCTGACCATGCGGCTCTCCGACGAGCCGAACCGGGGCCGGCAGCCGCGCGAGGACCGCGGCCAGGGCGGTCAGGGCGGCCCGCGCGGCGGCCAGGGCGGTCAGGGTGGGCAGCAGCGCGGCGGTCAGGGCGGCCAGGGCGGGCAGCGCGGCGGTCAGGGTGGTCAGCGCGGCCAGGGTGGCCAGCGGAGCGGCCAGCCGCGGCAGGGCGGTGGCCAGGGCGGCCAGCGCGGCGGCGGCAACAGCTTCGGCAACAGCGCGATGGCCGACGCCCTGCGCCGCGCCGGGCTGACCAAGGACTGACGGCAGGCTCGGCTTGCGGTTGGTGACTTTTCCGTACGTACGGAAGCCGTCAACAACCGCAAGCCGAGCGAACCGTCAGTGGTCCCAGATCCGGAGGTTGCCGAACGAGACCTGGTATGGGGCGGTCGGCGGGGCCTCGCGCTCGTCGAACACGCCGAGCACCACCTTGCCGGTCTGAAGATCGGGCTCGGTCAGCCGCGCCGAACCGATCTCCGTGCCGTCCCGGCTGATCGTCAGCGTCTCCCCGGTGATCCGCAGCCGGATCCGCACCGCCGTGTCCAGCTGGATCGGATCCGTCAGGACGAAGGTGCGTCTCGGCCGGACGTCGTCGCCGCGGTGCACCCCGAGGTACACGTTCCGCTCGCAGATCCGCACCAGGTAGCCCTGCGTCTTGAGGAATCGCAACCAGATCCCGGCGCAGCTGAGCGGCGTCTCCACCCGCGTGTCGACGTCGACGGTCACGTCACCGGTGATCTCGTCGGCCGGGCCCCGGCACTTGTAGAGCCCGTCGGTGTCGCGGTGCGCCGTCAGTCTGCCGTCGATGAAGTCGCAGCGGCCCTCGCCTGCCTGCTCGCTGGGTTTCCAGTACGCCTCCCGGTCCAGCGCGTCGGTGATCATCGGGCGGCCGAGCACCGGATCGTCGGAGGTCGGTGCGGCGTCGTCCGCCCCGGCCGCGCCGTCGCGCGGAGCGGCCGGCCCGCGGATCACCAACCCGAGGATCACCAGGCCCGCGATCAGGGCGGCGGCCAGCACGGAAACGGTGAGCGGCAGCAGCCAGCGGCGGCCGGGCCGGGGCGGCGGCTCGGTGCCGCCGGTCACCTCGGTCTCGGCGGGCGGGGACGAGATCGGGACCGTGACGATCGAATTCTCGTCGTATCCGACCAGGCCCGGCGGGATGTTCAGGGTGGGCGCCGTGGCGGTGCCGGCCATCGCTTTCGCCGGGATCGCGTAACCGGTGACCGCCTGCGCCTCGGCGGCGGCGGCGCGCAGGTCCGGCTGGTCGGCCAGGGCCGCCGCGGTGGCCGCCGGGCGCTCGCCGGAGATCAGCAGGTCGAGCAGCTCGCGGGCGCTGGGCCGGTTGGCCGGGTCCTTCTCCAGGGCGTGCGCGACCAGGCCGCGCAGCGGGCGGGACAGCTCGTGCAGGCGGGGCGGCTGAGTGAGGATGCGGGCCGCGGTGGCCGCCGGGGAGTCGGCGTAGAACGGGGTCTTGCCGGTCCCCGCGTACGTCACCACGCTGCCCCAGGCGAACACGTCGGCGGCCGGGGTGATCGGGGTGTCGGCGTCGGTGTCGAACCGCTCCGGCGCCATGTAGGCGACCGTGCCGACCATCTGGTCGGGCCGGGTGTTGCCGCTGGTCGCGGTCATCGCCCGGGCGATGCCGAAGTCGATCACCTTGGGGCTGCCCGGGGCGAGCAGCACGTTGCGCGGCTTGAGATCGCGGTGGATCACGCCGGCGCCGTGGATCGCGGTCAGCGCGGTGGCCACGCCGATCGCGACACTGTGCAGGTTCGCCGAGGTCAGCGGGCCGCGCTGCTCGACCACCTCGGCCAGGGTGGGTCCGTCGACGTACTCGACCACGAGGTACGGCTGCTCGTGCTCCGGGTCGGCGTCGAGCACCTCGGCGGTGCAGAACGGCGGCACCTGCCGGGCCCGCTGCACCTCGCTGCGGAACCGGCGGCGGAACTCGTCGTCGTCGGCGAGATCGAGCCGCACCACTTTGACGGCGACCAGCGCCGTCCCGTTCCTGGGGCGGGCCAGATAGACCGTCCCCATGCCGCCCTCGCCGAGCCGCCCGAGCAACTCGTAGTCGCCGAGCATGCGCGGATCGTGCGGACGCAACCGTTGCGTCCGATCGCCCGGCACCGTGCTGTCGACCATGTTTTTCGCGCCCCCCAGTGTTCGCTCGCACTGTATCGGGCATGTCCGGAGCGGGAGTAGACCCGGTGGCCAGGTTGCCGCAGAACCGACACACGGCGACTGGGGGTCAACCCTGAGTCGCGGAGTCCGGGGGCGATCCGGGCATCGCCGGATGGAAAGTGTCGTACCCGGGTAGCACTCTTGTGGCATCAGTTCCCGCCGGAGAACGACGGGGACGCCGACCAAGGAAAGAGAGCGACCCGCCATGAACGCCGTGCACGACACGATGGCCCGCCAGGGGCTGGTCCGCCCGCGTGACGGCCGCATGCTCGGTGGCGTCTGCGCCGGCCTGGGCCGCCGTTTCGGGCTCGACCCGTGGATCGCCCGCGCGCTGTTCGTCCTGATCCTCTTCCTGATCCCGGGCAGCCAGATCCTGATCTACCCGGTGCTCTGGATCCTGATGCCGTCCGAGCAGACCTCCTACGAGCCGACGGTCCCGCCGGCCACCTGGTGACACCCCCTGGGGAGACGCAATGACCATCGTCGGCACGCTCATCGTCGAGGGGCCGCCGCGGTCCCTGCTCGCCTTCGCCCACGCCGTCCCGATCCTGGTGGACGGCGTGGTCAAGGGGCAGGTGAAAGCCGGGCGGCAGCTCGCGCTGGCGCTGCCGCCCGGCGCGCACTCGGTGCAGGCGCAGCAGCACGGCACGCCGCTGCCGGTCCGCCTCGGCCCGGGCCTGGTCACCCGGGTGCGGGTCGAGCGGGACGGCGCGGGAAAGGCGCACCTCGTCGAGGTTGACCACCTGTGACCACACGACCACGATGGGCAGTGGTGCTCACGACGGCGTGTGGAGGCGACGATGGCCAAGATCCTGCTCCTGACCGGTGACGCGGCCGAGGACCTGGAGGTGATGTATCCCTACCAGCGGCTGCTGGAGGAGGGCTACCAGGTCGACATCGCCGCGCCGGCCGCCAAGAAACTCCAGTTCGTGGTGCACGACTTCGTGGACGGCTTCGACACCTACACCGAGAAACCCGGGCACACCTGGCCGGCCGACAAGAGCTTCGCCGAGGTCGACCCGGCGGGATACGCGGCGCTGGTGCTGCCCGGCGGCCGCGCCCCGGAGTACATCCGCACCGACCTGGACTGCCTGCGGATCGTCCGGCACTTCTTCGAGGCCGACAAGCCGGTGGCCGCGCTCTGCCACGGCCCGCTCGTGCTGGCCGCGGCCGGCGTGCTCGACGGGCGGACCTCCAGTGCCTACCCGGCGTGCGCCCCGGACGTCCGGGCGGCCGGCGGGACCTGGATCGACAGCGCCGCCCACGTGGACGGCGTGGTGGTGACCGGGCGCGCCTGGCCCGACCACCCGTACTGGATGCGTGAGTTCCTCACCGTGCTGCGCGCCAAGGCGCCGGTCAGCTGACCAGCTTCTTCAGTTCCGCGGTGAGCTGGAGGTCGTCGAGGTAACCCCGCTTGACGATGCCGCCGGCCGCGTCCAGGAAGACGTACAGGCTCTGCTGGGTGATGCCGAACTTCGTCCAGATCTTGAGGTCCGGGTCGTCGAGGTGGGTCACCTTGCCCACCCCGAGGTCCGCGACGAACTCGTGCATCGCCTTGGTGGTGCCCATCCCGGCGATGCCCAGGAAGGTGAGCCGGTCGGCGTACTCGTCGTGGAAGTCGGCGACCGACTGGGCCTCGCTGGCACACGTGGCGCACCACGGCGCCCAGAACCAGAGGACGGCGGGTTTCCCGGCGAGCTGGGCGGCGTCATAGGGGGCGCCGTCCAGCGTCGTACCGGAGAATCTGAGGGCTTCCGCGACCGGCGCGGCCGGCCCGGCAGCGGCCGGTTGCGCATCGGACGGTGCGCAACCGGCCATCACCAGGGCCAGTGGCAGGGTCAACAGACCGCGCCGGGTCGCCATCAGTGACTCGCCGTCGCCGGGTCGATCAGGCGCAGCGCCAGCGCCGGGCAGACGTTGACCGCCTTGCGGGCGCCGTCCTCCAGCCACGGCGGCAGCGGCGTCTGCGGGAACGCCGGGAAGCCGTTGTGGTCCAACCGGATGATCTCCGGGGCCACCGCCGAGCAGAGCCCGTGCCCGTCACACCGCGACCAGTCCAGGGCCAGCTTCCGGGCGCCCTTCTCGGCGGTGTACGGCAGCGGCAGGATGCCCCGCGTCTGCTTCCCGCAGCCCTCCCCGTTCGCGTGCGCCTCGACGTCCTTGTGGAACACCTCGAGCGCGGAGAGCGCGAACCGCGACGTGCCGTCCGGGTGGCTGCACGCGCCCCGGCCCTTGACCAGGCCGGCCGCCTGCCGCACCTGCTCCAGGGCGGAACCGCCGAGCGACACCAGGGTGACCGCCCGGGCCAGGTCGGGCAGGCCGAGCCGGCACGGGCCGCACTGACCGGCCGACTCGCCGGCCAGGTACTGCACGACCTGGGCGACCTCGCCGAGCGCGCAGGTCTTGGAGCCGATCGGGATCAGCATGCCGGCGCCGAGGGTGCCGCCGACCTTGGCGAAGCCCTTGCGGGAGATGGTCACCGTCTCGGCCTGCTCGGCGCTGATCCACTTGCCGTGGTATCCGCCGACCAGCAGGCCCGGGCCGATGTCCGCGCCGCACATGTTGAGCACGTCCATCAGCGGCGTGCCGCTGGGCGCCTCGACCACGGCCGGGTTGGTGGCCGAGCCGCCGACGGTGAGCATGACCGTGCCCGGCTCCTCCGGGATGCCGACCGAGTTGTACTCCCACGGGCCCAGCCGGGCCGCGATCGCCAGCTGCGAGTACGTCTCGGCGTTGGAGAGCAGGGTGGGCAGCCCCATCACGCCGTTGTCGCTGGAGCGCACCTTGCGGCCGGGCGGGATGTGCGCCTCACCGTTGATGCCGCGGACCAGCGCGCCGCCCTCGCCGGAGATGAACCGGTGCGGGACCGTGACGATCCGGGCCGGGCACGGCATCTTCCGCTCGGCGAGCGCCGCCATCAGCGAGTTCTGCCCGATGCCGTCGTCGGCCACGCCGATGACGATCTCCTCGGCGTCCAGGGCGGCGGCGGCCAGGGCCGCGCCGTCCAGGATCAGGTGCGGGCTGCGGGTCAGGATCGCCTTGTCCTTCCAGGACGGCGGCTCACCCTCGGTGGCGTTCACCACGATCACCGGGGGCAGGTCCTGACGCTTGCAGGAGTCGATCACCGCGCGCACCTTGCGGGCGAACGGGAAACCGGCGCCGCCGCGTCCGCGCAGCTCGATGCGGTCGGCGAGACCGATCAGCTCACCGGACGAGAGGGCCGCGAACCCGCCGTGCACCTCCTGGTGCGCCTGGAGGTCGAGGCGGCCGTACTCGTCGTAGCCCGCGGTGATCCGCGGGATGCCGATCGAAGTGACCGGGGGAACCTGTGCCGTGCTCAATTCACGTCACCACGCAGCTGCGAGAAGTACGCCTCGTCGTCGTCCCGGCCACGGCCGCGGCGCGCCGGGGCGCCACCGCCGCGGACCACGTCGCTGGACGGGCGGCGGGACCGGCGGGCGGACGTGTCGACCAGGGTGTCGTCGTCGGCCAGGTCGACGAACTCGCTGCGGCTGTGCCGGCCGTCGTCGGCGCGGCGGCGGCCACCGCCGCGGGGCTCGTCGTCCCCCTCGTAGCGAGGGCCGCGCTGGCGGGGCACGTCCTCGTAGCGGGGCACGTCCTCGTAGCGGGGCTCGTCGTCGGCGCGGCGCCGGCCGGCGCCGCGGGGACGCTCGTCGTAGTAATCGTCGTCGTCGGCGTACCGGCGCATCCGGGTGCCGGTGTCGGTCATCTCGTCCCGGCGCAGGCGCGTCCCGGTGTCCTCCACGCGCAGGCGGGTGCCGGTGTCGTCCATGCGCAGGCGCGTGCCGGTGTCCTCGGCCGACCGGCGGCCACGAGGCTCGTCGTCCTCGTACCGGCGGCTGCGCGGGCGCGGCCCGTCGTCGTAGTAGTCGTCCTCGCGACGGCGGGCGCGCGGGACCGGCTCCTCGTACCGGTCGTCGTCGAACTCCCGCCGCGTCATCGCCCGGGTCGGCTCCTCGTAGAACTCCTCGTCGGCGCGGCGCTGACGCGGGGCCGGCGCGGGGCTGACCGGGGCCACGGCCGGGCTGACCGGGGCGGCGGGCGGCGCGACCGCGACCGGGGGTGCGACCGGCACCCAGGTGTTGACGCTCGGCGCGGCCTGCACCAGGTCGCCGCCGGGCGCCTGCTGGGGACCACTGCCCCAGCGGTTGCGCGGCGCGCTGGAGGTGGGCACCACACCGCCGGTCGACGGCTTGACGGCGCCGACACCGGCCGCGGACGAGAAGTCCTTGCGCCGGTTCAGGCTGACCGACAGGCGGACGGCCAGGCCGATGAGCACCAGCAGGACGCAGATGACGTAGCTGACGATCACCCAGGTGCTCGCGGCGCGGCCGGCGCCGAGACCGTGCATCAGGGCGATCGGCCACATCAGGTAGGAGATCGAGTGGATCGCCCGCCACATCCACGGCTTGCCGCGGCCGATGAACTTGGCCCGCGCCAGACCGCTCCAGGTGACCAGCGCGAGGATGTACCCGGAGATCTGGCCCAGGCCGATGTACAGCGTGTTGGTCGGCGTGATGAACGGGACGAAGATGTCGATCACGCGGATGTGCGACTCGACGGTCTTGGTCCAGAGGTGGAAGACCAGCGAGGCGATCGCGATCACGCCGGTGGTCCGGTGGGTCGACTGGAGCAGGACCCGCTGCCTGATCGAGAGGACCAGGCGGTCGGTGGAGACCAGCCCGACCATGATGGTGATCGAGAGGGAGACCAGGGTGAGCACACCCATGTAGAACTCGGAGTAGTAGAAGAAGTACACGTACCCGATGCGACCGGGCTTGGTCATCATCGCGACCGACCAGATTGCCGCCACGACACAGACCACCAGCAGGATGACCGCGCTCGGGGGCACGGAACGGCTACCGGTGGAGCCGATGTCGACCGCGACCCTACTCGCGGCGCCTTCTTTGTTCTTCGTCCGGGCCATTGACTCCTCGTTTTCCGCAACGGTCACGTCCCGTGGGCGGTGGGACGCCGGCGTTCGTGGGGAACGCCCCGTGCTCAAGTTGTTCCGGACCCGTCCGCGGCGTGCTTTCCCCTGCGATGCCCCGGCCGTGTCCTCCCCGGATTACGTGCCGGGCGGGGCTTCGGATGAACGCGTGCGAAATTTCTGGGCGACTCTTTTCCGTGATCGTCCCACTACGTCCCGCACATGGCCGCTGAGCTGCTTTAACGACCGTTTTACGGGTCCGCTAAGGAGAATTTAAGGTGCGCCATGGAGTGACCCGGGCCACCGGGTGAACCAAACGGCCGCGCCCGGCGAACTTACTAGTGACGCCAGTCGTCACCTACGAGGGGGGATTCGACGTGCGGCCTTCCACCGCGCTGCTCTGCGCTGCCCTGGCCGGGTCCGCGATCGGCGCAGCCGGCACGACCACTCCGGCCCGGGCCGACGTTCCGGGCTTCGGCGTGCGGCTCACCGCGCCCGCCACGTTCAAGGCGAGCGGGAACACCAAGACCGTGACCGCGGTCGTGACCTCCGACCAGCGGGACTGCCGCAAGGTGCGGTTCACCCTGATCGTCCAGGGCGGCTCGGTGCCGCTCGACCAGATCCGGGTGACCCGCTTCGAGGACTCCGGCGCGTTCCCCACCCGGATCGGCCTCGACGGCGACACCGCCACCGTGACCGACCAGCAGCTCGACCCGGGCACGCTGTGCCGTAACCGGACGGTGACCGGCCGCTGGCAGGTCGGCTTCACCGGGCGCGACGGCGGCGAGGTGCGCTTCGAGGTGCGGGCGTTCGACGAGCAGAACACGTTGCTCTCGGCGAGCGGGGCGGGCACCGAGGTGACCGGGCAGGTGGCGACCTCGTCGCCGACCCCCAAGCCGTCGAAGACCACCGCCGAGCCGGAGGAGACCGAGACCGAGGCCCCGGCCGACACCGCACCGGCGAACCGCACCACCCCGACCCAGACCGTGGCCGCCCTCACCCCGACCTCCGGCGAAGGGGACAGCAACGTGCTCGGGCCGGGACTGATCGTCGGTGGCGTGTTCTTCTTCCTGGGGCTGTTGCTGCTGCTCCGGGTGCGCGCGCGGACCCGGGAGGCACGCCGCCGGGCGGAGACCCTGCCGACCGGTTTCTACACGATGCCGTAATCCGTCCGGTTATTCCCACATCTCCCGGGTGGTTTCGCCCCTAAACGGGACGCTTCGGTCTACGGTGCACCTACCGTGATCCACAGCGTCACCGTCCATCGGGGAGGACTCCGTGACCCGTACCGTCAAGATCGCGAGCGCCGTCGGCGCCCTCGCCCTGACCTCCGTCGCCGTGCCCGCCGGCGTGTCCTTCGCCGGCACCGACCGGCCGGTCTCCCGGTCGTCCGGCAGTTCGCCGGCCAGCACGCAGGAGGAGAGTTTCCTGGGCGGCGAACCGCTGGTTCCGGAGACGCTGCAACCACCGGCCGGCAACGCGGTGCACGCCGTGCTCAAGGCGCGCGGTGTGCAGATCTACGAGTGCCGGCGCGGCATGTGGCAGCCGCTGGAGCCGGCCGCGTCGCTGACCGGGGTGACCATGAGCCCGGTCAAGAAGGTGACCGCGGTGCACTTCCGCGGCCCGGCCTGGGTCTCCGACCAGGACGGCTCGATGGTGGAGGGCACCGACCCGGTCAGCGAGCCGGCCGCGGACGGCAGCGTCCCGCAGATGCTGTTCAAGGCCGGTGGCAATCGCGGCGGCGGCCTGTTCGGCCCGGTCACCTGGATCCAGCGACTGGACACGCAGGGCGGCGCCGCCCCGAAGGGGTCGTGCGGCGGCGACCAACCGGTCGCGGTGCCCTATCGCGCCGTCTACCGTTTTTTCACGAAAAAGTAGCTCCTCCTCGAACACCAAACCGCAAGATCAAATTCTTTATCTACGCAGGTCCGCTGGGGTGCGGATCGCATGCTCCCGCGCGGGCCGGAGGCAGCGATCTGGCCGCTGACGCGTCCAAACCAATCGCCACCTCCTTCACTGTCCGCGGCCGGTCCCGGAGCTCAACCCCCAGCTGGCCCCCACCGCCCTATCCCACCCCCGAAAAGGGCCACCAGCACCAGCCCGACACCCCCCGGCTGGCCCCCAGCGCCCTACCCCATCCCCGAAAAGGGCCACCAGCACCAGCCCGACACCCCCCGGCTGGCCCCCAGCGCCCTATCCCATGCCCGGATAGGGCCATCAGGGCCAGCCGCACACTTCTCGGCTGGTCTCCAGCGCCTATCCCGTGCCGGGATGGGGCCACCAGGACCAGCCCGACACTCCCCGGCTGGTGCCCAGCGCCCTATCGCGTGCCCGGACAGGGCCGCCAGGACCAGCCCGACACAACCCGGCTGGCCCTCAACGCCCCATCCCACCCCCGGAAAGGGCCACCAGCACCAGCCCGACACAACCCGGCTGGCCCCCAGCGCCCTATCCCATCCCCGGATAGGGCCACCAGGACCAGCCCGGCACTCCCCGCTGGCCCGGCGCTGTAGGCAGACCCGGGATCGGGCCACGCCGCTTGACGCCCCTGGCACAGGGGGTGTCTTCACTGTCCGCGGGTGGGTCTGGAGATCAAAACTCGGTCCCGTGCCGACACGCGGAGCCGCCTTGACTTCGCACAGCGGGGTCAGGTGACGGCGAGGACGATGGCGGTGGCGTTGTCCTGGCCGCCGGCTCGCAGGGTGGCGTCGAGGAGAGAACGGACAGCGACCGCGGGTGGACCGGCGGCCAGCAGGCGGGAGAGGTCCTGGTAGGGCACCTGGCCGGCCACCCCGTCGGTGCAGAGGAGCAGGCGGTCCCCGGGGTGCAGGGGAACGTCGAGGACGTCCGGGTCCGGCTGCTCGGGGTGGCCCATGTAACGGGTGAGCCGGTAACCGTCGGCCTCGGCGCGGGGATCGGTCGCGGCATACCAGCCGTGAATGAGCCCGAGCCAGGCCACCGTGTGATCGACGGTGAGCAGTTCCAGCAGCCCGCCGCGCAGGCGGTAGGCCCGGGAGTCCCCGACCTGCACGATCTGCACCGCGGCCCCGGCGCTCGCACCGGCCGCTGCGGCACCGCCGCCGGTTGCAGCAGCGCCCACCGCTGAAGCATCACCGGCCACTGCGGCACCGCCGCCGATTGCGGCAGCGCCCACCGCTGAAGCATCACCGGCCACTGCGGCACCGCCGCCGGTTGCAGCAGCGCCCGCCGCTGGAGCGTCACCGGCCGACGTGTCGGTGACTCCCGCCAGGGCGGTGAGGGTGCAGCCCGTCAATTCACGCAGGGTGCGGGCCTTCTCACGTACGCGAAAATGGGCCTCCTGAACAGCGGCCCGCAGCGCGGCCGGGTCCGGGCCGGTGATGCCGGTCGCGAAGGTCTCGACCGCGATCCGGCCCGCGGCCGCGCTCCCCTCCCCCGCCCCCATCCCGTCCGCGACGATCGCCAGCGGCCGCTGCGGGTCGAGGTGCCACACGTCGTAGTTGCGGTCGTAGCGCTGCCCGACCACGCTCCCGCCCGCACCGGTCACCACCCGGTCGCCGAGCCGCCACGCCACCTCGGCGCCGATCATGCCTGGGTCCGCGCGGTGAGGTGGCTGCGGGCGGCTGCCACCAAGGCCTCCGGCTCGTCGGCGTGGAAGCGGATCCGCGTGACCGGCTCGCCGCGGGTCTTGCGGACCGGGACCACCAGCGGACCCATGAGGACGACGTCGACGCTGGTCTGGCCCGCCATGCCGAGCGCGAGCACCCCGTCCTCCAGCTGGGTCTGCCCGCCCGGC
This sequence comes from Actinoplanes ianthinogenes, assembly GCF_018324205.1. Lineage (NCBI taxonomy): Bacteria > Bacillati > Actinomycetota > Actinomycetes > Micromonosporales > Micromonosporaceae > Actinoplanes > Actinoplanes ianthinogenes. Next base: position 1,213,620 of record NZ_AP023356.1, read on the forward strand.
GGCATCGAGCGGCGCCGCACCTCGATCGCGGCGATCCGCTCCCACGGGAGTGGCAGGTCGAGGGACAGGCTGTTGCGGATGCGCAGACCGGACGGGCCGACCAGGTGCTGGTGCACGCGCATGGTGGCGAGCAGGCCGACCATCCAGATCAACCCGTAGACGCCGATCGCGAGCGCGGTGAGCCGGACCGGCTCCCAGGGCAGGATCAGGTGCAGGATCGGCACCTCGATCGCGGAGACCACGAGGAACGCGCCGAGGATCAGGTTGACCGCGCGATGGTAGGTGAAACGCTGCGCGCCGGGCTCGATCGGCACCGGGCGGCGGAAGACCCACCGGCACAGCGCGGCCCACAGCCGCAGCTCGTAGACGACCACGAAGCGGATCAGCTTGATCATGAGGTCACCCCCGGTTGATGGACCAGACCGAGCCCGTGCAACGTGTGCAGGACGTCGTCGAGGCCGGCCACCAGGCCGTCGAAGCGCTCGGCCGGCATGTGCGCGAACAGCTGCCGGCCGAACTCGCGCTGCTGCCCGGCGGTCTCGTCGAGCAGCTCGGTGGCCCGCGGCGTGCAGGTGACGAGCGTGGCCCGGCGGTCGGTGGGGTGCGGCTCCCGGGTGACCAGACCACCGGCGACCAGGCCGTCGACCAGCCCGGTGATCGCCCGCGGAGTGACGTGCAGCGCCTCGGCGAGGGCCCGCTGCGGGCTGGGGCCGAGCGAGCGCAGTGTCCATAGCAGCGTCATCCGGGAGACCGAGAGTCCCTGCGCGGCCAGGCTTTTCGTCATGTCCTCGTGGAGCAGCACGACCAGCTCGAGGATCCGGTCGAGTGCCCCGGCGTACCGCTCGTCGTCTCCCATGCCGTTACTGTACTTCATCATGTAGGGGCTTCACCATTGCCGGAAAAGGAACCCCGCCCCGGGCATGATCGGGGCGGGGTCCGGTCTTGCGGTCGCCGGTTACAGAGCCGGGTAGGCGTTCGCCATCAGCTGCTGGAACTGAGCGGAGAACCAGGCGCCGGAGATCGGCGCGTTCGGCAGGGCGCCGCTCATGCTGTTGCCGTTGCGGGCGTTACCGGTGTAGGTCGGGTCGCACATCCGGTCGAAGCCCTTGCCCTCGTCGTTCGGGATGAGCGAGGAGGAACCGTCCGACTCGCCCGGGGGCTTGACCCAGACGTAGGCGTCGATACCGGAGGCCGGGGCGGCCTTCGGGCGCTCACCGAGACCGGCGCCGGCCTGGTTGCACCAGTTGCCGGCGTGGATCCGGCGGTCGATGCGCGACTCGTTGACGTACGTGTTGATGTCGGTCGAGGTGCTCGCCTTGGTGGGCCGGGCCGAGCCGCCCCAGCCGTTGCGCGAGGTGTCGATCAGCATGCCGATGTTGCTGTTGAAGCCGATCGAGACCAGCTTCGTGCGGAACGCCTGGGCGAACGTCAGCTCATCGGTGTACTGGTTCCAGTCGATCCACTTGGACTGCCGGATGGTCTGGCCACCGACCGTGACGGTCGGCTGGATGTACGGCTCCTGCAGCGCCGAGTAGTTGGCGGTGTTGGTGATGAAGCCGGTGACGTTGTTGACGTTGCCGGACGCCTTCGCGGCGGTCAGCATGATGTCCGCGACCGGGCCGAAGTTGGAGTCCCAGCCGATCCAGCCGTGGTGGGCGGCGTCCACGTAGTTGTAGACGTTGCCGATCGCGCCGAGCTTGTTCAGGGCGTAACCGATGCCCTGGACGTACCCGCCGTTGGCCTTCATGGTGTCGCACATCGCGGTGCCACCGGCCTGGCCGGAGGTGTTGGTGACCAGGTTCGGCAGCGAGTCGATCTCGACGATGTTGATGATGCGCAGGTTCTTGTACTTCGCGTCGCCCTCGATCGCGGCGATCGGGTCGATGTACTCGCTCTTGTAGCGCGGCAGGTCGTCCGGGCCGAGCTCACCGTTCGAGGCGAGCGCGGCGCAGTCGCGGCCGGGCAGGTTGTAGATGACCAGCTGGATGTAGCCGGCGCCCTGGGCGAGCGCGGCGTCCAGGTGGTCACGCAGACCCATCGAGCCGTTCGAGCTGCTGTCGCTGGTGCCCTCGATCGCGGCGATCCGGTCCAGCCAGACCGCGGTCGGGTTGTTCGAGACGCGGCTGCCGCCGGGCTCGGCGTCGGCCTTCGCCTTCCACTCCGGGTTGACGTAGCCCTTGACGCCCGCGTACGGGTTGTCCACCTTGGTGCCCGGGTTCGTCGGCGTGGACGGGCTGGTGGAGGTGGAGGGGCTGGTCGACGCGCTGGGGGACGTGCTCGCCGACGGGCTGGCCGGGACCGAGCCGGTGCAGGCGACGCCGTTCAGCTTGAACGTCGCCGGCGCGGTGTTGGTGCCCGAGTAGTTCGCGTTGAAGCCGAAGTTCGCGGTGCCGTTGGTGCCGATCGAGGTGGACCACGACGGGTTGGTCGCGGTGACGTTCGCCCCGGATTGAGTGATGGTGGCACTCCAGCCCTGGGTGATCGTCTGGTTCCCGGGGAAGGCCCAGGTGACGTTCCAGCCGCCGGAGATGGGGTCGCCAAGGTTGGTCACGGTCACGTTGCCGGTGAAGCCAGTCGACCACTGGTTCACCGAGTAGTCGACCTTGCAGCCGGCGGCCGCGCTGGCGTCGGTCGCGACCGCGACCGCACCGGCGCCGGCCACGACACTCACGGCGGCGGCTGCCGTGAGGGCGCGTGCCCGGGTGGAAATGGGTCTCATGAGGACTCCTCGAGACGTGCGGCGGCGCAATGATCAGCGCCAATGGGAGCGACGGCCGACGTATCGGTGGGGATCGCTGGCCGACGCGGACAGCATTACATGGGAGCGCTCCCAGCGCAATGATCCCGAAACAGATGGGCAATTGCCTGTTCACCCGAGTTCACGACCTGCAACAGTCGCCCCCGCGGTGGCCATAACCGGATGTGACGATGCAGCCCATGACCACCGGCCAGAGCGGCGACGAGGACATCGGGGACCTCTTCGACCGCCACTCCCGGGCCGTCTACAACCACGCCTTCCGGCTCACCGGATCCTGGTCGCTGGCCGAGGAGATCACCCAGCTGACCTTCCTCACCGCCTGGCAGCGCCGCGGGGAGATCCGCCTGGTCGACGGCTCGCCGCTGCCCTGGCTGCTGGTCACCGCCGGCCACCACGCCCGCACCGAGCAACGCACCCTGACCCGCTGGCGCCATCGCCTGCTCCGCTCCCCCGTGCCTGAGGTCGAGGCCGACCCCGCCGACGACGTGGCGGGGCGGCTCGACGACGAACGCCGGATGCGCTCGGTGCTGGCCGCGGTCCGCAGACTGCCCCGCGCCGAACGGGAGGCGGTCGCCCTCTGCCTCTGGTCCGGCGTCGGATACCCACAGGCCGCCGCAGTCCTCGGCGTCACCGAGACCGCCGTCCGCAGCCGCGTGAGCCGGGCCCGCACCCGCCTCACCCGCCTGCTGACCGAACCCGGAACACACCTGCTCGCCACCGACACCCCGGAGGGAACCCGATGATCATCGAGCTGGAGCCGCCGGCCGAGCGGGATCTTCCGCCGGCCCGGGCCGCCCGGATGCGCGCGTCGCTGCTGAGCCGGACCCGGGCGGAACCCCGGAGGACCCGGCGTGGGCTGCGGCTCGCGGTGGCCGCGACTCTCACGGTCGCTGCCGCCTTCGGCGCGTTTTTGGTACGCCCACAGCACCTTCCCACCACGCTGGCCATGGGCCCGGGCGAGCTGAGCGGCTCCCTGCGCACCGTGGTCGACGACTGCCTCGCCAGCCGGGCCACGTTCCGCAAGCTGGGCAACGAGGAGCGGGCGAGGACGGGCCTGCCACCGGAGCACAGCTTCCCGGTCGCCGCCGGGGACGTGGCCGTCGCCGCCGAGTCGGACGGTCGCGCCCTTGCCCTCTTCCTCAACGACGACGGCTACTTCGCCTGCGACTCGGAGCAGCACGTCAACCCGATCACCGGGGTGCGGAGCGAGCCCTCCGGCGGTCTTGCCGACGACCGCTGGGGCGCGTCGAAGGACTGGTTGCCCGGTCCCGTGCAGGTGCTCTTCCTGAGCTCCACGGACGTGGACGCCGGCAAGGTCGAGGCGGCGGGCCGGATCAGTCCCCGGGTCGCCCGGCTGATCGTCGACGACGGCTCCGGCCGGACCTTCCGCGCCCGCCTGGCCGACGGCGCCTTCGGCCTGCTCACCACCGAATCTGTCGCCGCCGGCTCACGCCTGATCGGCTACGACGCCGCCGGTGAGGTCATCTTCGCGGAGCCGCTGTTCGACGGCGCCTTCGCCCGCATCAAGACCTGCTACGTCAACGACACGGGCCAGGCCGTCTACCTGCCCCCAGACACCGAGAAGCCCACCACCAAGTGCCTCCCCGCCGAACCCTGGCACACCTGACCAGCTTCGACCTCCAGACAGTGAAGCCATCCCACGCGCCAGGCGCGTCAAGCCGCTCGCCCCGATCCCGCGTCCGCCCAGAGCGCTGAGGCCCAGCCGAGGAGTGTCCGGCTGGCCCTGGTGGCCCTATCCGGGCACGAGACAGGGCGCTGGAGGCCAGCCGAGCAGTACCCGGCTGGCGCTGGTGGCCCTATCCCGGCACGAGACAGGGCGCTGGAGACCAGCCGAGCAGTACCCGGCTGGCGCTGGCGGCCCTAACCAGGCATGGGATAGGGCGCTGGAGACCAGCCGAGAAGTGTCCGGCTGGTCCTGGTGGCCCTAACCAGGCATGGGATAGGGCGCTGGAGACCAGCCGGGGAATGTCCGGCTGGCCCCGGTGGCCCTAATCAGGCACGAGACAGGGCGCTGAAGGCCAGCCGAGCAGTGACCGGCTGGCGCTGGCGGCCCTATCCAGGCATGGGATAGGGCGCTGAAGGCCAGCCGGGGAGTGTCGGGCTGGTCCTGGTGGCCTATCCAGGCATGGGATAGGGCGCTGGAGGCCAGCCGGGGAGTGTCCGGCTGGCGCTGGTGGCCCTACCCGGGCACGAGACAGGGCGCTGGAGGCCAGCCGGGGAGTGTCCGGCTGGCGCTGGTGGCCCTATCCAGGCACGGGACAGGGCGCTGGAGGCCAGCTGGGGAGCGTCGGGCTGGCGCTGGTGGCCCTATCTGGGGTTGGGATAGGGCGGTGGGGGGCAGCCGGGGGTTGATCTCCGGAACCAGCCGCGGACAGTGAAGGGGGCGGCGATTGGTTTGGACGCGTCAGCGGCCAGATCGCCGGCACCGGCCCGCGCGGGAGCATGCGGTCTGTACTACGGCGGACCTGCGTAAAGGAAGATCTTGATCTTAATGAACGCGCACGACGCGGGAGAGGACCTCGCTCAGGATCGTCGTCGCGGCGCTGGGCAGCAGGACATCCGCATGCGCATATGACGACTCCGGCGTGAACGGGTTCGGGATCGCGACGCAGCGCAGGCCGGCGGCGTGTGCCGCGTCCACCCCGTGCGGGCTGTCCTCGAACGCCACCGCCTGCTCCGGCGACAACCCGAGCCGGGACAGCGCCAGCTGATACACCGCCGGGTCCGGCTTGTGCCCGGCGACCTCGTCGCCACAGGCCAGCACCTCGAAGCGGGCCAGGTCGCCGGTGCGCTCCAGATGCGGGCGCACCCAGGTGGAGGGCGAGCTGCTCGCCACCGCGAGCCGCAAGCCGCGCCGCTCGGCCTCGGCGAGCCAGGAGGCGATCCCCGGGGCCAGGCCGAGGGCGGCGTGAACCTCTTCACGGTACGCCGAGCGCCGCGCGTGACTGGCCGCCCGGTCGTAGCCGGCGCCGACCGCGCGGGCCAGCTCCGCATAACGCAGGTCGCTGACGTCGCCCCCGTGCGGCGCGAAGAAACCGGACTCGTCCAGCGTCAGGCCGTGCTGCCGCCACTCCCACCGCCAGCTGTCCAGCAGCGTGGTCTCGGTGTCCATCAGCAGTCCGTCGAAGTCGAAGATCAGCGCCTCGATCGCCACCACCGGATCATCCCGGACCGTCGCCGCTGCCGGGCTCACCGGGGCGGGTCGAGGCGGCGTGGGACACAGTGCGGCACGCTGATCGTGCGGCACCAGCCGGTCACCGACGGCCGGTCCGGGAAGTCGCCGAGCGCCAGGGTGAGCCAGACGCCCCGGTCCGTCGCGGGGTGCGCCAGGTCGGTGCTGCGCAGGAGCACGACCGGGTGCTCGTCGCCGGCGATCTCCCGGCGGATCCGCTGGTGCTCGGCGAGAACGGTGGCCGGGTCGGCGCTCAGCGCGGCCAGCTCGGCGGCGAACTGACCGGTCAGGCTCAGCGCGGCCAGGTCGTCCCGGCGGGTGAAGTCCAGCTGGGCCCGCGGGTCGTCGTCGGACCCGGGCCACGACTGCGGGCTCGGGCCGAGCCCGATGTGCGGCCGGGCGGCGACCGGGGCCAGCCGGACCGGCTCGGCACCGCCGCCCCAGGGCAGGACGGCCGCGGCCAGCACGGCCCCGGCGATCAGGCTCACTATCCGGTACATCTGCACGGGCCCCCCGGCTCGTCCGGTGCGGATCTCCCGAAGCTAATCGGCCAGCGGGTCGATTACCAGGGCATACGTGCCATTCAGTCGTCCGGGTCGGGTAACGAACCGCAACTGAACTGCGACCTGCCGCCCGGCCTGTGCGGCTCAACACCACGCCGGACGTGCCGACCACTAAGACCATGAGCGTGGGCAGCGGATTGCACACAGCCGGACCTCTCCTGGAGGCTCCCGGTGGTACGGCCGCGCCGCCGGACCGGCAGGCGTTGCTGTTGACGGAACTGATCAGTTTCATGACCAAGGACACCCCCTCGGTCCAGCACGTGCTCGACCTGATGACTCCGCACCTGGTGGAGATCTCCGGGTTGACCGCGGCGACCGTCTTCGAGCTCGACTCCGAGTCCGGCCTGATGGCCGCGACCGCGCAGTTCGGCGAGCCCGGCCGGCGTGACCAGATGGTCGCCGGCAAGGTGTTCCGGGCCGCGGCCGGTGGTCCGCCGGTGGTCAGCGGTCAGCAGATGGCGATCCGGCTGCGGATCGGCGGGCAGACCGTCGGCGTGCTGCTGCTCACCGGCGACACGCTGGCCGAGCTGCGGCAGGACACCATCTCGACGGTCGCGCTGCACTTCGCCACCACGCTGCAGGGACTGTTCGCCGAGAAGGCCCGGCAGTTCGTGGCGCACACCAGTGCCACCATCCAGGAGCTGTTCGAGAAGGGCATGACGGCGGGCAGCGTGGAGGAGGCGGCCGAGCTGCTCACCCACTCGTGCGCCACCGCGTTCCGCACCGAGCACGCCGGGCTGCACCTGATCGACAACGACGGGCGGATCCGGTACGTCTACAGCGTCGGCTGCCCGGACGAGATCCGCCAGCAGCTGGAGGGCAACCTGGTCGGCAAGTCGGCGATCGAGTCGCCGGTCTGGCGCAGCACCGTCGAGTCCGGCGAGCCGCAGCTGGTCAACAACGCGGCCACCACCAAGACCCGGCCCGGCGGGATGGCACAGACGCTCGGGCTCGGCTCGTTCATCGCGATGCCGCTGATGTCCGGTTTCGGCCCGGTCGGCATGGTGCTGTGCGGCGACTCGTCCGGCGCCCGCGACTGGAGCGCCCGGGACCGGATTCTGGCCCAGCAGCTCGCCGCCGAGGGTGCGCTGATCATGGACAGCGCCCGGATGCGCCAGGCCAACCGGGTGCACGTCGAGGAGCTCACCCGGCAGGCGTTCCACGACTCGCTGACCGGTCTGCCGAACCGCAAGCACCTGCTGGACCGGGGCGAGCAGGCGGTCGAGGTGGCGATGTCCACCGGCACCAAGCTGGCCCTGCTGCTGCTCGACCTGAACGGCTTCAAGCAGGTCAACGACACCATCGGTCACCACGCCGGCGACGTCCTGCTCCAGCTGGTCGGCAAGCGCCTGGACGGCCTGATCCGCAAGCCCGACCTGGTCGCCCGCCTCGGCGGCGACGAGTTCTCGGTCCTGATCACCGGTGACCCGAGCGACGAGGCGGCGGTCCAGGTCGGCGAGCGGATCTGCGCGCGCCTGCGCGAGCCGTTCGAGATCGACGGCCGCCCGGTGCAGATCGGCGCCAGCATCGGGGTCGCGCTGTTCCCCCGGCACGCGACCGAGTTCGCCGCCCTGATGAAGGACGCCGACGCCTCCATGTACGAGGCCAAGCGCGGCGGGGGCGGCGTCCACCTGACCGCTTGAGCCAAAGTCGACAGCGGTTGCCGTCGGGCGGGTCCTAGACTTCGCGCATGCTCACCATGCAGGAAGCTCTGGCCCGCCTGACGGCATACTGGACGGAGCAGGGGTGCCTGATCGTCCAGCCGATGAACACCGAGGTCGGTGCGGGGACCCTGAACCCGGCCACGTTCCTGCGGGTGCTCGGTCCCGAGCCGTGGCGGGTGGTGTATGTCGAGCCCTCGGTGCGGCCCGACGACTCGCGGTACGGGGAGAACCCGAACCGGCTCCAGACGCACACCCAGCTCCAGGTGATCCTCAAGCCGGACCCGGGCAACCCGCAGGAGCTCTACCTCGGCAGCCTGGCCGCGCTCGGCATCGACGTGGCGGCGCACGACGTGCGGTTCGTCGAGGACAACTGGGCCTCCCCCGCGCTCGGCGCCTGGGGGCTGGGCTGGGAGGTCTGGCTGGACGGGCTGGAGATCACCCAGTTCACGTACTTCCAGCAGGCCGGTGGGCTGAACCTCGATCCGGTGTCCGTGGAGATCACGTACGGCATCGAGCGGATCATCATGGCGCTCCAGGAGAAGCAGCACTTCAAGGAGATCGAGTACGCGCCGGGGGTCAGTTACGGCGAGGTGTTCGGGCAGGCCGAGTACGAGATGTCCCGCTACTACCTGGACGACGCCGACATCGAGGCGAACCGGCGGCTGCTGGAGCTGTACGCCGGCGAGGCACAGCGGATGATCGACGCCGGGCTGCCGGTGCCCGCGCACAGTTACGTGCTCAAGTGCTCGCAGGCGTTCAACGTGCTGGACTCCCGCGGCGCGGTCTCCACCGCCGAGCGGGCCGCCGAGTTCGCCCGGATGCGCCGGCTCGCCGGTGAGGTCGCCAAGCTGTGGGTGGCCCGCCGCAGCGAGCTGGAGCACCCGCTCGGGCTGGTCACCGCACTGGACCCGGCTCGGCCACCGGCCGCCGCGCAGACCGGGGACCAGCCGCGCACCCTGGTGTTCGAGATCGGCGCCGAGGAGCTGCCGCCGGCCGAGCTGCGCAACGCCCGCGAGCAGGTGCTGCGCCTGGTCACCGAGGGGCTGGCCGGGACCCGGCTGGAGCACGGGGAGATCCGGGTGTTCGGCACGCCGCGGCGGCTGATCGCGGTGGTGCAGGCGGTGGCCGCCCGCGAGGATGATCACATCCGTACGGTGAAGGGGCCGAAGGTCCAGGCGCCGGAGAAGGCGATCGAGGGTTTCGCCCGCGGGCAGGGTGTGTCCCGGGAGGACCTGGAGACCGAGGAGATCAACGGCGTACCCCACCTGGTCCTGCGCAAGCACGAACCGGGACGCGCGGCGCCGCAGGTCCTGGCCGACGTCCTCGCGAAGGTCGTCGGCGGTCTGCGTTCCGCCAAGAACATGCGGTGGAACGACCCGAAGCTGGCCTTCAGCCGCCCGCTGCGCTGGCTGACCGCGCTCTGGGGCGACGACGTGGTGCCGGTCGCCGTCTCCACCCTCGCGGCCGGCCGGCAGACCCGGCTGCTGCGCACCGCGGTCCCGCCGGTCGCCGAGATCGCCTCGGCCGAGACGTTCCTGGAGACGCTCGGCGTCAACGGCATCGTCGCCGACCACGAGGACCGCCGCGAGCTGATCGTGGTCGGCGCGCAGGACCTGGTATACCCGGACGGGCGGATCGACGTGCGGGGCGAGGCCGCGCTGATCGACCAGATCACCGACCTGGTGGAGCAGCCTCTGCCGCTGCTCGGCACGTTCGACGAGGGCTATCTGACGCTGCCCGACGCGGTGCTCACCACGGTGATGCGCAAGCACCAGCGGTACCTGCCGGTCCGCGACGAGGACGGCAAGCTGCTGCCGATGTTCGTCACGGTGGCGAACGGGCCGGTCGACGTCGACCTGGTCCGCACCGGCAACGAGGCGGTGCTGCGGGCGCGGTACGAGGACGCGCGCTTCTTCTACCGCGCCGACCTGGATACCCCGCTCGCCGACATGAAGGCGAAGCTGGATCGGCTCACCTTCACCGACAAGCTCGGCTCGATGGCCGACCGGGCCGGCCGGATCGGCGCGCTGGCCACGCTGCTGGGCGAGCGGCTCGGCCTCGGGTCGGCGGCCCTGGACCGGGCCGCCGAGCTGGTCAAGTTCGACCTGGGCTCGCAGCTGGTGACCGAGATGACCAGCCTGGCCGGGGTGATGGCGAAGGATTACGCGCTGCACGCCGGGGAGTCGCGGGCGGTCGCCGAGGCGGTGTTCGAGGCGGAGCTGCCGCGGAACACCGGCGACGCGCTGCCGCGCACCATCCCGGGCGCGCTGCTGTCGCTCGGCGACCGGCTCGACCTGGTGGCCGGGCTGGCCGCCACGGTGGGCCTGCCGACCGGCTCCAGCGACCCGTTCGCGGTCCGCCGGGCGGTGCTCGGCCTGCTCGCCCTGCACCGCTCCACCCCCGAGTTCGCCGCGCTGTCGCTGGTGGACGCGCTGGCCCTGGCCACCCAGCCGGTGCCGGTCAGCGGCGAGGTGCTCGCGGCGATCGGCGAGTTCCTGGCGAAGCGCCTGGAGCAGGCGCTGACCGAGGAGGGCCATCCGGTGGACCGGGTGCGGGCGGTCCTGCCGCACTTCGCCCGGCCGTCGGTGGCCGACACGCTGCTCGCGCAGCTCGCCGTCGCCGTCGAGGACGAGGCGTTCGCCGCGGTCGCGGCGGCGATCCAGCGGGCCCGGCGGATCGTCCCGGACGGCACCACGGCGTCCTACGACGTGGCGGTGCTCAAGGAGCCGGCCGAGCTGGCACTGCACGACGCGGTCACCGCCGTCCGCGCCGGCCTGGACGGCTCGGCGGACCTGCCCCGCTTCGTGGCCGTGACCGGACAGCTGGTCGCGCCGGTCAACACGTTCTTCGACGACGTGCTGGTGATGGCCGACGACCCGGCGATCCGGGCGGCCCGCCTCGGCCTGCTCGCCGCGGTCCGCGACCTCGGCGACGGCCTGCTGGACTGGCCCCAGCTGCGCCTCTGACACCTGTCGCGGCCGGCCTCCCCGTCCGGGCGGACAGCGCCACGCGCTGCCGGAGATCCCCGGGCGGGGTCAGGCCGGGCGGGGTCAGGCCGGACGGGGTCAGGCCGGACGGGGTCAGGCCGGACGGGGTCAGGCCGGACGCGAGACATGCGGGCGGGGGCGGCCACGGATGATCCACTCGGCGACGAGGATGTTGATGAGCCAGCCGGCGAGCATCGCGGCCGCGCGGCCGGTCACGCCGGGCGTCACCCCGGCGAGGGCGAACGGCAGGTGGGTGAAGACCTGGGTGCCCGCGCCCTGGGCCAGCGCATAGGCCCGGATCATCCACGCCCGGTGCCCGGCGATGTCGCGCCGGCGGATCGTCAGCACGGCCAGGACCAGGGACGTGAGCATCGCGGTGCCGACGATCAGGCGGGTGACCTCGACGACCAGGCCGTCGACCGGTGGGACGTCGTAGAACACGGCCATCCACATGCCGCTGACCGCGACGATCACGCCGGCCGCGACCAGGACCCGGCCGGCGATCCGGTGCCAGGCCGGGCGGCGCCGCCGGAACGCCGGGGCGAACTGGAACGCCCCGGCCAGGCAATAGAGGATCGCGGCGAGGATGTGCGCCACGACCGGCAGCGGCATGGCGAAGAAGCGCGCGTTCTCCTCGGTGACCGGCGCGTTCGTCGCCAGCTCGCCGAGGCGGGCCGCGCCGGCGATCGAGGGCACCAGGCTGAGCGCGATCAGGCCGGCCGGGATCCGCCAGCCGCGCCGTTGTCGCCGCCGGGTGCCGAGTACCGCGTTCGTCGTCATGCGTCGATCGTCGCGGCCGGCGCGCCCGGGCACACCCGCCCGGAGACCGGTTCGAAAACCGTACTTAAGACGGATGCGTCAGCGGCGGCCGGTCTCGTAGGCCCAGATCGCGATCTCCACCCGGTTCCGCGCGCCGAGCTTGGTCATCAGGCTGGCCACATGGGTCTTCACCGTGCTCAGGCTGATGTACAGCGCGGCGGCGATCTCACTGTTCGTCCGGCCGGCGGCCACCGCGGCGAGGACCTCCTCCTCCCGCTCGGTGAGTGGCTCGACCGGCTGGCGCAGCCCGCCGCCGGTCCCGCCCCGGGCGAAGGTCTGCAACAACCGCGCGGTGACCGCGGGCGCGATGATGGCGTCCCCGGCGGCGGCCGCCCGGATCGCCTGGGCCAGCAGTTCCGCCCCGGCCTCCTTGAGCAGGAAGCCGCGGGCGCCGGCCCGCAACGCCCCGTAGACGTGCTCGTCCAGGTCGAACGTGGTGATCACGACGACGGCGAGCGGGTCGGCGACGCCGGGGCCGGCGAGCTCCCGGGTGGCCGCGATGCCGTCCACCCCGGGCATCCGGATGTCGAGCAGGCAGACGTCCGGGCGCAGCCGGCGGGCCAGCTCGACCGCCTGGTGCCCGTTCGCGGCCTCGGCGATCACCTGGATGCCCGGCTGGGCGTTCAGGATCATGGTCAGGCCGGTGCGGACGATCTCCTGGTCGTCGGCGACCAGCACACGCACGGTCACGCCGGCAGCACCGCCTCGACGTACCAGCCGCGGTCCGGGCCGGGACCCGCGGTGCAGGTGCCGCCGAGGAGCTCGGCGCGCTCCCGCATGCCGCTCACGCCGTACCCCGAAGCGGTTGAACTCCCGGACCGCGGCGGACCGTGCGCCGCGCCGTCGTCATCGACCCGCAGCCTCACCTGCGCGCCCTCCGCCGCGACCCGGACCGTGATGCGGGTCGCGCCCCGAGCGTGCCGGCGGGCGTTGGTGATCGCCTCCTGGGCGATCCGGTACAGCGCCGCCCCGACCGGCGGCGCGACCGCACCCAGACCGGCGCCGACCTCGATCTCCACCCGCGGCCCGGCACCCTGGGCCAGATCGGACAGATCGGCGAGGCGGGGCGCGTCCGGCTCGTCGGTGCGCAGCGCGCGAACCACGGTACGCAACTCGGTCAGCGCCTCCTTCGCCTCGCTCTCGATCAACCGCAGCGCGGCGGCGGCCGCGTCCGGATCAGTGCCCGCGGTGGCCAGCCCGGCCTGGGCGCGGATCGCCATCGCGGAGACATGATGCGCCACCGTGTCGTGCAGGTCGCGGGCGAGGCGCTCGCGCTCCCGCAGGCGGACCTGGTCCAGCTCGCGGGCCCGGGCGCCGGAGCGGTAACGGGCCGCGGCGCCGAGCGCGAGAACCGCGACGGTGAGCGCCGTCCCGCCGACCGTGTCACTCGCGTCGACCTGCCCGACCCCGAACGACACCAGCTGCTTGACGACGATCACCGCGAGCCCCAGCGCGGCCTCCCGCCCGGAGCCCCAGCGGAACAGCGCGTAGAGCAGCACCAGCAGGTAGACCAGCGAATACTCTTCCGGCGGCACGTTACCGGTGAAGACCGGCGCGATCAGGGTCACCGCGAAGGTGACGGTGACCGCGAGCAGCGGCCGGCTGCGCCGGATCAGCAGCATCGGGGTGAGGCCGACGGCCAGCACCACGGCGGCCACCCGGTGCGGCATGTCAGGACGAAAGACGCTTTCCAGTACGGCAGCAGCGGCGCACACCGCGACCAGGAGCCAGTCGCGCCAGGTCAGCGGAGGGCAGCCGGGCGGACGGGGTTCGGCCAGGAAGGAGCGGAGAGGGCCGGGCACGCCCCGATCGTACGGTCCGGCTTTTGTCGGACCGAGGCCCCATGGTCGGCCGCTGACCGGCCGCTGAGCATTGGCCGGGCGTTTGCGGACACGCTACGAGATCGTCGCTCGGGCGACGAATGCGTCACCTGGACTGCCTGTCGGTGCATCCGGCCGCGTGGGCCGGACCCGGGACTTCGTGGAGGAAATCGTGGCAGATCGCCGTCAGGTGCTGCGCTTCGGCGCGGTGGCCGCCGCCGCCCCGGCGCTGGGCGGAGCCGTCGCGGCCCCGGCGTTCGCCGGGCAGCATCACGACAAGCCGGCGAAAACCCTCGTCGTCGGGCATCGGGGCGCCTCCGGTTACCGCCCCGAGCACACCCTGGCCTCCTACGAGCTGGCCGCCCGGATGGGCGCCGACTACATGGAGCCCGACCTGGTCAGCACGAAGGACGGCGTGCTGGTCTGCCGGCACGAGCCGGAGATCGGCGGCACCACCGACGTCGCCGCGCACCCGGAGTTCGCCGACCGCAAGCGCACCGTCGTGCTGGACGGCGTCAGCGTCACCGGCTGGTGGACCCAGGACTTCACCCTGGCCGAGCTGAAGACACTGCGCGCCACCGAGCGGATCCCGGGCGTCCGCCAGCACAACACCCTGTACGACGGCCGGTTCGAGGTGCCGACCTTCCAGGAGTTGCTCGACCTGCGCAAGCGGCTGAACAGGGAGCTGGGCCGGGACATCGGCGTCTTCCCGGAGACCAAGCACCCGACCTTCTTCCGCGGCATCGGCCTGGAGCTGGAGACCCCGCTGGTGAAGATCCTGCGCCGCAACGGCCTGGACCGCCGCGGCGCGAAGGTGTTCATCCAGTCGTTCGAGGCGAAGAACCTGGAGAGGCTCGCCGACCACTACCGCGTCGAGGTCCCGCTGGTCTTCCTGAGCAGCGCGTCCGGCACCCCGTTCAACGACACCCGCACCTACGCCGACTACCTGAGCCCGGCCGGTCTCAAGGAGCTCTCCGAGTACGTCGACGGCCTCGGCCCGGACAAGAACCAGATCATCCCGCGCAACCCGGACGGCACCCTGTCCACCCCGACCGCCCTGGTCACGAACGCGCACCATGCCGGCCTGAAGGTGATCCCGTACACCTTCCGGGCGGAGAACAGCTTCCTGCCCACCGAGCTCAAGGTCGGCACCGACCCGGCCGGGTACGGCAAAGCGATCGACGAGCAGGTCACCTTCCTGCGTACCGGCATCGACGGCCTCTTCACCGACCAGGCCGACATCGGCGTCCTGGCCCGCAGCCTCGCCTGACCCGGAACGCGGTGCGGCCCGGCGGTTCTGCCGCCGGGCCGCACCTGTTCCTAAAAGTTACTTGGGGACGATCGTCGGGTAGATGTGCTCGAAGCTGAGCTTGTTCCCGAAACCGGTCGCCACGATGAAGGTCAGGCCGAGCAGCACGCCGGCCACCACCACGGCGAACAGCACGTACCCCAGGGCGGTGCCGACCGGCCGGCGCTTGCCCGGGGTGACCCCCGTGGCGTCGACCGAGGCCTCGCCCGCGCCCCAGGCCAGGGAGCGGATGCCGAGGGCGAAGAGCACCGGCAGCCCGGCGCCGAGGAGCAGCCCGGCGAGCAGGACCTGCCACGCGCCGTTGAGCGCGAATCCGAGGTTGTTCGTCATCTGTCCGCTCCGCTCAGTTCGCCGCGACCATGGGCACGGCCGGGGTGGCCGCCGGGTCCGCCGCCGGGGCGGCCTCCCAGTCGTCGTTGACGTTGTCGTGGTCGACGTGCTGGCCGCGGGACCGCAGCCACATCCCCACCGAGGCGGCGACCAGCAGCAGGGCGACCACGATCGCGCCGGCCATGCCGCCGATGCTGTGCCCGATCCACCACATCGCCGCGCCGATCAGGCCGGCCGCCGGCAGGGTGATCAGCCAGGCCGCGACCATCCGGCCGGCGACCGCCCAGCGGACCGTGGCGCCGGGCCGGCCGATGCCGGAGCCGAGCACCGAGCCGGTGGCGACGTGCGTGGTGGAGAGCGCGAAGCCGAGCTGGCTGGAGGCCAGGATGACGGCGGCGGCGCCGGACTGCGCCGCGGTGCCCTGCGCCGGGCTGATGTCGGTGAGGCCCTTGCCGAGGGTGCGGATGATCCGCCAGCCGCCCAGGTAGGTGCCGAGGGCGATGGCGACCGCGCAGGCCACCTTGACCCAGAGCGGGATGTTCTTGGTGTCGCTCCAGTCGCCGCTGGCGATCAGGGCGAGCGTGATGACACCCATGGTCTTCTGCGCGTCGTTGGTGCCGTGCGCGAGCGAGACGAGCGAGGCGGAGCCGATCTGGCCCCACTTGAAGCCCTTGTCGGTGAACCGGGCGGCGATCCCGTTGGTGACCTTGAAGATCACCCAGCTGCCGGCGATGGCGATCAGCGCGGCGATCACCGGGGAGAGGACGGCGGGCAGCAGCACCTTGCCGACCACGCCGTCGAGCTTCGAACCGTCGCCGTTCCAGTTGACGCCGGCCCAGCCGAGGCCGGCCACGGTGGCGCCGATCAGGCCGCCGAAGAGCGCGTGGGAGGAGCTGGACGGAAGCCCGACCAGCCAGGTCAGCAGGTTCCAGACGATACCGCCGACCAGACCGGCCAGGATGATCAGCAGAAGACCGTTCCCGCCGTCGGCGAGCAGCTCGGCCTTCGGCGCCCCGCTCTTGTCCTGGATCTTCACGACCGCGTTCGTGACTGTCAGCGCGACCTCGACGGAGAGGAAGGCGCCGATCAGATTCAGCACACCGGAGAGGGCTACGGCGGTTTTGGGCCGCAGGGCCTTGGTCGCGATGGAGGTGGCCATCGCGTTCGCCGTGTCGTGGAACCCGTTGGTGAAGTCGAAGGCGAGTGCCGTCACGACCACCAGCGCGAGGATCACGGATGTTTCAGTCACGCCGTGATCGTGAATGGTCAACAGGGGTTGCTGCCAGAGGGGGAACGCAACATGTACAAGGTTCCGCTCTCGTTAACCTGCTGTTTCCCTAAATCTAGCGCTGAGTGTTGATCAAACTACTTTGCGTGTCTGTCAACAAAGGATTGGTGAACATTTACCTATCAATAGCCCTCCCTCAATCTGGACATAACGGACTGTGTTGCGCGCGTGTTACCTTTGACGACCTGCCCGGAATGAGCCTTTTCGCCCGATTCTGGAGAGCCCGGGACGTCAGAATCGCAGACCTTCGAGGTACGCGTATCCGCGCCGAGCCGTGACCAGGGCGTCGGCCGGAGTCCGCGGCGCCGTGCCGGCGTCGTCGCGCTCGACGATGTACTCGACCAGGCCCGCCTCGCGAGCGTGCCGGAAGATCCGGCCGAAGTCGATCAGCCCGTCGCCCGGGTCGGCGAAGCTGCCGGCCACGTTCAGGTCCTTCACGTGCACCTGCCGGATCCGGCCGCGGTGCTCGGCGATCAGGTCGACCGGGTCGTGCGCCCCGCGGAACGCCCAGAACAGGTCCACCTCGAGGTGCACCAGGCGCGGGTCGGTCTCCCGGGTGAGGATGTCGAATCCGGTCAGGTCGGTTCCGTCCTGCCGGAGGAACTCGGCCTGGTGGTTGTGGTAGCCGAAGTCGAGCCCGGCCCGGCGGGCCAGTTCGCCGGCCTTGTTCAGGTCGCGGGCGAAGGCCCGGTAGACCGCGGCGTCCCGGATCGGGCCGTTCGCGCCCTGCCCGAAGAACGGGTGCACGACGAACCGGTTGCCGACCACGGCGGCGTCGTCGAGCGCGCGCTGCCAGGTGGCGGCGTCGAACGGCTGCGGGATGCCGACGTGCCCGGAGGTGGCGCGCAGGCCGGCGGCGTCCAGCGCGGCGCGGAACTGCGCCGCGGTGCGCCCGACGAATCCGGCGTGCTCCACCCGGGTGTAACCGATCGCGGCGAGCGCGGCGAGGGTCCCGCCGAGGTCGATGGCGAGCTGGTCACGCAGCGTGTACAGCTGGACGCTGATCCGGTCCTTCGGGACGCGGTGCGACGATCCGCCCCGGCCCGCGACGGCGGCTCCGGGAACGGCGACGGTGCCCGCGGCGCCCGCCGCGACGGCAGCGCCGAGCAGGTGGCGGCGGCTGAGTGACGGCGACATGGCGGCCCCTATCGATAGATCGGCATGCATGGGGGACGTTACCGAGAGGTTTCGTCTGCGGTGAAGCCAAGTTTCTTCAGAACAAGCGAAAGTTCGCGAGCCGGAGACAAAACGAAGCGCCCGGCACGAGGGCCGGGCGCTGGTGAAAAACGGTCAGGCGATGCGGGACTCCGCGTCGGCGGTGGCGATCGCGTCGAGCAGGATCGCCAGTCCCTCGCGGGCCTCCTCCTCGG
Organism: Actinoplanes ianthinogenes; assembly: GCF_018324205.1. Taxonomy (NCBI): domain Bacteria; kingdom Bacillati; phylum Actinomycetota; class Actinomycetes; order Micromonosporales; family Micromonosporaceae; genus Actinoplanes; species Actinoplanes ianthinogenes. The sequence goes on from NZ_AP023356.1 coordinate 1,231,721, forward strand.
TCAGGGTGAGCGGCGGCCCGAGCCGCAGCACGTTGCCGTACAGGCCGCCCTTGCCGACCAGCAGACCGTGCTCGCGGCACAGATCGAAGACACGTAGCGTGACCGCGGGATCGGGTTCCGTGGTGCCCGGGCGGACGAACTCGAGACCGATCATCAGCCCACGGCCGCGGACTTCACCCAGGATTTCGTACGACAGATCGCGCAACCCGCCGAGCAGGACGGCGCCCACCCGCCGCGCGTTGCCCTGCAGGTCATGTGACAGCACGTAGTCGAGAACCGCGTTCCCGGCCGCCGCGCTGATCGGGTTCCCGCCGAACGTCGAGAAGCTGATCGCCGGCACCGCGTTCATGATCTCGGCCCGGCCGACCACCCCGCCGAGCGCGAACCCGTTCCCGATCCCCTTCGCGAAGGTGATCAGGTCCGGGGTGACACCGTGCGCCTGGTAGCCCCAGAAGTGCTCGCCGGTCCGGCCCCAGCCGGTCTGCACCTCGTCCGCGATCAGCAGGATGCCGTGCTCGGCGAGAACCTTCCGGTACGCCCCGAGCAGCCCGTCCGGACCGTGCACGAACCCGCCGACCCCCTGGATCGGCTCGGCGATCAGCCCGGCCACGTCCCCGGCGGTGACCGTGGCGAGCACCTCCCGCAGGTCGTCGACGGCCGCATCGATCAGATCACTGTCGGACATCCCGGCCATCCGGCCGCGGAGCCGGTCGGCCGAGGCGAGCCAGTGCACGGTGAGCGGGCTGAGCGAGCTGGACGACCAGCTGCGGTGCCCGGTGATCGCCATGGTGGCGAAGGTCCGGCCGTGGTAGCCGTTCTTGATCGCCAGGATCTGGTTGGACCGGCGCGCGTTGGTGGCGAACAGCAGCGCCGACTCGTTCGCCTCGGTCCCGGAGTTGGTGAAGAAGACCCGGGCGTCCGGGATGCCGGAGAGCCGGGCGATCTTCTCGGCCAGCTCGACCTGCTGCCGGATCAGGTACAGCGTCGAGGTGTGCGCCACCCCGGTGTCGAGCTGGGCGCGCACCGCGTCGCTGATCTCGGCGATGTCGTAGCCGACCATGGTGGTCAGCACGCCGCCGAAGAAGTCCAGGTAGGAGCGTCCGGTGGCGTCGGTGACCCGGCGACCGGAGCCGGCGACGATCTCCAACGCGTCGTCGCCGTAGTAGACGGGCATCCAGCCGGGCATGACCGCCCGGTGCCGTTCCAGCAGGGACATCCGAACCTCCACAATCCTCAGCGCCAGCCGTGGGGGTGTCCACGGCCACGCGCGCCACTTCCACGGTTGGCCGGGAAGGCGGCCGCGGCGAGCGCCCCGGCCAGGTCGTCGTATCCGTCGGCCACCAGCCCGGCGGTGAGGCGCAGGTGGTCGCTGCCGAGCGGGGTGACGCAGAACGGGGCGCCGGGCGCCGCCGCGATGCCGTGCGCGGCCAGGGCCACCATCGCGTTCTGCTGATCCGCGACCGGCATCCACAGGTTGATCCCGTCGGCCGCGCCGGCCGGTACGCCCCGGATGCGCAGCGCCGCGAGCAGGGCGGTCCGGCGCGCCGCGTACGTCGTGCGGGCCACCGCCACCTGCGCCGCGACCTTCTCGTCGGTGAGCAGGTCCAGGAGCACGCCCTGGAGCAGCCGGCTCGACCAGCCCGGCCCGAGATGCCGCCGGTCGATCACCTGGTCGACGATCGCGGCCGGCCCGCCGAGCGCGGCCAGCCGCAGGTCGGGCCCGTGCGACTTGGAGAACCCGGCCACGTGCACGGTCCGCCCCGGCAGGTGCCGGCCCAGGCTGACCGGCGGCGCGGCCGCGATGTCCCCGGCGTGGTCGTCCTCCACGACGAGCAGGCCGGGGGCCTCCCGCAGGATCCGGGCCAGGGCCGCGGCGCGCGCCGGGGTCATGCTGACGCCGGTCGGGTTCTGCGCCCGGGGCTGGAGGAACAGCGCCACCGGTGGCCGGGAGACGACCAGGTCGCGCAGGATCGACGGGTCCATCCCGGACTCGTCCAGCGGCACGCCGATCACCGTGGCGCCGAGCGACTGCAACAGGTCGAGCAGCGGCGGGAAGGCCGGGTTCTCCACCAGCACGCGGTCGCCGTAGCGCACCACCGCGGAGGCGACCCGGTCCAGCGCGTCCATGGCGCCGTCGACCACGGTCAGCCGTTCCGGCCGGAACGGCCAGCGCTCCCGGAGCACCGCCTCCAGCTCGGGCAGCACCGGCTCGTCGAGGTAGCTGCCGGCCCAGCGACCGTCGCCGATCCGGCGCAGCGCGTCGCTCAGGTCGGGCAGCAGGGCCGGGTCCGGCACCCCGGTGGAGAGGTCGCAGGCGAGCGCGACCGGTGGCCGGCCGAGCCGGGAGAACCGGGGCATGGCGGGACCCGAGACGTAGGTCCCGGAGCGGCCGCGGGTCTGGATCGCGCCGGCCAGCGTCAGGTTCCGCCACGCCTCGCTGACCGTGGTGGGGCTGACGCCGAGTGACCCGGCGACGGCACGCACGGTGGGCAGCCGCTCCCCCGCCGGCAATCGACCGGCGGTGATCAATCGGCTCACGGCCGCGGCGATACCCCGGGCGCTGCGGTCCTCGACCGCCCCGGTGATCAGCGGAAGCAAATTACCTCTCCGAAACAATCGGTTACGTATCAGCAATTGTTCGCTTGAATGTGTGTCGTTAGTGTCCTACGGCATCCAGCGCTGCAAGGCAAGGCCTAGCGCAGGTGGTACTACCCGGAGTAGACACACGATCACAGGCGCATGTCTTCCGAGAAGATCAATTACGGAGGGGCCGCAATGACCAATGGAGTCGTCCGCGCCGCCCTCGTCCAGACGAATTGGACGGGCGACAAGGAATCGATGATCAAGGCGCACGAGGATTACGCGCGTGACGCCGCCGCCCAGGGCGCGAAGGTGATCTGCTTCCAGGAGCTCTTCTACGGGCCGTACTTCTGCCAGGTGCAGGACGCCCAGTTCTACGAGTACGCCGAGTCGATCCCCGGCCCGACGACCGAACGCTTCCAGGCCCTCGCCGCCGAGCTCGGCATGGTGATGATCCTGCCGATGTACGAGCAGGAGCAGGAGGGGATCCTCTACAACACGGCCGCCGTCGTCGACGCCGACGGCACCTACCTCGGCAAGTACCGCAAGAACCACATTCCGCAGGTCAAGGGCTTCTGGGAGAAGTTCTACTTCCGTCCCGGCAACCTCGGCTACCCGGTCTTCGACACCGCGGTCGGCCGGATCGGCGTGTACATCTGCTACGACCGGCACTTCCCGGAGGGCTGGCGGGCGCTCGGCCTGGCCGGCGCGCAGATCGTCTTCAACCCGTCGGCGACCAGCCGCGGCCTGTCCAGCTATCTCTGGCAGCTGGAGCAGCCGGCCAGCGCGGTGGCGAACGAGTACTTCATCGGCGCGATCAACCGGGTCGGCATCGAGGAGCTGGGCGACAACGACTTCTACGGGCAGACGTACTTCGTCGACCCGGAGGGCAAGTTCGTCGGCGAGGTCGGCGACACGCACAACCCCGAGCTGATCGTCCGCGACCTGGACCTGGGCCTGCTCAAGACGGTCCGGGACCGCTGGCAGTTCTTCCGCGACCGCCGCCCGGACTCGTACAACGGGCTGGTGCAGCCATGATCGCCTGCACCGAACCAAGCGGACCGCGGGCTTGCGACGGCCTGGCCGGTGAGGGCCAGAAGAGCATGGCAAGGGAGGCACAGCCATGAGCATCCTGATCAAGGGCGGGACGGTGGTCGGGCCGACCGGGGCCAACCCCGCCGACGTGCTGATCGACGGCGAGATCATCGTGGCGCTGTTCGCCCCCGGCACCGCGCCGGAGGGGCCGGACGTCATCGACGCGACCGGCAAGTACGTGATCCCCGGCGCGGTCGACGCGCACACCCACATGGAGCTGCCGTTCGGCGGGACGCACGCCAGCGACACGTTCGACACCGGCACCAGGGCCGCGGCGATCGGCGGGACCACCACGATCGTCGACTTCGCGGTGCAGCGTACCGGCGAGGTGGTGCAGGACGGGCTGGCCGCCTGGCACGGCAAGGCGGACGGCAACTGCCACATCGACTACGCGTTCCACATGATCCTCGGCGGCGTCGACGACGAGTCGCTCAAGGCGATGGATCACCTGGTCGCCAACGAGGGGATCAGCAGTTTCAAGCTGTTCATGGCGTACCCCGGAGTCTTCTACTCGGACGACGGGCAGATCCTGCGGGCGATGCAGAAGGCGCGCGACAACGGCGCCATGATCATGATGCACGCGGAGAACGGGCCGGCCATCGACGTGCTGGTCAAGCAGGCGCTGGAGCGCGGCGAGACGGACCCGATCCACCACGGCCTGACCCGGCCGCAGGAGCTGGAGGCGGAGGCCACCAGCCGGGCGATCTGGCTGGCGAGCGTGGCCGCCGACTGCCCGCTGTACATCGTGCACCTGTCCGCGTCGAAGGCCCTGGAACAGGTCCGCAACGCCCGTGACCTGGGCCGCAACGTGTTCGCCGAGACCTGCCCGCAATACCTGTACCTGACCCTGGAGGACCAGCTCGGCGCGCCCGGTTTCGAGGGCGCCAAGTGGGTCTGCTCGACGCCGCTGCGCAGCAAGCACGAGAGCCATCGCGCCGACCTGTGGCAGGGCCTGCGGACCAACGACCTGTCGGTGGTCTCCACCGACCACTGCCCGTTCTGCTTCAAGGACCAGAAGGAGCTGGGCCTCGGCGACTTCTCCAAGATCCCGAACGGGATCGGCAGCGTCGAGCACCGGGTCGACCTGCTCTACCAGGGCGTGGTCGACGGGAAGCTGTCGCTGAGCCGCTGGGTGGAGACGATCGCGACCACCCCGGCCCGGATGTTCGGCCTCTACCCGCGCAAGGGCGTGATCCAGCCCGGCTCGGACGCCGACGTGGTCATCTACGACCCGGACGGCCGAACCCGGATCAGCGTCGAGACGCACCACATGAACATGGACCACTCCGCCTGGGAGGGCTGGGAGATCGCCGGCAAGGTCGACACCGTCCTCTCCCGCGGCGAGGTGATCTCCACGGGCGGCGAGTACACCGGACGGGCCGGCCGCGGCCGGTACGTCAAGCGCGGCCTCAGCGACTACCTGCTCTAAGGGGGCCGGCAATGGACATCGGAGTGGTACTCCAGAACGACCCACCCGCCCTGCGCGTGGTGGAACTGGCCAAGCGGGCGGAGGCGGCCGGGTTCAGTCACGTGTGGACGTTCGACTCGCACGTGCTGTGGCAGGAGCCGTTCGTCATCTACTCGAAGATCCTCGACGAGACGGAGCGGGTGATCGTCGGCCCGATGGTGACCAACCCGGGGACCCGGGACTGGACGGTCACCGCCTCCCTGTTCGCCACCCTCAACGAGATGTACGGCAACCGGACCGTCTGCGGGATCGGCCGGGGCGACTCCGCCCTGCGGGTACTCGGCCTGCCCCCGCAGAGCCTGTCCCAGCTGCGCGAATGCGTCGAGGTGATCCAGGCGCTCGGCAACGGCCGCGCCGCGACCGTGCGGGGCAGGGAGATCCAGTTCGCCTGGGCGCCGGACAGCCGGCTCGAGGTCTGGGTCGCCGCCTACGGGCCCAAGGCGTTGCAGCTGACCGGCGAGGTCGGCGACGGGTACATCCTGCAGCTCGCCGACCCGGACATCGCCGAGTGGATGATCACGGCGGTGCGCAAGGCTGCCTCGCTGAAGGGGCGGGACCCGGACGCGATCAAGTTCTGCGTGGCGGCGCCCGCCTACGTCGGCGACGACCTGGCCCATCAGCGGGACCAGACCCGCTGGTTCGGCGGGATGGTCGGCAACCACGTGGCCGACATCGTGGCCCGGTACGGCGGGTCCGGCGCGGTCCCGCAGGCGCTCACCGATTACATCAAGGCCCGGGAGGGCTACGACTACGCGGAGCACGGCCGCGCCGGCAACACACACACCGCGTTCGTGCCGGACGAGGTGGTCGACCGGTTCTGCGTGCTGGGTCCGGTCGACAACCACGTCAAGCGGTTGCAGGAGCTGCGCGACCTCGGCGTCGACCAGTTCGCCGTCTACCTCCAGCACGACGACAAGGAGCAAACCCTTGCGGCGTACGGCGAGCACATCATCCCGGCGTTCGGATGAGGAGGCCGCTCGCGATCGTGACCGGGCTGCTCGCCGTCGCGGTGCTCTGGGAGGGCTACAAGGCGGTCGGCGACCCGGACGGGACGGTGCTGTTCGGCGTCCGCGTCCTGCCCCGGGCCGACGATCTGTCCATGCCGCACCTGTGGACTGTGGCGCAGCGGCTCGGCCGGCCGGAACTGGCCGGCGGTGACCCGGTGTGGCAGGTGGTGCTGCGCGCCTGCCTGTTCACCCTGGGGATCACCGCGGCCGGGTTCCTGATCGGCGCCCTGGTCGGCCTGCTGCTCGCGGTGGCCATGCAGCGGTTCCGGATCGTCGAGCGCGGGCTGCTGCCGTACGTGATCCTCTCCCAGACCGTGCCGCTGGTGGCGCTCGCGCCGCTGGTGGCCGGCTGGGGCGGCACCATCATGCCGGCCTGGGCCACGGTCGCGGTGATCGCCGCGTACCTGGCCTTCTTCCCGGTCGCGGTGGGCATGCTGCGCGGCCTCCAGTCGCCGTCCGCCGGCGGTGTCGAGCTGATGCACAGCTACGCCGCCGGCTGGTGGCGCACGCTGGTGAAACTCCGCTTCCCGGCGGCGCTGCCCTACCTGTTCCCGGCGCTGCGGCTGGCCGGCGCCGCCGCGGTGGTCGGCGCCGTGGTCGGCGAGATCTCCACCGGGACCCGGGGCGGGATCGGGCGCCTGGTCATCGAGTACTCCCGGGAGGCCACCTCGGATCCCGCCAAGGTTTACACGGCGATGCTCGGGGCGGCGCTGCTCGGCCTGCTCGTGGCGGGCGCCGTCAGTCTGCTGGAGGTGCCGCTGATGCGCCACCGCCGCCACGTGGAGGTGGCGACCCTATGACCGCGGTGGATGTCTCCGGGGTGTCGAAGATCTTCAACGACGGCACCCAGGCACTGTCCGAGGTGGACCTCACCGTCGCCGACGGCGAGTTCGTGTCGCTCATCGGGCCGTCCGGGTGCGGGAAGAGCACGCTGCTCCGGCTGATCGCCGACCTGATCCCGCCGTCCACCGGCACGGTCACGGTCGCCGGCAAGCCCGCCGGGCAGGCCCGGCGCGAGCAGGCGTACGGCCTCGCCTTCCAGCAGGCCGGCCTCTTCGAGTGGCGCACCGTGCGCCGCAACGTGGAACTGCCGCTCGAACTGCGCGGCGTGTCCCGGGCCGAGCGCAAAGCGCGCGCCGAGGAGATGCTGGCCCTGGTCGGCCTCGCCGAGTTCGCCGGGCACTACCCCGGCCAGCTCTCCGGCGGCATGCAGCAGCGCGTCGCGATCGCCCGCGCCCTGGCCGTGCAGCCGCCGCTGCTGCTGATGGACGAGCCGTTCGGCGCGCTCGACGAGATGACCCGGGAACGCCTCCAGGCCGAGCTGCTGTCGATCTGCGCCGCCACCGGGACCAGCACCGTCTTCGTCACCCACTCGATCTCCGAGGCGGTGTTCCTCTCCGACCGGGTGGTGGTGATGTCCGCGCGGCCGGGCCGGATCACCGCGTCGATCGAGGTCGACCTGCCGTCCCGGGACGACGCCGGCCGGCAGTCCCCGGTCTACTTCGACAAGGTGACCGAGGTGCGGAAGGCGCTGCGCGGATGAGCGAGCTTGCGAGCGAATCGGTCAGCTCAGTCACAAACTCATGGCGACCCCGGAGCGCAGCGGAGGTGGCGCCATGAGGCGCGTGCTCCCGCCGCTGGTCGCGGGGATCCTCGCCCTGGCGCTGTGGCAGCTGTTCGTCACGCTCGGCCGCGTCGCGCCGTTCATCCTGCCGGCCCCGTCGGCGATCTGGCGGGAGCTGGTCGAGCAGCGCGGCAGCGTCTGGGACGCGGCCCTGGCCAGCGGCGCCAACGCGCTCGCCGGCCTGATCGGCGGCACCGTCGTGGCGGTCCTGGCGGCCCTGCTGGCCTCCCGGTTCCGCGGGCTCGGCGAGCTGTCGGTGCCGTTCGCGGCGCTGCTCAACGCGCTGCCGATCATCGCGCTCGCCCCGATCCTCAACAACATGTTCGAGTCGACCAGCAGCGTCCCGCGCCGTCTGGTCACCGCCATCGTGGTCTTCTTCCCGGTCTTCCTGAACACGTTGCGCGGCCTGCGCGAGGTGAACCCGGTGCACCAGGAGCTGATGCGCACCTACGCGGCCGGCGGCTGGACCTTCGCGACCAAGGTGCGGCTGCCCGGCGCCCTCGGTCACCTGTTCACCGGGCTGCGGCAGGCGTCCTCGCTCGCCGTGATCGCCGCGGTGGTCGCCGAGTACTTCGGCGGGCTCCAGGACGGGCTCGGCGCGCGGATCACCTCGGCGGCGGCCTTCACGGCGTACCCGAGGGCTTGGGCCTTTGTCGTCGGCGCCTGCCTCCTGGGACTGACCTTTTACCTGGTCACGCTGCTGCTGGAGCGGCTGGCCATGCCTTGGAAGAGAAGTTTGATCAGTAGTTAGGGGTTCGTTTGTGAAGATCTCCCGGATAGTCCTCGCCTCGGTCCTCGCGCTCGCCGCCTGCGGCACCGCCGACACACCCACTACCCCCGCGCCCGGCGGCAGCGGCGGCGCGCTCACCCCGATCAAGCTGCAACTGCAATGGTTCTACCAGGCTCAGTTCGCCGGTTACATCGCCGCCGTCGACCAGGGCTTCTACAAGGAGCAGGGTCTGGACGTCACGCTGCTGGAGGGCGGCGTCGACATCGTCCCGCAGACCGTGCTCGCCCAGGGCAAGGCCGACTACGCGGTCGCCTGGGTGCCCAAGGCGCTCGCCTCCCGCGAGCAGGGTGCCGGGATCACCGACGTCGCTCAGATCTTCGCCCGCTCCGGCACCTACCAGGTGAGCTGGGCGAACAGCGGGATCAAGACGGCCGCCGACCTGAAGGGCAAGAAGGTCGGCAACTGGGGCTTCGGCAACGAGTTCGAGCTGTTCGCCGGGATGACCAAGGCCGGGCTGAACCCGGGCAAGGACGTCACCCTGGTGCAGCAGCAGTTCGACATGCAGGCGCTGCTGAAGAAGGAGATCGACGCCGCCCAGGCGATGAGCTACAACGAGTACGCCCAGCTGCTGGAGGCGAAGAACCCGGCGACCGGCAAGCTGTACACCCCGGCCGACTTCTCGATCATCGACTGGAAGACCGAGCGCACCTCGATGCTCCAGGACGCGGTCTGGGCGAACACCGGCAAGCTCAGCGACCCCGGATACCAGCAGCAGACCGTGAAGTTCCTGACCGCGACGATCAAGGGCTGGGCGTTCTGCCGGGACAACCCGGAGAAGTGCCGGGATCTGACCGTGGCCAAGGGCTCCAAGCTCGGCACGAGCCACCAGCTGTGGCAGATGAACGAGGTGAACAAGCTGATCTGGCCGTCGACCGGCGGGATCGGCGTGATCGACGAGACGGCCTGGAAGCAGACCGTGGACATCTCGATGACCACCAAGAACCAGACCGGCGACACTGTGCTGAAGAAGGCACCGGAGGGCCTGGCCTACACCAACGACTACATCAAGCAGGCGATCGAGCAGGCCAAGACCGCGGGCGTCGAGGTGACCGGCAGCGGATTCCAGCCGGCCACCGTCACCCTCACCGAGGGCGGCGCCTAGATAGGGATCAGGCGGGCCGCGAGGGCGACCGTGGTGAGGTCGCCCTTGCGGAGTTTCTCGGCGGCGTGTGCCTCGCCGAGGCCCTCCAGGCGGACCGCGGAGGCATCGATCAGGGACTCGTCACCGTCGAGCAGGCGGCGGGCGATGCGGGCCTGGGCCGGACTCAACTCCGCGTAGGCACAACGGTCGAGGGCGGCGATGGTCTCCTCCTCCAGCGTGCCGGCCATCGCGCGCTCGGTGACCACCTTGAGCAGCCAGCTCGGCCACCAGGCATATTTCCCGACGACCTGGCCGGAGTGCAGGGCGACGGCCGGGTCCTGCCCGTGGTCGAGGAGCTTGACCGCGAGATCGGTGTCGAACCGCTCCAGCCGCAGCGCGCCGACGAAGGCGCGGAGGATCAGCTGCGTTTTCACGAACTCCTGCGCCTCGTAGGCCGCGTCGCCGAACTTGCCCTCCAGCAGGTGGATCAGGGCGTGCGCCTCGCGCAGCTCGAAGCCGTCGCCGGAGCGCTCGACGAGCCGGCCCACGGTGGCGATCAGCCGCTCCACGCTCTTGGCCGCGCGGTCGGCCAGCTCCTCGCTGACCGGCTTGTTCAGATGCCGGACCATCACCTCGAGGGCGATCTGAGCCTCACGGCGCAACAGCGGCGACGAGATCTTCGGAGTGATCTCGTCACCCAGATGCTCGGTGAGGTAGGCGAGGTCGAATTTCTCGGACGCCTGCTGGAACTGGTTCCACCACGATGCCGGGTGTCGCTGCTGTCGGATCACGTCACCAAGCGTGACTTGCCGATAACGCTCCGGCAAGTGATTCAGCCATCACCCCTCAGGGCTTGCGCTCGGCCGCGGCGGCGGTCAGACCTTTGAGATCGAGCAGGCCCGCTTTCACCACGGTCCGGCTCAGCGGGCGGGTCAGCTCGGCCAACCGCAGGCAGCCCCGGTCGCCGAGCGCGCGGTAGGCCGGCTCGGCCAGCACGTCGGTCCGCGCCTCCAGGTCGGCGCGCAGCCGCTTGCCCTCCTCGGTGAGGGAGACCGGCGGCGGCTCGCTCGGGTCGGCAGGCTCACCGACGGTCACCAGCCCGCGCTCGCGCAGGGCCTCGGCGGCGGTGGCCCACTCGTCACGGCTCCAGCCCCGGGTGAAGCGCAGGAACCGGCTGTCGGCCAGGCCGCTGGCCACGTGCAGGACGATCGCCTCCAGGCCGCTGATCCCGGCGGCGACCAGCAGCGCGACGTGCCCGTCGCCGCGGAACTCACGGAGCAGCGTCTGTGCGTGGAAGAGCACCCGGTGCGGGGCGTCCGGCCAGGGCAGCTCGGCGTGCGCGGCGAACAGCGGGCGGCCCTGCGGGCGGGACACCGCGTCCAGCGCGGCGGTGCGGGCCAGCTCGGCGGCCTCGGCGACCTCCGGGCCGGCCAGGGTTTCGGCGCCGAGACCACGGGTAAGCGCCGCGTCGACGATCTCCAGCCGGGCATCGACCATCTGATCGGGGGTGACCCTGTCCCAGGCGGCCGGCAGCGCCCCGGCGACCAGGGCCGGGTTGAAGTTGTAGAACGTCGCGGTGACCGGGCCCGGGCCGGTGGCGCCGAACGCGGCGCCGCGGGCGGCGAAGTAGCCGGTCATCGGGTCGAGGCCGAGCCGGGCGTAGACCTCGGCCGACTCCGGCACCAGGTAGACCATGGCGTGCAGGGGCTCGGCGCACCGCCAGGCCAGGCGGGACGGGCTCTCGGTCACAGTTCCCACGGCAGCTCCTCGGCCTCGGCGACGACGGGCGCGGCCGTGGAGTGGTCGGGAGCGGGCCGCTCCGACACCGTATGCCACTTGCCGTTGCGGCGGGCGGCCTGCCTGGTCACCAGGTGCACCGGCAGCGGCGGTGGCGGGAACGGGCCCGGACCCCAGCGGACCCAGATGGCCAGGCGGCCGGCGGCGGCCTCGGCGAGCAGCTTGTCGACGGTGCGCTGCCGGTCGGTGCGGTCCACCTCGATCGCGATCGGGGCGGCGCCGCCGGGGCGGGCGCAGGCCACGTCGAGCACCGAGTTCCCCCGCAGGGGTGGCGGCAGCGGGACGACGCTGGGGGCGCGCCGGTAGACCCGCCAGCCCTGCCAGTCGGCCCACTCGGCGATCGTGTCGATGATCCGGGCGGTGACCTCGCCCTCGGTGAGGTCGGCGAAGGTCAGCCGCTCCAGCCAGCCGGCCAGCGAGCCGGCCGTGCTCGTGCCGTCGTCCGCCATGTCCATCCCCGCCACCCTATCGACCTCGGCGGGCGGCCCGATTCCCAGCGCTCCGCAGCGTGTTGGCCGGGGCGCTGGAGGCCGGCCGAGGAGTGTCCAGCTGGCCCTGATGGCCCTACCCGGGCACGAGACAGGGCGCTGGAGACCAGCCGAGCAGTGTCCGGCTGGCCCTGATGGCCCTACCCGGGCACGAGACAGGGCGCTGGAGACCAGCCGAGCAGTGTCCGGCTGGCCCTGATGGCCCTACCCGGGCACGGGACAGGGCGCTGGAGACCAGCCGGGGAATGTCGGGCTGGCCCTGATGGCCCTACCCGGGCACGGGACAGGGCGCTGGAGACCAGCCGGGGAATGTCGGGCTGGCCCTGATGGCCCTACCCGGGCACGGGACAGGGCGCTGAGGACCAGCCCGGGAGTGTCCGGCTGGCCCTGATGGCCCTACCCGGGCACGGGATAGGGCGCTGAGGACCAGCCGGGGAGTGTCGGGCTGGCCCCCACCGCCCTATTCGGGGATGGGATAGGGCGGTGGGGGCCAGCTGGGGGTTGATCTCCGGGACCAACCGCGGACAGTGAAGGGGGTCGGTGATCGTTCTGGACGCGCCAGCGTCCTGATCGCCGGCACCCGGCCCGCGCGGGAGCATGCGATCTGCACCCCGCTGGGCCTGCGTAAAGGAAGATCTTGATCGGTTCAGGCAGCGGTCAGGTCGCGCTGCTGGGCGGCGAGGCGAGCGGTCATCGCGGCCGCGTCCATCGGACGGCCCAGATGATATCCCTGGCCCACCGTGTAGCCGAGTTTGCGCAGGCGATCGACCTGTTCCTGGTTCTCGATGCCCTCCGCCACGGTGTCCAGGCCGAGCGCGTCGGCGAGCTGGACCACCGCCCGGGCCACCGCCTGCCGGGCGTTCGCCGCGGCGCTGCCCTCCTCGCCGAGCTCGATGTTGTCGACGAACGACTTGTCCAGCTTGACGATCGCGGCCGGGAAGGCGCGCAGCAGGCTGAGCGACGACTCGCCGGTGCCGAAGTCGTCCAGGGCCAGCCGGACGCCCATGTCGTGCAGTTCGTGCAGCACCTTGAGCACCTGGTGGCCGCGGAGCACGGCGGACTCGGTCAGCTCCAGGACCAGCCGGTCGGCGGGCAGGCCGCTGTCGGCGAGCGCGGCCCGCACGTCGGCGACGAAGTCCGGGTCGTGCAGCTGGCGCACCGAGACGTTGGGCCCGACCTTCTGCAGCGGCTCGAGACCGAACTCGGCGGCCCAGGCGGCGACCTGCCGGCAGGTCTCCCGCAGCACCCAGCGGCCGAGCGGCACGATCAGGCCGGTGCGCTCGGCGGCCGGGATGAACTCGGCCGGCGACACCATGCCGCGCTCCGGGTGCAGCCAGCGGACCAGCGCCTCCACGCCGATGGTCCGGCCGTCGCGCAGGTCGACGATCGGCTGGTAGACCAGGGTGAACTCGCCGGCGTCCAGGGCCCGGCGCAGGTCGCCGCCGAGCTGGGCGTCGGCCTGGGCGGGCTTCTCCATGCCGGCCGTGTACCGCACCCAGTTGGCCTTGCCGCGCTGCTTGGCGGCGTACATCGCGGCGTCGGCGTCGCGCAGCAGGTGACGGGCCGGGGTGCCGGCCGGGGCCGACGCGATGCCGGCGCTGGCATGCACCAGCAACCGGTGCGCGCTGATCGGCGCGGCGATCGCCGTCATGATCCGCTCGGCCACCGCGGCGTCCCCGCCGGGCGTGGTGACCAGCACGGCGAACTCGTCGCCGGCCAGCCGGGCCGGCACGCCGTCGTCGCCGGTCGCGGCCAGCAGCGTGTCGGCGAACGCGACCAGCAGCTCGTCGCCGACGTCGTGGCCGAGCGAGTCGTTGACCGTGTTGAAGTCGTCCAGGTCGACCAGGAGCACGGTGGCGCCGGTGCTCGCCAGCGCCGCGTCCAGGCGCTCCCGGAACAGCTTGCGGTTGCCGAGGCCGGTCAGCGCGTCGTGGGTGGCCTCGTACTGGAAGCGGGCCTCGGAGGCGGCGCGCTCGCGCAGCAGCCGGGCGTTGTCCCGGTTGACCACCCACTGGCGGACCGAGACGAGGGTGGCGACCAGGGCGGCCGAGCCGACGACGATCCGGCCCTCGTAGATCCCGTCGCCGAGGTGGGTCTCGCCGAACAGCACGTGCGCGAGCGGCACGTCGGCGGCGACCATCGCGAGGTAGGGCAGCCAGCTGTTGGCCCGTGCCGAGAGGGTTCCGGTGGCGTACCGCTGGCGCAGCGCGGCCGCCGCGAGCAGCAGCGGCGCCAGCGGCATCGCCACCGCCTGAGTGAGGATCGCCCCCTCGTAGCTGCGGGCGACCGCGAGCACCGAGACCGCGGCGGCGACCAGGCCGGTCGCGGCGACCAGCCGGACCGCGGCCCGGTCCACCGGGCCGCCCGGGATGTACGACACCTTGGTGACGGCGCCGGCCGCGAACAGGAAGCCGAGCAGCACCACGGCGAGCACGCCGGTGCTCCACCGGTTCTCCGTGGTCAGCATCGGGTAGAGCCCGAAGTGCCAGAGCACCACGGCGCAGCCGACGAACGCGATGAGCCGGTCCAGCCACTGCCGGCCGCGGGCCGACCAGCTGGTCACGCCGAGCGGCACACCGCCCACCGCGACCATCGCGACGAGCAGCCCGAGGCCGATCAGCACCGAGCTGGTCAGCGGCATCATCGGCAGCACCGGACTGCTGCGGAACCCGGCCACGGCCAGGATCACGTAGCCCGCGGCCATCAGCGCCGCGGCGACCTCCAGCAGCAGATAGAACCGGCGGCCGGCCGGGGCGAGCTCGACGTCCCGGCGCAGGGCGCGCAGGGCGAACACCGCGGCGACCAGCCCGGCCGGCATGAACACGTAGCAGACCGGGGCGGGGCCGATGCCGGTGACCGTCCAGAGCATGCCCAGGACGGCCACCGCGCCGGTGACCAGCAGGTGCCGCGCTGGATGCCTCATCGGACGGACTCCCGGGAACGCTGTTTGTCGGCGTACATCCGCAGGTCGGCGACGTGCAACAGGTTGTCCGGCTGGTCTGCCGGGCCGGCCGCGACGCCGATGCTGGCACCGACGGTGAGCTTCTGGCCGCCGATCTCGGCGGGTACGGCCAGGGCCCCGCGCAGCCGGTCGGCGATCCGCTCGGCCTCCTCGGCACCGGCCCCGGCCAGGACGGCGAACTCGTCGCCGCCGAGCCGGGCGGCCAGGTCATCGGCGCCGGTGCAGGCCAGCAGCTGCCCGGCCACGTGCCGCAGCACGGCGTCGCCGGTGGCGTGCCCGTACGTGTCGTTGATCTGCTTGAATCCGTTCAGGTCGACGAGCAGCACCGCCACCTCGGCGGTCCCGGCCCCGCTGATCCGGTCGGTGAACAGCCGCCGGTTGGCCAGCCCGGTCAGCGCGTCGTGCCCGGCCTGGAAGCGCAGCCGCTCGCGCAGCTCCCGCTCCTCGGTCACGTCCCGGGCGTTGATCACGATGCCACCGATCCCGGGCTCCTCGACCAGGTTCACCGCGACCGCGGAGAGCCAGCGCCAGCTGTCGTCGTCGTGCTGCACCCGCATCTCGATGTGCCGTTTCGCGCCCGGGGTGGCGAACACCCCGGCGAGCTCGGCGTCGATCCGCGGCGCGTCGCCGGGGTGCATCAGGTTGAGCAGGTGCCGCCCCACGTAGTCGTGCAGCGAGCCGCCGATGATCCGCTCCACCGCCGGGTTCAGGTACGTGACCACGCCGTCCGTCCGGACGATCGTGGTGATCTCGGAGGCGTGCCGCAGCAGCGCCTCCTGCCGGCGCTCCCGCCGGCGGATCTCGGCCAGGCTCTCGTCCAGCCGGTCGAGCAGCCCGTTGTTCTCGGCCAGTGCCAGCATCTGCCGGACCACGACCAGGGCGACGTTGAGGAGCAGGCCCGCCAGCGCACCCCAGGCGGAGAGCCCGAGTCCCTGGGTGAGCAGCGTGACGACCAGCGCGATCGCACAGAGCACGGTGCCCAGGTAGGGCAGCGAGCTGTAGCGCCGCCCCGGGGCGGCGTCCGGCTTGATCCGCCCGGCGCGGCCGGCCCGGATCTCCAGCAGCTGGAGGCGCGGCGAGGCGACCATCAGCAGGCACGGGCCGAGGACCAGCAGCGACGGATAGATGAAGCCGTCGATGTTGTCGGTGGGCAGCAGCGCGTTGCCGATCGCCTGCACCGCGGTGGAGATCACGATCGGGACGGCGGCCCGCATGACGATCGGGCTGGACCCGCTCATGCCGATCTTGACGGCCAGGAAGCCGCCGCAGAGCACCACACCACAGCCGAAGAACGCGGACAGATATCCGGCCGGGCCGGCGTTCGCCATCCCGGACCGGGTCAGCAGAACCCAGATCAGCACGCCGACCGCGGTGTTCACGATCGCCGCGTCCAGCACCACCCGGATCCGGGTGCCCCGGGACCACTTCTGGCTCGGATGGAACAGCGCCACCCCGCACACCAGCACCACGCCGAGCACCCCGAGCACGCTCTGCACCGGGAAGAAGGCGAACTCGTCACGGTCCGGGTGGATCAGGACGTAGACCAGCTGGGTGATGTCGCCGGCCGCGAAGATCAGCCCGGCGGCGCCCATGGCGCGCCAGAACCGGCGGTTCGGCCGGGCCAGCTCGGCCCGCCGCCACACCTGCCGGGAGAGGACGAACAGGGCCAGGTCGGTGAGCGGGGCGACCACCCAGCAGAGCAGCATCTTCTCGCGCGGGCTGCCCAGGTCGAGGGCGAAGAAGCCCGCCACGGCCAGGCTCACCACCAGCAGTGGGGCCAGCACCCGGTCACGCCACAGCATTGCCCCACCCCCCAACGCGGTCTCTGCTTGCAGGGATCGGCCCGGAAGGGTCCGTTTTTAGCCTTTCCCACCGGCGCGGTTGTGGCCCGCGCCGCTGTGGCCACGAGACAGCGCTCCTTATGGTGATGGCGAAGGGAGCGATGGATGAGTGTGCGAGTCTTCCTCTCCTATGCTCACGACGACGATCCACATCGATCGGCGGTCCGCGAGCTGTGGCACTTCCTGCGCCGTAACGGCATCGACGCACGCTGTGACATGGACACGTCGCTGCGCCGCAACTGGACCCACTGGATGGAGCAAGAGCTCGCCGACGTCGACTTCGTGCTGGTGATCGCGTCGCCGGCGTACCGGAGCCGGGCGGAGAACGGCGCCGTCACCGGGTCCGGCAACGGCGTGGAGTACGAAGCCGGCCTGATCCGCGAGATGCTGTACGCCGACCGGGCACGCTGGTTCTCCCGGATCCTGCCGGTGCTGCTGCCCGGCCGCAGCGCCGGTGAGATCCCGTCGTTCCTGCTCCCGACGAGCTCCACCGTCTACACGATCGAGAGTTTCACGGTGCCGGGCGCCGAGCAGTTGCTCCGGCACCTCACCGCCCAGCCCGACGAGATCACCCCCGCGCTGGGCGTCGTCCCGAGACTGCTCCCCCGGGCGGCGCCGGTGCTGGCGTACGACTACCCCACGGTCCCGCCGGAGGAGCTCGTCGAGGCGCTGGCCCAGCTGCCGATCACCCAGACCCGGGCGACCCGGGCGCACTTCACCGGGATGATCGAGGAACGGCTGGGCGAGCGACTGGACGTCGACCCCGGGGATCAGCCGACCGCGTACGTCCGTGCCCTGCTATCCGCGCTGGCCACCCGGCCGGGCGGTCTGCCCGCGCTGGCGGAGGTGGTCCAGCAGCTGTACTCGGACAGGCCCGGTGACGTGGCGAAACTGGGCGAACTGGCCTACCGGGAGGAGCCGTTCGACTGATACGAACATCATCCGGTCAGCCGATGAACACGGAGCCAGTTGGTCGATGACACGATGTGGCCGAACCGCTTGGATGGGCTAGCGCTCTCCGTATGCGACACCCGGCAATACCGCCAATTCTGGCAAATCAGGAAGAACTCGGCAGTATATTCAGGATATTTCAGTTCGCAGCCACCCGGTGCGCGCTGATCTCTTTTGGACGTCATCTCCGTTATGAGGGTGTGCTGACAACAATGCCGCAAGACTCGGACGTCCGGACCGAAGTGCCGGACCTCAGCCGTCATACCCTGGCCGAGGTCGGTGAGCTCGACAGCGCGGCTCTGGGAAAGACACCCGAGGCGCTGCTGCGCCGGGTCGACCAGCCGAGTCAGAGCATCAGCGGTTACAATCCGCAGCGACTCACCGACTGACCGCAATCCCCTGATCGGGACCGCCGGGCGCGTGCGCGGTGCCTTGCGAGGCGCGTGCCCGGCGACGACAATCGGCGACGGCCGCTGGCCGTTCGCCGGCGCCGACACGGTGCCCGGGAACCGAGCATCGTCGAGGACCGTCGTTGACCGCCAACCAGCGAGACGCCACCGCAGCGCTGCCCACCCACCGGCTGCCGCAGCCGGACTTCGCCGGCCTCAGCAACGGCACCGGCACCGCCGAGGCGATGCGCCGGCTCGCCACCTCGGAGCGGAGCTGGCGGCTGGTCGCACTGCGTTCGGTGCGCGAGGCGCTGGCCGCCGACCCGGACGCCACCGGGCCGCTCGCCCCGGTCTCGCAGGCGTGGGACCTGCTCCTGAGTGCCGAGCGCGCCTCGCCGGCCGGCTTCGAGGCGGCGCTGACCTACCCGCAGACCGGCATCTGGGCCGCCCACCTGCTGCGCCGGCTGCGCGCGGTGGTCACCGACCCGGCGCCGCTCTGGACCGATGTCGGGTACCTGCATCTGCTGGCCGCCGCCGCGGCGATCCGGGCCGGCGTCGACTTCAGCATCACCGTGCCGGTCCGGGCCGGCGCCGTCGTGCTGCCCGGCCTGGGGCACGCGGTGCTGGCGGACACCCCGGAGGCCGGCACCGCCGAGGTGCGGCGGTCCGGTCCGGTGGTCGAGATCGCCGCGGGCGGGCAGACGGTACGCCGGGGCGGCCCCGGCTGGCGCGACCTGCCGGCCTGTGCCGCCGAGCACGACGGCGCCCGGATCGCCGTGCTGCTGGACGACATCGACCCTTATCGGAACCTGCGCGGCTGGTCCGCCCCCGCTCCCCTGCCGGACGCCGACGTGCGGCGCTGGCGGGCGCTGCTCACCGACGCCTGGCGGCTGCTGGTCGAGCAGGACCGGGAGCGGGCCGAGGCGGTGGCCGCGGCGATGACGATCGTGGTGCCGCTGCCGGCCGCCCAGCCGTACCGGCCGCTCAGCGCCACCTGCGACGAGGCGTTCGCCGCCGTGCTCGCATCGATGCCGGACGATACCGAGCAGCTCGCGGTGACCATGATCCACGAGACCCAGCACGTCGCTCTGGGCGCGTTGCTGCACCTCATCCCGCTGGTGGAGCGCAACGACGGCGCCCGCCGGTACGCGCCCTGGCGCGACGATCCCCGCCCGGTCAGCGGCCTGCTCCAGGGTGTCTACGCGTTCATCGGGATCACCGGCTTCTGGCGCCACCGCCGGCACAGCACCGACGACCGGACCGCCGAGTTCGAGTTCGCCCTCTGGACCGTCCAGCTGCGCCGCGTGCTGACCGCGCTGACCGGCGACCCGGACCTGACCGAGCACGGCCGTGACCTGGTCAGCGGGCTGACCGTCACGGTCGGCGGCTGGGCCGCGGACCCGGTCGACCCCCGGGCCGGGCGGCTCGCCGCGCTGGCCGCCGACGACCACTACGGTCAGTGGCGGGCGTACCACCTGCCGGTCGGCCCCACCCGGCTGGACGGCCTGCTCGACGCCTGGCGGGCCGGGGCGCCCCAGCCGAAACCGGCCGGCGTGGACGGCCTCGACGACCCCCGCCCGGTCACCGACACGAGCGTCCGCTGGCTCGACGGGCGGGCCGTGCTGGCCCGGGTGCTGCTGGCCGAGCCGGAGCGCTTCGCCCGGATCACCGACCGGCCGGAGACGGTGACCACCGAGGTTCCCGGCGCGCTGCCGCCCGACCTGGATCTGCTCGCCGGCCACCCGGAACGGGCCCGCGACGGCTATCTCGCGGCGATCGCGGCGGCCCCGGCCGACCCCCGGCCGTGGCTGGGCCTGGGCCTCGCCCTGGCCGAGCTCGGCGCGCCGGACAACGCGGCGGTGCGCCGGCCGGAGCTGGTCCGGGCGATGGCCCGGGCGTTCGACGCCGCCGGCGAGGAGATCCCGGCGCTCCGTCTGATCGATTGGCTGGGGAGCTACTGAACACTTGCTGGGCGCGGCGACATCAGTACTATCAGTAGTCACATGTCGCTCACCGTTTCCGTGGCGTCCCCGCGCCCGGACCGGCGGAGAGGAGCCCCCCGGTGCGAGATCCCGCGTGCCGAGGTCGCCGGTGAACGGCGGGCCACCGGGGGACGGGGCGGACCGCACGCGGTCCGACATCCAGAACGAGATCGCGGACATCCTGGTACGCAGTCACGCCTTCGAAACGGTCCCGGACCGGGAGCGTCTCCTGCACGCGGTGAGCGAGCGCTACCACGGCATCCCGCCGGTCGAGCCGGTGCATCACGCCATGACCCACCTGCGGCTGATCGTCCGCACCTGTGCCGGGGTCGACTGCCTGGCCCTGCTGGTCGAGCAGGCCCGGACCCGGCTGGACGGGCCGGCCACCCTGCGGCTGCTCCAGCTGGCCGACGAGTGGGACGGCGTGCAGAACTTCAGCGACGACGAGTGGCGCACCATCCGGGACATCTTCCAGCAGCTCGACATCGCCCGGGTCTCGAACATCAACGAGCTGTTCCGGCGCGCGGTGCGCTCCCGGCTGCCTGCCCCACCGGCGCACTGCCGCAGCCCGTGGCACATCTTCGTGCACCTGGCCGGGCTCAACGCCGACGACCAGGGCGTCCCGCTGTTCATGGTGTTCCTCTGGCAGGTCGCCGACGCCGTCGAGGACGCCGTCGGCCGCCCGCTCAAACGCCTGGTCAACCAACTCGGGCAGAAGTGGGGCATCACCGCGGCGCTCCAGCGCCGGCTGTGGGCCCCGCCGCTGGCGGAGGCCGGGCCCGCGCAGTCGATGCTGCTGATCCTGATCGACCACCATCCGCTGCACGAGCTGCGATACACCGTGACCTACTGGTACCAGTGGGACCCGGACCGCTGGGCGCCGCACCGGGGTGCCGACCAGGTGGTGGAGCGGCCGATGCTGGAGTCCGCGGTGCGCGCCATCGTCGAGACGGTGGAGAGCCAGTGGCCACTGGACGGCGGGCCGCTGCGGCTCGAGTTCGTGCTGCCGATGACGCTGCTCAACCTCCCGGTCGAACGGTGGAGCAAGGAGATCGACCCGGACGACGGCCCGGTGCCCTTCTACCGGCACTACCCGGTGGTGGTGCGCAGCCTCGACCGGATCCAGGAACGCACCCGGCACCGGGTCTGGCGGCGCCGCTGGCAGGTGCTGCGCGACACCCCGGGCGCCACGGTCTGCCTGTACAGCACCGGTGACCCGCCGCGGCTGGAGCAGGACATCGTGCTCGACGAGCGGGTCGTCACGCTGGTGCTCAGCGCGTCGCCGGAGCAGCCGAACGGCGCCCGGGAGATCCGGGTCGCGATCCGCACCGGGGTGCCGGTGCTGCTCTGGCACCGCGGGGGCGCCCCGGACCAACGGTTTCAGCAGGCGGTGGAGGATCTGCTGGCGTACGGCGGAATAGTCGAACTGCCGGATCGTGCACAGCGGTTGAGGATCACGTCATCCAGGGATGACGATGACTTGGCGGACACCGGCCGCAATCTCGTCCTGTTGTGGGACGACCCGTCTCGGCTGCCCGACGAGCTCGGGCCCCCGGCGCCGGCAGGAGGCATCAGTCCGTGACCGACCACCCCTCGCGGATCGAGGAGCGCGCGGTACGCCTGCCCGGAGGCCTCGTCGCGCAATGGCCGGCACTCGCCGTCCCGGTCGACCCGTCGCTCACCGCCGCGTTCGGCCTGCTGGATCCGGCGTGGGAGCTGGAGCTCATCGTCGACCAGCACTACTCGATGGCGGTCTGGGCGGACGCCCTGGACCGGTTCGCCGCCGCCCTGGAGACCGCCGGCGACCAGCGCCGCACCGTGGTACGCCGCGGCCTGCGGGTGCCGGCCGCCGGAACGGTACGGCTCACCGGCCCGGAGCCCGGCCCGGGCACCCGGCTGACCCTGATCTTCACCGACGGCGCGGCCCCCGGCTGGGCCAACGGCGTGCCGTTCCGCCGCATGCGCCAGTGGGCCACGGCCGGCGCGGTCGCGGTGGTGCACCTGCTCCCCCAGGCGATGTGGCGCCGCTGGGGGCTGCCGGTGGAGCGGCTCCGGCTCTACCGGGACGGCGACGGGCCGGTGCACAACGCCACCCTCGGCCGGGAGCCGCTGGACGGGATCCTCACCGCGGTCCCGGACGGTGTCGTCCCGGTGCCGGTCCTCGAGTTCGGATCGTCCTGGATGGAGGCCTGGGTCCGGCTGCTGGCCCACTCCGGCCCGGCCGACGCCCACCTGGCCTGCCTGCTGCTGCCGGCGACCGCGCCGGCCGTCGTCGTCCCGGGCGCGGCGTCCGACCCGATCGCGTCGTTCCGGTCCGCGGTCTCGCCGAAGGCGACCGAGCTGGCCACCCGGCTGGCCGCCGCGGCGCCGCTGAACCTGGACGTGATGCGGCTGATCCAGGCCACCCTGCTGCCCCAGTCGGAACCCGCCCACCTGGCCGAGATCCTGGTCGCCGGGCTGGTGCGGCCGGTCGATCCGGGTCCGGCCGCGGACGCCGACGGCCTGGTGACCCACGAGTTCATCCCCGGCGCCCGAGCCGAGCTGCTCACCGCGTCGCCCCGCGCGGACACCCTGCGGGTGGTCCGCATCCTCGACTCCTACCTCGGTGAGCACGTTCCGGCGGTCCGCCGGATGGCGGCCACGCTCGACGATCCGGACCGGGCCGGCGATGTCCCCGTCCTGCCGGGCGAACGGTCGATCACCGAGGTCCACGTCACCGTCCTGCGGGCGCTCGCGTTCCGGTACCGGCAACCGGCCGCGCTCCTGCAGGAACAGGTGGATCGAATGGCGCCCGCGGGGTCGCCGAGCTCCGGCTCGGTGCCCGCGCCCGACGCGGTGGAGGACCACATGACACAGCCCCTGGAATCGGATCCCGTGCCGCGGGCGGTCGCGCCCGCCCCACCCCGGCCGGCCGTGCGAGTGCCCACCATCTGGGGAAACGTGCCACCGCGCAACCCGAACTTCACGGGTCGCACCGAGGTGCTGGAACAGCTCAAGAACCCGCACGAGGGCGAGGCCACGGCGGTGCTGCCGGAGGCGTTGCACGGCATGGGCGGCGTCGGCAAGACCCAGGTCGTAGTCGAATACGTCTATCGCAATTCAGTCGATTACGACGTGGTCTGGTGGATCCCGGCGGAACGCCCCGCCCAGATCGCCTCCTCCCTGGTGGAGCTGGCGCAGAAACTCGGCCTCCCGGTGAAGGCCGAGGCGGCGGCGATCCCGGCCGTGCGTGAGGCGCTGCGGATCGGCGTGCCGTACCAGAACTGGCTGCTGGTCTTCGACAACGCGGACGCCCCGGCGACGGTCCGGGACTACTTCCCGATGGGCGGTCCCGGGCGGATCCTGGTGACGTCGCGCAACCCGCAGTGGAGCGCGGTGGCGCAGTCCGTGGAGGTGGACGTCTTCCGGCGCGAGGAGAGCATCGCCCTGCTCACCCGCCGGGCACCGAAGATCAGCGTCGAGCAGGCCGACAACCTCGCCGCCGTCCTCGGCGACCTGCCCCTGGCGATCGAGCAGGCCGGTGCGTGGCTCGGCGAGACCGGCATGCAGGCCACCGAGTACCTCCGGCTGTTCAAGGACCAGCAGATCGCCCTGCTGGAGGTGTCCCCGCCGCCGGACTACCCGGTGCCGGTCGCGGCCGCGTGGAACGTGTCGCTCGACCATCTGGCCCGCAACCGTCCCGCGGCTCTGCGGTTGTTGCAGCTCTGTGCCCTGATGGCGCCGGAGCCGATCTCCCGCGCGCTGTTCTCCAGGGACCTGCGGGTGCAGATCAGCCCGGAGCTGGACACCACGCTGCGGGACCCGATCCAGCTGAACCGGGCGATCCGGGAGATCAACCGGTACGCGCTCGCCCGGATCGACCACGCGAAGAACACCATCCAGATGCACCGCCTGGTCCAGGCCGTCCTGGTCGAGCGGATGACGCCGGAGGAACGCGATCTCATGCGGCGCGGCGCGCACCAGGTGCTGGCCAGCAACGACCCGGGCGAACCCCGCGATCGCGACTCCTGGCCCAAGTACGGCATGCTCTATCCGCACCTGTCGGCCTCCGACGCGGTCACCGAGGCGGAGCTGCCCTGGGTCCGCGACCTCGTGATCAACGAGGCGAAATACCACTCCTACTTCGGCAACGTCGCCGAGGCGCTGGAGATCGCGGAGACGGCCTATCGGGCGTGGGGCGAACGACTCGGCCAGAACGACGGGCAGACCCTGCAGATCGGCCGCTGGTACGGCTACACCCTGTTCACCGTCGGCCGGTACGAGGAGGCCGCCGCACTCAACGCCCACCTGCGCGACATCTATCTCCAGGAGGTCGGCCCCGACCACGAGGAGACCCTGGAGGCGATCCAGGCGGTCGCCTCCGACCTGCGCGTGCAGGGCCGGTTCGGCGAGTCGCTCGAGCTGTCCCAGGACGTGTACGACCGCTGCGTGCGGCTGGCCGACGTCGATGACCCGCTGGCCCTGAACGCCGCGCACAACCTGGCCGTGAGCATGCGCCTGGCCGGGCAGTTCGAGGCGGCGCGCCGGGTCGACCAGGACACCTACGAGCGCAAGGTCCGCGCCTTCGGGCAGAACCACGAGGAGTCGCTGCGCGCGATGCGCGGCGTCCTGATCGACCGCCGCCAGCTGGGTGACTACCTGACGTCGCGGGAGGAGTTCGAGCGGCTGGCCACGACGTTCGCGGAGAGTCTCGGCGAGCGCGACCCGCAGACGGTGGAGACGTTGCGCAGCCTGTCGGTCACCCGCCGCAAGGCCGGCGACCACAAGCTGGCGTTGAAGCTCTCCGCCTCGGTGTTCGACCTCTACGACTCCGACCGCGCCCTCGGGCCGGACAACCCGACCACGATGCAGGCCGCCCTCAACCTGTCCCTGGACCTGCGCCAGGCCGGCGAGATGGAACGGGCCGCGGAGGTGGCGACGGAGAATTTCCAGCGGTTCCGCAGCAAGCTCGGCAAGCTGCACCCGCACACCCTGGCCTCGGGCGGCAACCTGGCCATCATCCACCGGCTCAAGGGCGACGTGGACCAGGCCGTCCAGCTCAACACCGCCACGCTGGAACGGCTGCGCGAGGCGCTGGGCGAGGACCACATCCTGACGCTGAGCTGCGCCACCAACCTGGCCAGCGACCTGTTCGCCGACGGGCTGGTCCAGGAGGCGCACGACCTCGACAAGCCGAACCTGGAGCGGTACCGCGCCGTGATCGGCCAGGACCACCCGTCGACTTTGGCGGCGGCGCTGAACCTGGCCATCGACCTGCGGGCTCTGGGCCGCACCGAGGCGGCGTACGAGCTGCACAGCGACACCCTGAACCGGTATCACGAGGTGCTCGGCGCGGCCCACCCGGCCACCCGGGACGCGGCCCGGTGGGAGCGGGCCAACTGCGACATGGACGTCATGCCGCTGTGACCGTGCGGTGAGCTGAACTTCGCCCCGGCGACATCGGAGCCCCTTTAGATTCAGATCCATGAATCTCATGACGAGGGGAACGGTCGCCGGGCTGGTGCTGGCCACCACGCTGGCGACGCCGGCCCGGGCCGCGGTGGGCGACGCCGAGCTGGCGCTGCGCTGGGCGCCGATCCACTACCAGGACGTCGACGCGACCGGCACGCACGCGCTCGGCGGCAGGTCCGACTACCTGGCCCGCTACGACTTCGACGGCGACCTCGACGGGCGCGACAACTGGGACGACGCCGGGAAGGACACCACCGCGCACGTCTACTACTCGGTGGTCGAGACCTCGACGCACTGGTATCTGACGTACTTCTTCTTCCACCCGCGGGACTGGGTGGACCACCCGTTCTTCGAGACCGAGCACGAGAACGACGGCGAGGGCGTGCTGGAGATCGTGGAGAGGGACGGCTCGGCGTACGGGCAACTGCGCGCGGCGGTCACCGTGGCGCACAGCGACTTCTACTCGTACACCCCGGCCGGCAGCACCTGGACCGGCGGCGGGGAGACGGTGGACGGGACGTTGCGGACCCAGTCGTCGCCGCACGACTCGTTCCAGCACCCGGTGACGGCGCAGGAGGCGAAGGGGCACGGGCTGAAGGCGTACCCGCAGTACACGATCAACGGGGACGGGATCGTGTACTACCCGTCGACGGTGGCCGAGTCGCCGTCCGGCACGAACGACCGGGACGTGCGATACCGGCTGGTCGACATCTTCGCGTCCGGCGGGATGTGGGCGCAGCGGGCCAACAGCTCGCTGTTCGCGTCGCTGGGCACCTTCGCCGGGGACACCACCGGCGGCTGCGGCACCGGCACGTACGGCTGCGGGACCAACTCGGCGAACGCGCCGTGGGGCTGGGACGACGGGAACGACGTACCGGCCCGTGGGGAGATCGCGACCGATCCGGCCAAGCTGGCCACGGCCTACTTCACCGTGCCGGGGTCGCTGTCGCGGACGTACACGAGCAACGGGTACGCCGTCGCGGCGGCCGCGCTGCGCGAGGCCGCCGCTACCCTCCCCCGGACGGTCGACTGATCGTTTCCGGGCGGTCGCCTCAGGCCTCCGGCGCGGGCGTCGTCTCGGGCTCCGCCGGCTCGGTGGGCTCGGCGGACTCGGACGGCTCGACGGAGTCGGAGGGCCCCGGCGTGTCGCTGACGCTGGGGGACGGCGACGCCGAGGGCGACGAGGCCGACGGGGTCGGGGTGGGCGTCGGGCTGGGCGTCGTGGTGGGCGCCGGCTTGGCGGCCTTCCCGACCGCCTGGATCTTGGTGGCGGTGTAGACGTCGCCGACGTGCGTGCCGGTGACCGTGATCTGGTTGCCGGCGGCGAGCGCGGACACCGCGACCTTCTTGCCGTTCAGCAGCACCCGGGCGCTCGACGGCACCGCGATGGTGACGGTCCGGCCCTTGACGTCCTTGGTGCCGCCCTTGACCGCGACCGTGACGGACGTGGCGTCGGCCTTGGTCACCTTGCCCGAGGCGGCGAAGGCCACCTTGACCTTCTTCTCCGGCTTCGCCGGCTTTTCCGGCTTCGCCGGGCCCTTCCTGTCCGAACCCTTGTTGTCCGAACCCTTGTTGTCCGAACCCTTGTTGTCCGAACCCTTGTTGTCCGAACCCTTGTTACCGGACGCTGGCGACGAGCTCGGCTTGGCGGCGTTCGCGACCACACCGGTGGACACGACGGGAAGCGTGACGGCCGCAGCCATGGCGACGGCGGCGGCGATACGACGCATGCGCATTTCGAGGAACTCCTCACCGATTTTTCTGGGGAGTTCTAGATTCGGCAGCCACGGTTGTCATCCGGTGCCGCTGCCGGGTGCAGATGGGTTGCCGGTTGACACGCGGGCCCGGACTGGGCGAATGTTCCGGCATGCACGAAGTTTGGCCGGCGCCGGGTGCCCTGCTGGTCTCGCGGTACCGCCTTGTCACCTTGCTGGAGACAGGCGGGATGGCGCAGGTCTGGCGGGCCACCGACGAGCTGCTCGATCGTCCCGTCGCGGTCAAACTGCCGGCCGGTGACATCCGCGCCGCGCACCTGGCCTGGCGCGAGGCCCGGCTGGCGGCGCGCCTCTCGCACCCCGGCATCGCGGCCGTGCACGACTATCGGGAGGCGGTCCGGCCGGACGGCTCGGTCGTGCCGTTCGTGGTGATGGAGCTGCTTGCCGGCGAGACCGTGGCGGCCCGGCTCTGCGACGGCCCGGTGCCGTGGCCGGCCGCCGCCGCGGTGGGCGCCGCGGTCGCCGCCGCGCTCGCCGCCGCGCACGCCGCCGGGGTGGTGCACCGCGACATCAAGCCGGGCAACGTGATGCTCTGCGAGGGCGGGGTGAAACTGCTCGACTTCGGGATCAGCGCGCCCGCCGGCGAGCCGGACGACGACGACACCGGCGCGACGTTCGGCACTCCGGCGTACGCGGCTCCGGAGCGCCTGGACGGCAAGCCCGCCGAGCCCGCCACCGACCTCTACGGGCTCGGCGTCCTGCTCTTCGAGATGGTGGCCGGCGAGCCGCCCTACAGTGTGGACACCTGGGAGGAGCTGGCGGTCGCCCGGCAGCTCGGCGCCACCCCGCTGCCCGAGGGCCTGCCCGCGCCACTGGCCGACCTGATCCACCGCTGCCTCGACGACGACCCGGAACGACGCCCGTCCGCCGCCGAGGCGTGGAAGGTGCTCGCCGAGCTGGCCCCCTCCGAGGACAAGAGGTCGCCGACCATCCCGCTGCCCGGCGCCCGTCCCACCGGGCACGCCCCGATCCCGACCGTCGGCCTGCACGGCCGGGTCACCCGGGGCCGCAAGATCGCCGTGGGCGCGGCGCTGGGCGCCACCGCGGTCGCGTTCCTGGCGCTGGTGCACGTGGTCACCCAGTCCAACGAGGACCTGGCCGAGCCGCCCGCCCCGCTGCCGCCCTCGGTCGCGCCGTCGACCGTGCCGACCACCGCGGCCACCACGGCCACCACACCCACCACGGCCACCACAGCGCCTTCGCCGAAGAGGGAGCAGAAACCCACCGCCGAGGCCACCACGCTGACCGTCGAGGCCGCGCTGGGCCGGGTGGAGGCCGCGGTCGAGCAGGGCGAGCAGTCCGGCGCGATCCGCCCGGACGTGGCGCAGGACTTCCGGAACATCCTCGCCCAGCTGGCCACCCAGGACGATCCCGACATCCAGGGGCAGGTCACGCTGCTGCGCAAGAAGGTGCGGCAGCGTCTGGGCGAGGGCGGCCTGACGGCCGATCAGGCCGCGGTGCTCCAGGACCGCCTGACCGATCTCGGTCAGGCGCGGGCTTAGGACCGCCGCTTGACGGTACGCCCGGCCCGCGCGCCCGTCAGGCGGAGCCGCGCAGGATCAGCCGGGTCGGCAGCACGGTCTCGTGCTCGGTCGGCTCGTCCCCGTCCAGTTTCGCCAGCAGCAGCCGGACCATCTCCTGGCCCATCTGCTCCACCGGCTGGAACACGCTGGTCAGCGGCGGATCGGTGTGCCGGGCGATGACCGAGTCGTCGAAACCGACCACGGCCACGTCCTCCGGCACCCGGCGGCCCGAGCGGCGCAGCACCCGCAGCGCCCCGGCCGCCATCATGTCCGATGCCGCGAACACCGCGTCCAGCTGCGGATAGTTGGCGAGCAGCCACTCCATCGCCATGGCGCCGCTGATCTCGCCGAAGTCGCCGGCCGCCGCCGGGCCCTCCCCGACGACGTCGCGGTAACCCTGGTAACGGGCCACACCGGGCGCCGTGTCCATCGGGCCGGTGATCGTCGCGATGAACCGCCGCCCCTGCTCCTGGAGATAGGCCACAGCGGCGCGGGCGCCCCCGCGGTTGTCCGCGTCGACGAAGCTGACCGGGGCCGGGTGCGCCGGGCGACCGGCCCGGACGGTCGGCACGCCACGCTCCTCGAGCAACGCCGGGAGCGGGTCGTCGCCGTGCACCGAGAGCAGCAGCGCGCCGTCCACGTGCTGGCGGGTCAGGTAACCCTCCAGCTGGCGGCGCTCCTCCGGGGCCTGGGCGATCATCAGGACCATCTGGAGATTGCGGGCGACCAGCACGGACGACACCGACTGGACGATCCGGCCGAAGAACGGCTCGGCGAAGAACCGCTCGCCGGACTCGAAAACCACGAGCGCTATCGAATCGGTTCGCTGCGTGACGAGAGCACGCGCGGCCCGGTTCGGCACATAGCCCAGCTCGTCGATCGCGTCCTGCACCGCTTTGCGGGCTTTCGGACTGACCTGCGCCGACCCGTTCACCACGCGGGAGACCGTCCCCCGGCCGACACCGGCCCGGGACGCGACCTCCTCCAAGGTCGGCCGCCCGGCCGAGCGGTTGCTGTGATCCCTCATCGCCAGCCGTCCTTTCCACGAAACCGGCTGGAGACAAGGTACAACCGCAACACCGCCGGGCCGATGATTCTAGTGGTCGACTTTCGGACCACGGGAGCGCTCTCGGTTTCGCGTGGCGGAATCCTTGCGGTCGCGGTCGCGACCGCCACTTCCCGGTACGCGTGCCCGCCCGGCACAGTGGTGGGCATGCGGGGACACACAGTGGCAATGCTTCTCCTTCCGCGATCCGCTCCCCTGGACGTCGGCATCCCGGCTCAGGTCTTCGCGCCCCGGCACGGGCTGAACTACCGCGCGATCCCGTGCGCCGTGGAACCCGGTCTCCAGCCCGGCCGCGACGGCCTCAGCTTCCACGTCGAGGCCGGCCTGGAGGCAGTGGCCACGGCGGACACCGTGATCGTGCCCGGCTTCACCGATCCGACCGGCCCGGTCGACTTCCGGGTGCTCGAGGCGCTGCGTGAGGCGGCGTTCCGGGGCGCCCGGATCGTCTCGATCTGCACGGGCGCGTTCGCGCTGGCCGCGGCGGGGCTGCTGGACGGTCGGCGGGCGACGACGCACTGGTTGCAGGCCGCCACGCTGGCCCGGATGTACCCGAAGGTGACCGTCGACGGCCGGGTGCTCTTCGTCGACGAGGGGCAGATCCTCACCTCGGCCGGGGTTGCCGCCGGGATCGACGTCTGCCTGCACCTGGTCCGGCGTGACCACGGCGTGCAGGCGTCCAACGCGATCGCCCGGATCCTGGTGGCCGCGCCGTACCGCAGCGGCGGCCAGTCGCAGTACGTGCCGCGCAGCATTCCGGAGCCGCTCAGCGACGTCTTCGCGGCGACCCGGGAGTGGGCCCTCGCGCATCTGGAGGAGCCGCTCACCGTCGCCTCGATGGCCCGGCACGCCGGGGTGTCGGCGCGCACCTTCGGCCGCCGGTTCGTGGAGGACACCGGGTACACGCCGATGCAGTGGGTCCTGCGGGCGCGCGTGGATCTGGCCCGGGAGCTGCTGGAACGTACCGATCTCGGAATCGACCAGATCGCCGCGCGGGTCGGGGTCGGCACCGGGGCCAACCTGCGCATGCACTTCCAGCGCATCCTCGCCACCTCGCCCAGCGAGTACCGGAAGACCTTTGGCGGAAATCTTTCGCAGGCTGACTCGCCGCCCCCTGCTCTGCGCTCGGTGGGCTCGGCAGGCTGGGGACATGACAACACGAGTGGCGATTAACGGATTCGGACGCATCGGCCGCAACGTCCTGCGGGCGGCCGTCGGCAGCGACGTCGAGATCGTCGCGATCAACGACCTCACCGGCCCCGGCACCCTGGCCCACCTGCTTCGCTACGACAGCTCGCTGGGCCGGTTCGACGGCACGGTCGAGGCGCACGAGGATCACCTGATCGTGAACGGGCGGCGGATCGAGGTGACCGCCATCCGGACGCCGGCCGACCTGCCGTGGAAGGACCTCGGCGTGGACGTGGCGCTGGAGTCGACCGGCCGCTTCACCGCCGCCGGCGACGCCCGCGCGCACCTCGCCGCCGGCGCCCGCAAGGTGCTGGTCGGCGCGCCGTCCAAGGGCGCCGACCTGACCATCGCGTACGGCCTCAACCACGGCGACTACGACCCGGCCGCGCACGACGTCGTCTCGAACGCGTCCTGCACCACCAACGGGCTGGCCCCGATCGCCTCGGTCCTGGACGACCTGGCCACCATCGAGACCGGCTCGATGACCACCGTCCACGCGTACACCCAGGAGCAGAACCTCCAGGACGGCCCGCACCGCGACCTGCGCCGCGCCCGCGCCGCCGCGCTGAACATCGCGCCCACCACGACCGGCGCCGCCACCGCGATCGGCCTGGTCCTGCCCCGGCTGGCGGGCCGGCTCACCGGTTACTCGGTGCGCGTCCCGGTCCCGGTCGGCTCCCTGGTCGAGCTGAACGCCGTGGTCGAACGCCCGGTCACCGCCGAGGAGATCAACAGCGCGTTCGAGGCGGCCGCGGCCGGACCGCTGCGCGGCATCCTGGAGTTCTCGGCGGACCCGCTGGTCTCCACCGACATCACCGGGAACCCGGCGTCGTCGATCTTCGACTCGCTGCTCACCGCGGCGAACGGGCGCCTGGTCAAGGTCGTCGCGTGGTACGACAACGAGTGGGGCTTCGCCAACCGCGTGGTCGACACGCTCACCCTGCTCGGCCGCTGACGCGCCGGGCGCGACCTTTCTCTATGCTGTGCGGATGGCGGTCACCCTGGCAGATGTCGCCCGGCTGGCCGGGGTCTCCCCCGCCACCGTCTCCCGCGTGATCAACGACAGCGCCAAGAAGGTCGCGCCCGAGCTGCGCGAGCGGGTCCTGGCCGCGGTCGCCGAGCTGCACTACGTGCCGAACGCGCATGCGCAGAACGTCGCCCGCCCGCGCAAGTCCGCGGTCGGCGTGATCGTGCACGACGTGTCCGACCCCTACTTCGCCGAGATCACCCGCGGGCTGCAACGGCAGGCCGGGGCGCACGACCGGCTCCTGGTGATCTGCAACAGCTACCGGGAGCCGGAGCGTGAGCTGGCCTATGTGGCGCTGCTCCGGGCCCAGCAGGTGCACGCGCTGATCCTGGCCGGCTCGGGCTATCACGACGACGAGTTCACCGCCCGGCTGAACGGGGAGCTGAACGCGTACCAGCAGGGCGGCGGCCGGGTCGCGGTGATCGGGCGGCACGAGCTGGTCGGCAGCGCGGTGCTCCCGGCCAACGAGGCCGGGGCCCACCAGCTGGCCTGCCGGGTGCTCGGCCTCGGGCACCGGCGGGTCGGCGTGATCGCCGGCCCGCGCGCGCTGACCACCACCACCGACCGGCTCTCCGGCGTCCGCCGGGCCGCCGCCGAGCTGGGCGTGCCGCTCCCGCCGGAGCAGATCGTCTATGCCGACTTCACCCGCGACGGCGGTGCGGCCGCGGCCGCCGAGCTGCTCGACGCCGCCCCCGGGCTGACCGCCGTCCTGGCGCTGAACGACTCGATGGCCGTGGGCACGCTGGCCACCCTGCGGGAGCGTGGCATCGCGGTGCCGGAGCAGATCTCGGTGACCGGGTTCGACGACATGCCGATCGCCCGGGACGTGACCCCGTCGCTGACCACGGTGCGGCTGCCGCTGGTCGACATGGGCGAGCGGGCGATGGCCCTGGCGCTGGGCGACGACCCGGGGCCGGTCTCCGAGCCGGCCCTCGCCGAGATCGTCTGGCGCTCCAGCTGCGCCGCTCCCGCCCGCTAGCCATTCGGCCGTCCTCGCCGAGCCGCCCGGTAAGCGTTTCGCCGGGGGCCGGTCCGGTCAGTCCAGCAGCCAGTTGGCCAGGGCCGCACCATAGGGCGTCGCGCCGAGCAGGAGCAGCGCGAGCCAGATCGCGGTGAGCACGGCGAGCCGGGCCGTGGTGCGCCGATCGCCGGCGCGAACCGTGTGCACCAGCGTCGCCAGGCCGAAGATGAGCATCGCGATCCCGAGCGGGTAGAGGAACCAGGCGATCAGCCGGCACACCCCGAGCACCCAGACCAGCGGATTCCACAGCGAATCCGGCCCGATGCTCATCGACGCCTTGGGATCGTCGAGCCGCTCCAGCCCCGGATGCAGGATCGCTCCGAGATCGTCCGCGTGCACGGCCGCGAGGATCACCATCCCGAAACTGCCGATAAGGTACGCCACCAGGAACGCGAGCTGCACCCACACGACAGCCCGCCCCGGCCTGGAAACCCGCGGCGCCCGATCGACCTCAGTCATCCCGGCAATCTACCCGCCGTCACGCCACCCCGGCAGCCGCCACCGGCGCCACCAGCGCCGCACCGGCCCACCCGGGTTCGACGGCCGGTCGCGTGCCGGCCAGGCGCGAGCCGGACAGCCGCGAGCCGGACAGCCGCGAGCCGGACGGACGCGAGCCGGGCAGGCGCGAGCCGGGCAGGCGCGGGCCGTGGCCGGCGTGGTCGCCGGGCAGAAGTGAGTTGCCGGGCGGGCGCTGGCCGCGGGGCGGCGCGACTTGCGGGGGCTCGGCGGGCAGGATGCTGTGGGCGTACCGGAAACGCCGAAGCGGTCCTGGATGTCCAGGACCGCTTCGGTGGAGCGAACCTCAGGCCGGGGTGCTCTCCGCGGCCTGGTCCTCGATGATCGACTTGATCCGGTCGGCGCGGGTCTGGCTCTTGACGCCGGTCACCGCGGTCACCCGGTACCGGGTCAGCTTCCCGGTGGTGCGCAGGTGCTCGTGCAGCTGCGGGCCGAACTGCTCGACGATCTCCTCGTCGCTCGGGCCGCGGCCACCCTGCGGGCGGGGCAGCAGGTGCTGCCACGGCTGGTCGCCGCCGGTCGGCTGGCCACCGAGCGCGGACAGGTAGTCGCTGACGAACTCGCGGATCGTCTCGTCGTCGAGCCGCGGCACGCTGGGGGCGAGCATCATCGCCAGTTCGCGCGGGTCGGTGACGTCGCTGCCCTCCATCTCCTCGATCAGCGCGGCCCGCAGATCCTCGATCGCCGCCATCCAGGCCGGCGAGCCGACCGGCGCGGTGACCGGGTCCGGCAGCAGGTCACGCCAGGGGTAGGCGGCGTCGCCGGGCTCGCCGTTCATCTCGCGGACGTAGTCGTTGACGAACGAGCGGACGACGCCCTCGCCCAGGTCCGGGACGCGCGGGGCGAGGGTGCGGACCAGTTCGGCGACCCGGGTGTAGGTCATCTCGGACAGGTTGTCGGCGGTGATCTCGGCGGCGACCGAGCGGGCCAGGCGCTCGACGGCGAGCCGCCACCACGGGGAGCCGACGATGTTGACGGCGCGCTGGGCCCCGGTCGGGGTGGCCGCCCAGGAAGGAAGGTTGCCGCCGCCGTTGCTGCCGTTGCCGGCGCCGCCGTTCGCGCCACCGCCGTTGCCGCCGATGCCGGTGCTGCCACCGCTCGTGCCGCCGCCGTTCTTGGCGATGCCGTTCGTGGCGGTGCCGTTCGTCGTGGTGCCGTTGGCGTGCGGGACAGGTGTCGTGGCGAGGAACGGGCGCGGAGCCGCGGCGGCCGGGATCGAGCCGAGCACCGCGGGCACCGCGCCGGGCACGGTCACCTCATCGGAGCGGCGAGGCGACGGAACCGGACCGCTCGCCAGCCCTTCCGGCTGATCGAAACCGGTCGTCGGGGCCGGCATGCCGAGCATCTCCTCCGGTGTCACCGCGGCGGCCAGCCGCTCCCCGAGCGTCGCCGTCTCCGCGGTCGAGTTCACCAGCGCGGCGAGCTGCGCCACGGTCGGCCGGACCGGCACTTCGTCGGCGGCCTGAGCCGGCGGCACGAACTGCACCGGCGGCGCACTGCGCAACGCCGCGGTCACCGACTCCTCGGCACCGGCGACGGCGGCGGCACCGACACCGGCACCCGCGGCAGCAGCCCCGGGAACCGTGGCAGCAGCGCCGGGAACCGTGGCAGCAGCGCCGGGAACGGCAGCAGCGGCGCCGGGAGCGGCGGCCACGGCCGGAACGCCGGCGGCGACGGCGCCGGGAACAGCGGAAGCCGCATCAGCACCGAGCGGGACGGCGATCACCGGGGTCACCGGGCGCGCGTCCGCCGGGATCAGCAGGTCCATCACCCGCTGGATCCGCGCCAGCTGCCCGATCACCTCGTCCACCACCGGCTCACCGGCGGTCCGGGCATCCTTGAGCAGCCGGTTGCGCCACCACGACTTCGGCCACCGCGCCGAGCTGACCCGGTGGTGGTTGACCACCATCCGGCGCACCTGCCGCTCGGAGGCCATCCGGGCCAGATCCGGGTCGTCGTCCGGGATCAGCCAGCCCCAGCGCTCGGCGAGCCGCCGCGGGCTGTAGGCGAACCGGCCACGCCGGACCCGCTGCCCGGCCGCGGTCAGCGCCGCCCACCACATCAGGAAGATCACGCAGGGCACCGCGAGCCGCAGCAGCTTCTCGGTGCCGGTGACCGCGTTGCTGGCCACGATGATGCCGGAGACGGCCGCGATCAGCGCCGCGATCCACAGCATCGGGCCGGGGTGACCGGGCGTCTCGATCTTGCCGTCCGGGCCGTAGACAGTGGTGTTCCGGTACTGCTCGGCGGCGAGCGAGGTGGCCGTCAGGAAGCAGATCTCGAAGACCGCGAAGACCAGGATCGCGAACACCTTGGGCAGGTGCAGCTGCTCGGTGGCGATCACCCACATGCCCTCGGCGTTGAGCAGCAGCGCCAGGTTCATGCTGAAGGAGAGCGCGATCGGGCGCAGCGGCTTGCCGGAGCGCTTCGCCCAGATCGCGAAGCCGATCAGCAGGAGGACGCCGATCGCACCAGCGATCAGCGAGACCAGGGCCGCGTAGTCCTGCCACAGGTTGGCGAGCTGATCGTTGAACTGCTTCATGCGGGGAGACCCTTCATCGGAGCCGCAAGGTACGCGTCGAGTGCGGCCGCGATCAGCGCGGACCGGTTGCCGGCGGTGTGCCGGTCGGCCAGCCCGTCGATCACGGCGAGGTTCTCCTGGTTCGGCCGGATCGACACCTGCACCTGGTCCTCCCGGTGCTGGCGCCGGCCGGAACGCTGTGCCACGAACAGGCCGCCCTCGGGCATGGGGGCGCCGGTGAGCTCGGCCAGGCGGGGGTGCGTGTCGTTCAGCGCGTCGAACACGATCTGGGTGTGTGACCGCCCGGTCGCCGCGGCGTGCGCCCGGAGCCGGGACCGCAGGCTGACCGCGAGATAGACCACCACACTGCTCCCGGTGATCGTGTGTGCGCTGCCTGGCACGGCGGACCCTCCTCGTCGTCGGGGCATTCTTACTGGCGCGGATTTCTACCACGTAACCGCCCCGCCCGCGAAAAGGCGCGCTCTCACGAGTGCTATCCGATAGCTACCGGCAAGCGGTCGGCCGCTTGCTGCCCATCAACCTGATCCTTCCGTACGCCCGAAGCCCCTCCCCACCGCACACCACCACTCAGCCGCCCAGCCCAGCCCAGCGCCCACCCACCCTTGGGGGCAGGCCCCCGCTGCCAGTGTGGCGAAGATCGTGCCTCCTCGCAGACGACCTGTGGACGACCCGCCAGTGTGGACAACGCCAACCCCACCAACCCCGGCTGGTCGTGGTGGCCCTATCCGACCCCGCGATACGGCCACCTGCACCAGCTCGACCACTCCGGCTGGCCGTGGTGGCCCCATCCGCCAGCGCGATAGGGCCACCACGGCCAGCCGAAGCCGCCGACCCGGCCCTGCGGTCACCACTGACTGGCGACAGCCAACGGGCCTACGGCCCCTTTGACTGGCCGGAGTCGACGGGCTGGTCCCCACGGCCCCTTCCCAAGCCGCGGCAGGGCCACCACGACCAGCCGCACCCGTCGAGCTGGCACCTACGGCCCTTGACCTGGCCGACATAGGGCCACCACGACCAGCCCCACCCGTCGAGCTGGCACCTACAGCCCTTGACCTGGCCGAAATAGGGCCACCACGACCAGCCCCACCCGTCGAGCTGGCACCTACAGCCCTTGACCTGGCCGAAATAGGGCCACCACGACCAGCCCCACCCGTCGAGCTGGCACCTACAGCCCTTAACTTGGCCGGGATAGGGCCACCACGACCAGCCCCACCCGTCGAGCTGGCACCTACAGCCCTTGACCTGGCCGAAATAGGGCCACCACGACCAGCCCCACCCGTCGAGCTGGCACCTACGGCCCTTGACCTGGCCGAGATAGGGCCACCAAGACCAGCCGCACCCGTCGAGCTGGCGCCTATGGCCCTTGACTTGGCCGAGATAGGGCCACCACGGCCAGCCGGGCGGTTGGCGGTCCGGGTAGGCGCCTTGCCCGAACGAGGGCACTACCGGCGTACCCGAATAATCGGACCCGGGGCAGGGAGCACCGAGCGGATCATGACCGGATGCGGGCCGGCTTGAGTTGGTGCCGGGCGAACCAGGGGCGGCGGCCGGGTCAGCGAGAAGACGCTGCGTGGCCTGGGACGCAAACCCCGGCCCCCAGCAGACCGCCACTGACAGCAGACCGCATCAACAGCAGACCGCATCACCAGCAGACCGCATCACCAGCAGACCGCATCAACAGCAGACCGTGGCGGCATGCAAAAGGGGCCCCGGAGGGCCCCTTCCGCTTCAGTACGTCGTCACTTGTTCAGCGAGCAGGTGGAGAGCCCCTCAGCGTTCAGGTTCGGCTTGGCGGCGGCGCGCCCGATCGCGGTCTCCATCCGGTTGATCGTCGCGAACCGCTTGTCCTCCAGCGGGCCGAGGATCGCGTTCTGGATGAAGTTCTTTCCACCCTGGCCGACGGTGTTGGCCAGCCGCTTGTTCGCCTCCTGGATCTGGGTCTGGAGCAGCGCCAGGTTCCGATCGATCTCGGCCTGCGCCGACGCCGGGATCGCCACGTTGATCTTCACGTCCGGGCAATTCACGGTCGGTGCGTTCGCGGCCGCCTCGGCCGGGTCCTGCGCCTGCACCGAGGTCTGCTCCGGCGCCGCGTTGCCGCCGCCGTTCGCGTTCAGCGAGCAGGGCGCCAGGCCCTCGGCGTTCAGGTCCGGCTTGGCGGCGGCCCGCCCGATCGCGGTCTCCATCCGGTTGATCGTCGCGAACCGCTTGTCCTCCAGCGGGCCGAGGATCGCGTTCTGGATGAAGTTCTTTCCACCCTGGCCGACGGTGTCGACGAGTCGCTTGTTCGCTTCCTGAATCTGCGTGTTCAACAGCGCGAGATTGCGCTCGATCTCGGCCTTGGCCGAAGCCGGAACGGCCGGGAGTTTGTCACCGACAGTCGGGCAGTTCACCGTCGGAACACCGGTCGCCGCGCCGTTTCCGTTCGACCCCGCGGTCGCGGTCGCCGCGGCAACCGCGGTCGGTTCCGGCGCCGCATTACCGCCGCCGTTCGCGTTCAGCGCACACGTGGCGAGCGCGTCGACCGGCAGATTCGGCTTGGCCGCGACCCGCCCGATGGAAATGGCGATCCGGTCGATCGTCGAGGCCCGCTTGTCCTTCAGCGGCCCGAGGATCGCGTTCTGGATGAAGTTCTTTCCGCCCTGTCCGACGGTGCTGGCGAGGCGCTTGTTCGCCTCCTGGATCTGGGTGTTCAGCAGCGCCAGGTTCCGCTCGACCTCGGCCTTGGCCTTGGCCGGGATCGCCGGCAGCTGTGGTGCGACCTGCGGACAGTTCACCGTGGGCACGGCGTCCGAGGTGGCCGCGTTCGCCACACCCAGGCCAACACCGACCAGGGCAACCGCGACGCCCGCGATGCCGGCAACCCGCCAGCGCCGGACGTTGGACTCCCCCGCGTTGCTCCGGTAGCTCCGGTACCGCTTCATGTGTGTTGCCCTCCTGCTCGGACCGTGTTTCTCAACTCGTCCTTACGGGAACGCTCCCACCGCGGATCGAACTAAAGGAAAACTTAAGGAACGGACCGCTGCTTTCTTAAGGTCCCACTTATCTCACTCACGGGTGACCAGCGGCCTTAAGTTTCTTTCCAGAAAAACCCTTCTTCCCTACGCACAACGACCTCGACAACCGCAAGCAATCGTCCCGTGACTACACGCGATCATCGCTTCACTCCGGGCCGCCCGGCGACCGCCGGGCTGAATCCGTGGTATCGGTCCGCGCTGCCCGCCCCATTCCGGGTGGCCCGTTTTTTCCGGTGATCGTGTGTCAGACTCGGCCACCATGAATCTGCCTCCCGAGGTCCGAGCGCTCACCCGAACCCGTCTCGACGCGGATTCCGCCGACTGGCTCCTCGGCCAGGCCCGCCCCTCGATCGCCTACGAGGTGGCCGACGAGGGCTGGAGCGCGATCGGCGGCGACCCCGCGGTCGCCGCCTTCGCCTGGCCGTCGTATCAGGGCGAGCCGATGCTGATGCTGGCCCAGATCGACTGCGCCGAGTCGGCCGGCCTGCTCGGCCCCGACTGGCCGTTCCCGGACACCGGCCGCCTGCTCTTCTTCCACGACGACGACTTCCGAGCCCCGTGGGGCGGCGCGGAGGGCGACGACGGCTGCCACGTCCTGCACGTCGCGACCGACCCGGTCGCCCCGCTCCCCCCGGCCCGCCGCACCATCCCGGTCCTGCCCCTCGACCCGGCACCCCAGGCCACCCTCCCCGGCTGGGAGGACGGCCTCGACCTGACCGCCAACATCAGCGATCCCCGCGCCCTGATCCACCTCCAGGAGGAGATCCGCCCCCTCCTCCCCGTCCCGAGCCACCGCCTGCTCGGCCACCACGACAAGCTGGCCACCCCGGTCGACGGCCACCGCCCGCTGCTCCAGATAGCCGCCGAGGAGGGCACCGCCTGGGGCGAGGTGGTAGCCGTCACCTTCTGGATCACCGAGGCAGACCTCAAGGCCGGCGTCCTCACCAACGTCCGCCGCACCTACGAGGTCGCCTGACCCCCTGGCGGGAAGGCCGCGATTCAGGGCGTGCGCCTGCCGGTGCGGTGGATGAGGGCGCCGAGGGTCAGCGCGGCGGCGGCCAGCGGAAGCGGCAGGAGCCATTCCAGGGCGCCGGTGCCCCGGTCGGGTTCGAGAGTGGTGAACTCTTCGATCCAGGTGGGGAGCAGGGCGGCCACGAACATCAGGGTGGCGCTGACCACGGCGAGGATCAGTCGGAGACGGGCTCGGCGGGCCTGCGGGGGCACGGGAGTGCCGATCCCCGCGCGGCGCGGCGTCCTGCTCCGCCTGTGCGCTGCACGGCTCATAGGGGAACGGTCCGCGCGGCTCCGGAGGCTTGTCAATGCGGTGCCGCGGATATGACGGGACAACCACCCGCCCGTGCCGGGTGGACCGGCACGGGCGGGACGGAGGCGTACCGAAAGGGTGTTACTTGAGAACGAGGCGGCCCGCGCCGGACTGTGCGGTGACCACCGCCGGCACCCGCGCGGCCGGGGTGAGCGGGCCGGGCCGCAGCGTGGGCGTCCACCCCGCGTCGGTGGCCAGGTCCGGGTCGTGCGTGGCGTTGTACTCGGCCAGCAGGTTCACCTCGGTGATCGGGCCGGTGCCGACCCGGGTGAGGGTGCCCTTCTCGGTCATCCCGGGGCCGCCCCAGTTGTAGACCGCGGCGTCGAGCGGGATGTCGGCGCTGCGCAGGAAGAAGTTGTTCTCCGCGTAGATCGCCGAGTAGACGCCGACGCCCCAGGAGTACTGGTAGGTGTCCTCGTCGGTGGCGTAGTAGTAGTTGTCGTAGACGTCCACCTGTCCGAATCGGACACGGGGGACGCGCTGCCCGGTGTTGGCGAACCTGTTGTGGTGGATCGTGACGCGCAGCTTGCCGACGTCCGCGCCGACCGTGTTGGTGGAACCGATCAGCATCGTCTTGTCGTGTTCCTGGAAGACGTTGTAGGAGATCGTCACCAGGTCGGAGGCCCGGATCACGTCGAGCGCGCCGTCGTGCACCTGGTACGGCCGGCCGTAATACAGCGGCTGGTCCGCGTCGACGTTGTTGCCGTCGCTGAACGTGTTGTGGTCCGCCCAGACGTGGGTGGAACCGGTCAGCGTGATCAGGTCGTAGGCCGAGTTCCAGTTGCCGGCCGAGCCGTCGGTCGGATCCCAGGCCGGGAAGCAGTCGGCGGCGTCCTCCAGCCGCAGATTGCGGATGATCACGTTGTCGCTTCCGGCGACCAGCAGGTTGAGCCCGACCAGCCGGGCGTTGGCCAGGCCGAAGATGGTCGTGTTGGAGGGCACCTTGAGCTGGACGTCGGCGGCCTGGGTCTTCGCGGATCGGACCCGGGCGTCCTCGAGGGGACCGGCCGGTTTGGTGGTCACGCCCTGGTACGCGGCCAGGAACGCGTCGAGCGAATACCCCGGGTCGGCGTAGGAGGCGCAGTCGCCGTCGGGCCGGAGGGTGCCGGCGACCAGGATGATCCGGGGTGCGGTGCCGGCGACGGCCAGCGCGGTGGCGAGTTCGTCACGGGTCCGGACGACGGACACGTGGTCGTCGGTGGCGGCGGAGCCACCGGTGGTCCCGTTGGCCCAGCCGTCGTCGACGGGGAGGACCTCACGGGCGGCGGCGGGGACGGTGCCGGTCGCGGCGGATGCGGGGACGGTGGCGACGCCGGCCAGGAGGAGGCCGAACGTCACCACGAGAGCGGTTCTTCGGGGCATGGGTCACTCCAAAAGCGACACAGGAGGAACGTCAGGAAAGGGGTTCCAGGTGCATCCACACGAAGATCAGCGGTTGTTCACCCCGGCTGATCAGGTGGTGGTCCTCACCCGGCTCGAAGAGCACCGCCTCGCCGGCCTGGAACTTCTCCACCTCGGCACCCTCCACCTCGATCACCCCGCTGCCCTGCACGATCACGAAGATCTCGGGCACCGGGTGCACGTGCCGCCCCGGCTCGTCATGCGTCCGGAAGTTCGGCTCCGCATAGACCCGGAAACCGCCTTTCTGTACGACGTGACCGGGCAGAACACTGGTGAAGGTGGGCCCTCGGTGATGGGCTTCGAGCTCAGCGATGCTCAGCTTGCGCACGGACCACTCCTCTCTGGTCGTCGAAGGTCACCCGGTGCGGCGGTACCGCCCAGGCCTGGTCCAATTCGGATGGCAGGAGGCCGGTGGCGGCGACCTGCCGGACCAGGTGGTCGGCGCCGGGCAGGATCATGCCGCCGCCGGCGGGGTGAGGGGTCGTGGTGGGGATCAGGGCGGGTGGGGGTGACGCGACGATCGCCTCGGCGACGGCGGTGAAGGTTCTGGTCCGGTCGAGGGGGGCGATCAGTGATTCCGTGCTGAGCAGGTTCTCCAGCAGTCCGCGCCTACCCGAAATTTCGCGAAATGTCGAATACTCTGGCGTTTTAAGGCGGTCTGTTGGGTACTCCAGCACGCTGTCCCCGACCCGGATCTCCCCCGCCACGAAAACCTCGGACGCCAGCGTCACCCCGATGACGATCGTCCGCTGATCAGCATCGGTCAGCCGGAGAAACGTGCAGTCGTCGGTCTGGATCTCCCGGGTCCGATACCGCTCCAGCTCCATGGTCACCGGCTCGAACCCGTCCGCTACCGCCAGCGATTGCATCAACGCGTGCGCGAACGGATTGACCAGCGCCCCGTCGAAGGCCGCCTGCCGCCCGGCCCACGGCGCCCGCCGGTAGTAGCTGTCCGGCCGCCACCACGCCCCCGCCGCCGACACCTGATCACCGGACACCGCCTCCCGGAACGCGGCGAGCGCCGCCGAGCCGAGCGCCTGGAACCCGACCTGACACCGCCGCCCGCTGCTCCGGACGGCCGCCGCCAGCGCCTCGTGCTCGGCCAGCGAGACGACCGGCGGTTTCTCCAGGAGCAGGTCCGCGCCGGCGGCCAGGCAGTCCAGCGCGATCGGCAGGTGCGTGTGCGGGGGCGTACAGATGATCACCGCGTCCGGACGGACTGCCGTGAGCATCGCCCGGTGGTCGTCGAAGAAGGGCACCCCGGGCTCGGGCTCGACCGCGTTGCGGTCGCAGAACGCGGCGACCTCCAGGAGGCCGCGTCCGGCCAGGTCTTTCAGCGTACGACGATGCGAGTGCCCGTGGCCGCCCGCGCCGATCAGCGCCACCCGCGGTGTCATCGGCCGGCCGCCGCGATGGTCGCCGCGGCCCCGTGCCGCTCCAGCTCCCCCACCCAGCGGATCAACGCGGCCCGCAGTTCCGCGTCCCCCGCGAGCGCCGCCGGGAACACCTCGCTCACGCCGAGCAGCGCATCGACCAGTCCCGCAGCGGTGTCCGGGCTTCCGGAGACGACGCTCCTCAGCCGGGCGGCCAGCGGATCGTCGAGCGGCAGGACGGACCCGTCGTCGGCATGTCCCCGCACGAACCGCATCCAGCCCGCGAGAACGAGCAGCGCCCACTCCGGCACCGCCCCGGCCCGCCGCCGGTCAGCGATGGTCCCGAGCAGCCGATGCGGCAACTTCTGCGTCCCGTCCATCGCCACCTGGTGCGTCCGGTGCCCGAGCTCCCGGTTCGCGAACCGCTCC
Source organism: Actinoplanes ianthinogenes (assembly GCF_018324205.1). Taxonomy (NCBI): domain Bacteria; kingdom Bacillati; phylum Actinomycetota; class Actinomycetes; order Micromonosporales; family Micromonosporaceae; genus Actinoplanes; species Actinoplanes ianthinogenes. The sequence goes on from NZ_AP023356.1 coordinate 1,275,423, forward strand.
AGCGCCGTCTCGCCGTACTGGAGAACGGTCACGCCCGGCGGCGGATCGATGGTCGGCGAGATGTCCTCGGCGAGGAACCGCCGCAGGAACCCGCCCATCCCCGGCAGCTCCAGCGCGTCGGAGATCATCTCGCGGCCGGCGAGCGCGCCGAGGTACGCGCAGGCCGAGTGCACCGAGTTCAACGCCCGCAGTTTGAGCAGCTCCCACGACCCGACCTCGCTCGTCATGATCGCTCCGGCGGCGGCCCAGTCCGGTCGCCCACCGGGGAACCGGTCCTCGATCACCCACTGATGGAACGGCTCCGCCACGACCGGCACGCTGTCCTGGGCGCCGAGCGCGGCGGCCGCCCGCCGGAGGTGGTCCGCGCTGGTCGCCGGCACGATCCGATCGACCATGGTGGCCGGGAACTCCACGCCGGCCGGCAGCTCCGCCCCGGCCACCTCCAGCGCCTGCTCGACCATGCCGCGGATCCGCGGGCCGTTGCCCTGGAGGTTGTCGCAGCAGAGCACGGTCAGCGGCGCCCGCCGGGTCAGCAGCGCCCGGGCCAGCAGCGCCGGGATGCTGACCGGTGGCTTCTCCCCGGTCAGCTCGGCCCGCAGCTCCTCGTCGAGCAGCAGTTTCCCGTCCGGCCCGAGCCGGTACGCCTTCTCCGTCACGGTCAGCGACACGATCCGGATCCCCGGGTCGGCGATCGCGGCCAGCACCCCGTAGGGGTCCCCGGCGGCGTACCCGAGCCCGGCCATGATCCCGACCGCGCGGGCGTGGTCGGGCCCGCCGCCGACGGTCAGCACGCTGTAGAGCCGGTCCTGTGCCCGCAGCTTGTCGAGGATGTCCCGGGAGCGCGGCGCGACCCCGACGATCCCCCAGTCGCCGCCGCTGGCCGCGACCGCCGCCTCGGTGTAGACGGCCTGGTGGGCCCGGTGGAACGCGCCGAGCCCGAGGTGCAGGATGCCGGGCCGGACGTCGCCGGGCCGGACCGCGGGACGGCACTCGGGGGCGAGGCCGGTGAGCGCCGCGGCGCCGAGTGTGGTGGTCACCGTCATGCCGCCGGTCCGTCCAGCCGGAAGACCTTCTTCGGCAGGTGGTATGCCAGGTCCGCGATGGTCTCGGCGGCCTCGTCGAGCGGCAGCCGCCCCTCGGCGACCAGCCGGGCCAGGTATCCGGCGTCGATCCGCCGGGCCACGTCGTGCCGGGCCGGGATCGAGCAGAAGGCGCGGGTGTCGTCGACGAAGCCGGCGGTGTTGTAGAAGCCGGCCGTCTCGGTCACCGTCTCGCGGAACCGGCGCAGCCCCTCCGGGCTGTCCAGGAACCACCACGGCGCACCCAGGTAGAGGGCCGGGTAACCGCCGGCGAGCGGCGCGAGCTCCCGGGTGAACGCGGTCTCGTCCAGGGTGTAGAGCACGATCCGCAGTCGCGGGTCGTCGCCGTACCGGTCGAGCAGCGGGCGCAGCGCGTGCACGTATTCGGTGGCGGACGGGATGTCGCCGCCGACGTCGCGGCCGTGCCGGGCGTGCAGGGCGGCGTTGTGGTTGCGCACCGAGCCCGGGTGCAGTTGCATGACCAGGCCGTCGTCGAGGGACATCCGGGCGAACTCGACGAGCATGTGCGCCCGGAACGTCTCGGCGCCGGCGGCGTCCACCGCTCCGCCCAGACCCTTGCGGTAGAGCACCGCGGCCTCGGCGTCGCTCAGACAGACGGTCGCGGCAGTCGGGTGGCCGTGATCGGAGCTGGTCGCGCCGGCCGCGATGAACAGCTCGCGGCGGGCTCGCAGCGCGGCCAGGAAGCCGGGGTACGTCCCGACGTCCTGCCCGGTCAGCTCCCCGAGCGCGGCGACCCGCTGGCCCCAGCCGGCCCACTCCATGTCGACCAGGTTGTCCGGGCGGAAGGTGGTGATCACCCGCCCGCCGGGGCCGCCCCAGCCGTCCGCGGCGAGCTTGGCGTGGGCGGAGAGGTCGTCGATCGGGCTCTCGGTGGTGGCGAGCACCTCGATGTTGAACCGCGTGAACAGCGCCCGGGGCCGGAACTCCGGCTCGGCGAGACGGGCGGACAACTCGTCGTAGATCTCGTCCGCGGTGGTCGTACCGAAAGGCTTGTCGATCGAGAAGACGTCGGCGAAGACCTTCTCGGTCCAGAGACGCGACGGGGTGCCGCGGAAGAGGTGCCAGTTCGCGGCGAGCAGGCGCCAGATGGCCCGGCCGTCGGTCTCCACCTCGCTGCCGTCGACGCTCGGCACACCCAGCCGGGCGGGTGGGATGCCCTGGCTGGCCAGCATCCGGGTGACGTAGTGGTCGGGGACCACGAACAGCCGGGCCGGGTCGGGGAACGGCTCGTCGTCGGCCAGCAGGGCCGGGTCGACGTGGCCGTGTGGGCTGATCAGCGGCAGGTCGCGAGCGTGGGCGTACAGCTCACGGGCGATCTCGCGCTGGGTCGCCTCGGCGGGGAACAGAGTCACCTGATCTCCTCAAGATCTAGGAGGTCGTGCACGTTGACGGCCTGTCCGGTTGCCAGGCTTTCGTTGGCGGCCAGGCCGGTGAGCAGGGCACGGGCGCCGTCCACGGCGGTGGCGCCGCGGCCGAGCGGGTCGGGTGGCGCGTCCGGCCGGATGAGGTCCGCGAGCATGCGCACATCGGCTCCACCGTGCCCCTGCCGGGAATACCCGTCCACAGTGATCTCACGCGGCGGCGCCCAGAACGGGCGCAGCAGCAACCTCCGGGTGCCGCGCTCGGCGTCGGACAGCGAGCCCGGCTCGCCCTTGACCCCGGCGGCCGCGGCCGGCGCGACGTGGTCGGTCTCGACGACCTCCAGTTCCAGGCGCCCCTTGCTGCCGTTGAACATCACCCGGTAGCCCTCCCAGGGGGCGTACGCGGTGAGGTGGTAGCTCATCGAGGCGCCCGTGGCGTACTTGACCAGCACCGCCATGTCGTCCTCGATGGTCACGCCGGGCGCGAAGACGTTCTGGTCGCGGTGGTATCCGTCGTGCTGCTCGGCCTCCAGGTACAGCTCGCGCATCGCCGGCTCGTCGGCCATCCGCAGGGCGAACGGGTCGCCCTCGGCGGCGGCCGCGCCGTGCGCCCGGTCGTAGTCGCGGGCGTATCCGTGGCGGCGGCCCTGCTCGCCGTAGAAGAACAGCCGGCCGGCCGCGAACACCTGCGCCGGGGTGTCGTCCAGCCACCAGTTGACCAGGTCGAAGTGGTGGCCGGCCTTGTGCACCAGCAGGCCGCCGGAGTTGGCCTTGTCGCGGTGCCAGCGGCGGAAGTAGTCGGCGCCGTGCCGCACGTCGAGCAGCCACTCGAAGTGCACCGAGCCGATCTCGCCGATCTGCGCCAGTTCGCGCTTCACCGCCTCGTGCAAAGGGTTGTAGCGGTAGTTGAACGTCACCCGGACGCTCCGGCCCGTCCTTCGCTGCGCGTCCAGGATCCGCCGGCAGCTTTCCGCGTCGACCGTCATCGGCTTCTCGGTGATCGCGTCGCAGCCGGCCTCCATGGCAGCCACCAGATATCGCTCGTGAAACCGATCGACGGTGGTGACTATCACAACGTCAACGCGCTCGCGCTTGAGCATCTCCGAGAAATCGGCCGCTTGATAAATCGGTATATCGAGGTTATGTCGCTTGAGGTAGACCGACGGCCGAGCAGGGTTGGTGTCGGCCAGGGCGACCAACTCCGCGACGTCGGCGTGGTCGGTGGTGAGCGCCCGGATGAACATCCCGGCCCGGGCGCCGGCCCCCACGAGGGCGAAGCGAGTCAAGGCGCCTCCATTCGGCAAACGTTTGCAACAGATTAGGGATCAGACCACGACGCAAGTCAATGGACAGCCCATATACGTCCGGTTTTATCCTACTTAGGACCACCCGTGGCAACACAATCGACATCGAAGGGCGTTGACACGCCAGCAACCGTTTGCATTAATGGCTCCACCAGAGAGAGCCGGATCACATCCGCCGAGGAGGACATCGTGGCCGTGACCATCCGGGACGTCGCGAAGGCGTCCGGAGTGCACATCTCCACGGTGTCGCGCACCTTCTCGGCGCCGCACCTGGTCAACCCCGAGACGCGCACGAGGGTGCTGGCCACCGCGGAGGAGTTGGGCTACCGCCCGAACCGGGCCGCCCGGGCACTCATCACCGGACGGACCCACAACATCGGCCTGATCGTGGCCGACATCGCCAACCCGTTCTTCCCGCCCATGATCAAGGCGGCCGAGACCCATGCCCGGCGGCGCGACTACCACGTCTTCGTCGCCGACACCGACGAGGACCCGGTCGTCGAGACCGACCTCGTCCGGGCCTTGGCCAAGCAGGTCGACGGGATCCTGCTGTGCAGTCCCCGGATGAGCGACGACCAGATAGAGCAATTGCGCCGCGAGGTGCCGCTGGTCGTCGTGAACCGCCTGATCGACGGGCTTCCGGCGGTGGTGATGGACGTCGGCGCGGGCGCTCGCTCGGCCGTACGCCATCTCGTCGGCCTGGGCCACCGCCACCTCGTCTACCTGTCCGGTCCGCGCGGGTCGTGGACCAACCGGGAGATCCGCCGAGCCGCCGGGGTCGCCGCCCGGGCGGGTGGAGCGGAGCTCACCGTCCTCGGACCGCACCAGCCGGTTTCCTCGGCCGGCGCGGACGCCGCCGAGGCCGTGCTCGCCACCGGCGCCACCGCGGTGCTCGCCTACAACGACCTGATGGCCATCGGCCTGCTCCAGTCGTTGCAGGACCGCGGCGTCGCCGTCCCCGAACAGATCAGCGTCGTCGGTTTCGACGACATCGCGACCAGCGCGCTGGTCCGTCCCACTCTCACCACCGTGGCGAACCCGACCGCGGCCGCCGGGCGCGCCGCCGTCGACATGCTGCTTCAACAGGGCGACGACGGCGCCACCGGACAGGTCACCCTCCGGACCGATCTGGTCATCCGCAACTCCACCGGGCCCGGGCCGTACGCCCCGGCCGGCGCGACCACCGCTCAGGTCGCCGCATACGCCAAGGAGTGACCTACCCCCATGACCGCACCCCGTCTGATGCGCGGCCTGATGGCCGCCGCCCTTCTGCTGCCGATGGCCCTCGCCGGTTGTGGCGACGACGACTCGAACAGCGGCAACGGCAAGACCGAACTCACCTTCTTCTGGTGGGGCGGCGAGGCCCGGGCCAAGCTCACCGAGCAGGCGCTGGCGCTGTACACGCAGAAACACCCGGACGTCACCTTCAAGACGACCTGGCAGGCGAACCAGGGCTACTTCGACAAGCTGGCCACGCTGACCGCCGGCTCGGACGCCCCGGACATCTTCCAGATCGACGACAACTACCTGGCCGAGTACGCCACCCGCAACGTCACCCTGGACCTCACCTCGTACAAGGACTCCGGCAAGGTCGACGTGTCGAAGTTCCCCGAGGGCCTGTGGAAGTACGGGGTGGTCGACAACAAGCTGGCCGGCGTGGCCATGGGGGAGAACACCCAGGGCCTGGTCTTCAACAAGACCAAGCTGGAGGCCGCCAAGCAGGAGTTGCCGAAAACGGGGATGACCTGGGACCAGCTGATCACCTGGGCGCAGAAGGCCGGCGCCGCCACCAAGATCCCCGGCACCATGGACCCGAGCGCCGACTACAAGGCGTTCTGGGTGTGGCTGCGCCAGAACGGCAAGGACCTCTACAACGGCAACCAGCTCGCGTTCACCAAGGACGACGTGCAGAAATGGTTCGAGCTGTGGAAGGGCGCCCGGGACGCCAAGGCCACCCCGACCGCGGACGTGATCCACGAGGGCAACGCCACCGACATCACCAAGCAGCTCGTGGTGACCAACAAGGCGCTCACCTCGTGGGTGTGGGCGAACCAGATGCCGGACATCCAGAAGAACACCAAGGACGAGCTCGCCGTGGTGGCGTACCCGGGTGACCCGTCCGCGCAGTGGGCCCGCGCCTCGATGTACTTCTCCGTGTACCGGGGCAGCAAGGACAAGGACAAGGCGGTTGACGTGATCAACTTCCTGGCCAACGACCCCGAGGCCGCCAAGATCCTCGGCACCGACCGGGGCCTGCCGTCCAACCTGGACAACCGCACCGCGGTCGCGGCGACCGTCACCGACCCGGCCATGAAGGCGTCGATCGCCCTCGAGGACGAGCTGGTCAAGAAGTTCGGTCCGGCCCCGAGCGTGCCGCCTAAGGGCCACAGCACGGTCAAGTCGGAGCTGATCAAGGCCGCCGAGGCCGCCCAGTTCGGCACCGCGACCCCGGACAAGGCCGCCGAGCAGTTCTTCAACGCCGCCCAGGCCGCGGTGGCCGGGTGAGCAACGTGGCCGTCAGCACCCGGCCGACCGCCCACCGGCCGCAGTCCGGTCCCGCCGCTTCCCAGCGGCGGGGCCGGCCCGCCCGGCACCGCGACGACGGGCGGGCCGGATACGTCTTCCTCTCCCCCTGGCTGCTCGGGCTGGCCGCGGTCACCGCGATCCCGATGCTGCTGTCGCTCTACCTCAGCTTCACGAACTACGACGTGCTCAGCTCGTTCTCCGAGGCGGACTGGGTCGGCCTGGACAACTACCGCAAGATGTTCACCGACGACCCGGCCTTCTGGCACGCGGTCCGGGTGACGCTGGTCTTCGCGCTGATCGGCACCCCGCTCAAGCTGGGCGCCGCGCTGGGCGTGGCGATGCTGCTGAACCGCACGTTCCGCGGGGCCGGGCTGTTCCGCGGCCTGTTCTACCTGCCGTCGCTGCTCGGCGGCAGTGTCGCGGTGGCGATGATCTGGCGCAGCATCTTCGACCGGGCCGGCGCGTTCAACGCGTTCCTGGGCTGGTTCGGCATCGAGGGCAAGGCCTGGGTGAACGACCCGTCCACCGCGCTCGGGACGCTGATCCTGCTGGCCGTCTGGCAGTTCGGCGCCCCGATGGTGATCTTCCTCGCCGGGTTGAAGCAGGTGCCGGCCGAGCTGTACGAAGCCGCCGAGGTGGACGGCGCGAACTCGTTCCGCAAGTTCCTCAGCGTCACCCTGCCGATGCTGTCCCCGGTCATCTTCTTCAACCTGGTGCTCGAGACGATCCACGGATTCCAGGGCTTCACCTCGGCGTTCGTGCTCTCCGGCGGCACCGGCGGACCGGTCGACTCGACCCTGATGTACACGCTCCAGCTGTACCTCAAGGGCTTCGCGAACTTCGAGATGGGTTACGCCTCGGCGATGGCCTGGGTCTTCCTGATCTCGATCGGCCTGGTCACCGTGGTGCTGTTCCGCACCGGCAAGTTCTGGGTCCACTACTCGGACGGAGACGACTGATGGTCGCCGTGACTGCCGCCCGCCGGCCGTTCCATCCCCGCTCGCTGATCCGGCCGGCGCTCCTGCTCGTGCTCACCGCGATCGTGCTGTACCCGCTCGCCTGGATGCTGGGCACGTCGTTCAAGGCGCCGGAGGAGGTGCTGAACAACGTCGCGGTGCTGCCGGACAACCCGACGCCGTCGAACTATCCGGACGGGTGGACGCACTTCGACGTCGCCTTCGGGCGGTTCTTCCTGAACAGCTTCATGGTCGCCTCGCTCACGGTGGTGGCGAACTGCGTGTCCTGCCTGCTCGCGGCGTACGCCTTCGCCCGGCTGCGGTTCCGGATGCGCGGGTTCTGGTTCGCCCTCATGATCGGCACGCTGCTGCTGCCGAGCCACGTGCTGATCGTGCCGCAGTTCGTGATGTTCAAGACGTTCGGCTGGGTGGGCGGGCCGTGGCCGTACCTGCCGCTGATCGTGCCGCACCTGCTGGCCACCGACGCGTTCTTCGTGTTCCTGATGGTCCAGTTCATGCGCGGCATTCCCCGCGAACTCGACGACGCCGCGAAAATCGACGGGTGCAGCGCGTACAGCGTGTTCCGGCACGTGATCCTGCCGCTGTCCCGGCCCGCTCTGGTGTCGACCGCCATCTTCTCCTTCATCTGGACCTGGAACGACTTCTTCCGCCAGCTGGTGTACCTCTCCGACCTGGAGAAATACACCGCCCCGGTGGCGCTGACGCTGTTCATCGACTCGACCGGCCAATCCGCGGTCGGCCCGATGTTCGCCATGTCGGTGCTCTCCCTGGCCCCGGTCTTCCTGTTCTTCGTGGCCTTCCAGCGCCTGCTGGTGGAAGGCATCAACACGACCGGCCTGAAGGGATGACCGTCCCGCACCGGGAGCTTCCGCTCCCGATCACCATCACCCCGGGCGGGTGGGCCACTTCCGGCCCGCCCGCCTCCGGGCCCGGCCAACCCGTTTCCGGTACGCCCGCAGCCGGGCCCGGCCAACCCGTTTCCGGTACGCCCGCAGCCGGGCCCGGCCAACCCGCTTCCGGTACGCCCGCCTCCGGGCCCGGCCAACCCGCTTCCGGTACGCCCGCCTCCGGGCCCGGCCGACCCGCTTCCGGTACGCCCGCAGCCGGGCCGAACTGGCCGGTGGAGGAGCCGCCGCCGGTCCGGGCCGACTGGCGGGACCGGCTGACCCTGGCGACCGACCTGGCTCTGATCGGCATCGCCGTGACCGTCCTGGCCCTGCCCCTGGTCACCGCCCCGGCCGCGCTGGTCACCGGTTCCGCGGCCGTGCACGGCCGCTACCGCGGCGGCCGGTTGCCGAGCTGGCGCCCGATGCTCCGCCAGTACCTTCGCGGCATCCTGCCCGGCCTCCCGGCCCTGCTCGCCGCCTCCGCGCTGCTGATCGACCTGACCGCGGTCCGCAACGGCTGGGTCCCCGGCGGCCGGCCGCTGCTCGCGATCACCGTCGTCGCCGCGGTCTACCTGTCCGGTGTGGCCGCGCTGACCCTGGTCGCCCTCGGCCGCTCCCCGGACCTGCCCTGGCGCGCCGCCGCCCGCTGGTCCTGGGACCGCCCGAAGTGCGCCACCACCCTGGCCGCCACCGGCCTGATCGCCCTGCTCCTGACCCTGACCGTCCCGGTGACGCTGCCCTTGGTGATCGGCTTCCACCTGTTCGCCCTGCACATGATCGCCGACCGCCTGGCCCGCTAACCCCCAGCTGGCCCTGGCGGCCCTATCCCGCGCCCCAACAGGGCCACCAGAACCAGCCGAACTCGCCGAGCTGGACTTGGCGGCCCTATCCCGCGCCGTGACAGGGCCATGCGAACCAGCCGAGCTGGACCTGACGGCCCTATCCCGCGCCGTGACAGGGCCATGAGGACCAGCCGAGGTTTGGTGTGACGGCGGTCACGGTGAACAACCTCGGCGGGTGACGGGGCCACTACACGGGTGACCCATTCACGCCGAGCAACAGCGAAGACCGGTGCGCATACCTTCAGCTCCTCGCCCTCAACGCCCCTACCCGCCCCGGCCCCCGCGCCGCCCACCGCCACGCCGCCCGCCTCGCTCGTGAGGCCATCCCGCTCCGCGCCGGCTCATCCACACCAGCACGTCGTCCACAGGCCGACCACGCGAGGCCGCCTGCCCCCGCCATACTGTCTTCGGGGCGGCCCCCGGCTGGCCTTGGTGGCCCTATCCGGGCTCCGGATAGGGCCACCAAGGCCAGCGCGACGGGGCGGGCGGGGACTGACGAGAGGCGGAGCGGGCTGCGGTCAGGCGCCGCGGCGATGCTCGAAGATCAGGTACGTCTCGGTGCCGGCGATCAGCCGGGTCCCGCTGAGCCGCTCGGTGATCACCGCGCGCAGGTCGTCGACGTCGGCGGCCGCGACGTGCAGCAGGAAGTCGTAGTTGCCGGAGACGAAGTAGACGTCCTGGACCGCCGGGATGCCGGCCAGTGACTCGGCGAACTTGCCGATCGCGTCCCGGGCGTCGGAGCGGATCTGCACCGCGATCATGGCCTGGATCGGGCGGCCGATCCAGGCCGGGTCGACATCGGCGTGAAAGCCGCGGATGGCGCCGATCTCGCGAAGGCGGCGAATCCGGGTCAGGCAGGTCGACGGGGCGATGCCGACCCGCTCGGCGAGGGCGTTGTTCGGCATCCGGCCGTCGGCGCGCAGCAGGCTCAGCAACTCCAGATCGATGTGATCCAGGCCTCGAACATCCTTCGGCAGGTCGGTCATCACGCGCCGCCGAAGCGAAGAAAATGCCCTGCACGCTCGGTGCACAGAATCTTGTTCGACACACTTGCCGTCTTACTGCACATCGTTCCACTCTAGCGGCATCGCGCGTCACCCCAGACGCCGAGCGAGAGGAAAGATCCCCATGCACATCGGTGTGCCGAAAGAGGTCAAGAACCACGAGTACCGGGTGGCGATCACGCCCGCGGGTGTGGTGGAGGCCGTGCGCCACGGGCACGAGGTCGTCGTGCAGACGGGCGCCGGGGTCGGCTCGGCGATCAGTGACGACGACTACGTGGCGGCCGGCGCCCGGATCCTGCCGGACGCGGACGCCGTGTGGGACACCGCCGACATGATCCTCAAGGTCAAGGAGCCGATCGCCGAGGAGTACCACCGGCTGCGCGCCGGCCAGGTGCTCTTCACCTACCTGCACCTCGCCGCCGACGCCGAGGGCACCAAGGCGCTGCTGACCAGTGGCACCACCGCGATCGCGTACGAGACCGTGCAGCTGGCGGACGGCTCGCTGCCGCTGCTGGCCCCGATGTCCGAGGTGGCCGGGCGGCTCGCCCCACAGGTCGGCGCGTACAGCCTGATGCGCAACAGCGGCGGCCGCGGCGTGCTGCCGGGCGGCGTGCCCGGTGTCGCCCCGGCGAAGATCACAGTGATCGGCGGCGGCGTCTCCGGCGCGAACGCCGCGACCATCGCGCTCGGCCTGGGCGCCGAGGTGACCGTGCTGGACCTGAGCATCCCGCGGCTGCGGCAGCTGGACGCGCAGTTCGGCGGCCGGGTGAAGACGCTGGTCTCCAGCACCTACGCGATCGAGCAGTCGGTGCTCGAGGCGGACATGGTGATCGGCGCGGTGCTGGTGCCCGGCGCCAAGGCGCCGACCCTGGTCAGCAACGACCTCGTCAAGCGGATGAAGCCGGGCTCGGTGCTCGTCGACATCGCGATCGACCAGGGCGGCTGCTTCGAGGACTCGCGCCCGACCACCCACCAGGACCCGGTCTACCAGGTGCACGGCTCGGTCTTCTACTGCGTGGCGAACATGCCCGGCGCGGTCCCGAACACCTCGACCTACGCGCTGACCAACGCCACCCTTCCGTACGTGCTGCGCCTCGCCGACCTCGGCTGGCAGGAGGCGCTCCGGACCGACCCGGCACTCGCGCAGGGTCTGAACACGCACGCCGGCATCCTCACCAACGACTCCGTCGGATCGGCGCTGGGCCTCCCGTCCGAGTCCGTCAGCTCGGTCATCTCCGCCTGACCCGACGCACCAGCGCGCCCTCCCTCGCGGTCCGCGACGGAGGGCGCGCTTTCGTCGGTCATCGGATGGGCAGGCAGTCCTTGGCCTTGGTGGCCTGGTGGCTGGTGCGGGTGAACGTGCCGGCGCTGAACCCGTACTTGTAGGTGATCCTCAGGTCGGGGCAGGCCAGCGGGGTGTGCGCGCTGTAGCCGTAGGCCTTGACGGTGACCACGGAGCCGCTGACGCTCGACGAGACGTACCACGGGCCCTCGTCGTTGGCCTCGGCGAGCAGGGTGCCGAGGCGCTTCGGCTTCGCTCCGGTGGTGCCGTCGAAGACCTCGACGGTGCTGGGCCAGTGCGTGGTGGTCGTCGTGCAGGTGCGCGCGACCAGGGCGTCGTCGACCCCGTCACCGGTGACGTCGGCCATCACCAGTTTCTGCACCTGGACCTCCTGCCCGTCGAAGGGGCAGCCGGCCAGCGCGGCGGTCCAGTTCCCGCCGTCCCCCGCGTCGCCGGCCGACTTCGGCTTCGCGCTCTTCACCGGAACGGCCGCGACCGGCTCGGCGCCGGACCCCGACGTGGGCTCGGCCGCGGGAGCAGACGTGGTCGCGACGGGCGCCGGGCTGGATGGGACGGGCGCCGGGGCGGCCGAGGTCGCGGCGGGCTTGGCCGTTTCCGAACAGCCGGTGGCAAGCAGCGCGATCGCGGCGGCGCCGACGAACAGAACGATCTTCTTACGCATGATCCAGTCCCCGTGACCTCGGTGGCGACCCGTCTCGGTGAGCCGCTCTGCACAGGACTCTATGAATCTTTCCGTGACCCCACGTCACGCCTTCGTGCCACTCCGTCGCCCCCACCCGCACGGTCTTGATCTCCGGAACCACCCGCGGACAGTGAAGACATCCGATGCGCCATGGGTGTCAAGCGGCTTGGCCCGATCCCGCGTCCGCCCAGGGCGCTGAGGCCCAGCCGAGGAGTATCCGGCTGGCCCTGGTAGCCCTATCAAGGAACGGGATAGGGCGCTGAGGACCAGCCGGGAGAGTCCGGCTGGCCCCGGTGGCCCTATCCAAGAACGGGATAGGGCGCTGAGGACCAGCCGGGGTTTGATCTCCGGAACCAGCCGCGGACAGTGAAGGGGCCGGCGATCGTTCTGGACGCGCCAGCGGCCAGATCGCCGGCCCCGGCCCGCGCGGGAGCATGCGATCTGCACCCCAGCGGACCTGCGTAAACAAAGATCTTGATCTTGCTAGTTCACCGATGCCGTCAGAACGCGGCCAGCACGCTTCCCTGGTACTTGTCGGTGATGAACTTCTTCACCTCGGCGCTGTGGAGCAGCTTCTCCAGCTTGACGATGCGCGGGTCGTTCTCGTCGCCGGTGCGGACCACGACCAGGTTGGCGTAGGGGTTGTCGTCGCCGGACTCCAGCGCGAGCGCGTCGGTGGAGGGCTTGAGACCGGTTTCGATCGCGTAGTTGCCGTTGATCACCGAGAGCGCGGTGTCGTCCAGGCTGCGCGGGAGCTGGGCCGCTTCCAGGGTCTTGAACTGGAGGTTCTTCGGGTTGGTGGCGATGTCCTTCTGGGTCGCCTTGACGCCGGCGCCGTCCTTGAGCGTGATCAGGCCGTTCTTGGCGAGCAGGTTGAGCGCGCGGCCCGAGTTGGACGGGTCGTTCGGGATCGCGACCAGGCCGCCGCTGGGCACCTCGGCCAGGCTCTTGACCTTCTTGGAGTAGACGCCGAGCGGCTCGATGTGCACCGGCTTGAGCGCGGTGAACTTGTAGCCCTTGCTGGCCTTCTCCTCGTCCAGGTACGGGATGTGCTGGAAGTAGTTGGCGTCGAGCTGCTTCTCCTGGAGGGCGACGTTCGGCTGGACGTAGTCGTTGAACGTGACGATGTCCAGCTTCAGCCCCTCCTTCGCGGCGAGGTTGTCCTTGACGTACTGCAGGATCTCGGCGTGCGGGACCGGGCTGACACCCACCTTGAGGGTGTCCGACTTGGCATCGCTCGCGTCGTCGGAGCCGCACGCGGCCAGCCCGAGGACGAGGGAGGTGGCGGCCAGGACGGCGGCGAGGGAACGGCGGCGCATCGAGATGGTGCCTTTCTATCGGTGTGAGAGCCGGCGGGCGAGCAGGTCGCCCGCCATCTGGACGAGCTGAACGAAGATCAGGAGCACCACGACGGCCGCGAGCATGGCCTTGCCCTCGAAGCGGTTGTAGCCGTAGTCGATGGCGAACGCGCCGATGCCGCCGCCGCCGACCGTGCCGGCCATCGCGGTGTAGCCGGTGAGCGCGATGATCGTGATGGTGAAGCCGGAGACCAGCGCGGGCAGCGCCTCGCGGAGCAGCACCTTGCCGACGATGGTGCCGCGGCCGGCGCCCATCGCGGTGGCGGCGGCGACCACGTCGGGCGGCACCTCGTGCAGGGCCGTCTCGACGATCCGGGCGAAGAACGGGATGGCGCCGACGACGAGCGGGACGATCGCCGCGTCGGTGCCGATGCTGACGCCCGCGACCAGCCGGGTGAACGGGGTGATCGACACCATCAGGATCAGGAACGGGATCGAGCGGCCCAGGTTGACGATCAGGCCGAGCACCGCGTTCACCGCCCGGGACGGGAGCAGGCCGCCCGGCTCGGTGAGCACGAACAGCACCCCGAGCAGCAGGCCGCCGAGCGCGGTGAACAGCGCGGCGACGCCGACCATGTAGAGGGTCTCGGTGGTCGCCGGGCCGAGCAGGTCGAAGACTTCGGACCAGGTCATGACGCCACCCCGACCTCGGCGCCGCGGCCGCGCAGGAATTCCAGGGCCTCGGCGTTCGCCTCGGCGTCGCCGGGGAGGGCGAGCCGCCAGCGCCCGGCGCGGGTCGCGGCGAGCGTCTCCACCGAGCCGCCCAGGATGCGTACGTCGGTGTCGAACCGCCGAGCGAGCTCCGCGATGATCGGAGCGTCCGCGTCGGCGCCGCTGACCGTGACGTCGACGACGGTGGCGCCCGGCAGCTCGGCCGGGGCGTCCAGCGGGAACAGGTCCCGGGCCAGCTCCGAGCCGGGCCGCTGGAGCAGCTCGGCGACGGTCCCGGACTCGACGAACCGGCCGTCCCGCATGATCGCGGCGGACGTGCAGATCCGCTTCACCACGGTCATCTCGTGGGTGATCAGCAGGATGGTGAGGCCGAGCCGCCGGTTCAGGTCGAGCAGCAGGCGCAGGATCGACTCGGTGGTCTCCGGGTCGAGCGCCGAGGTGGCCTCATCGGAGAGCAGCACGTCGGGGCGGGCGGCAAGGGCGCGGGCGATGCCGACCCGCTGTTTCTGGCCGCCGGAGAGCTGAGCGGGGTACGCGTCGGCCCGGTCGGTGAGCCCGACCAGGTCGAGCAGCTCGGCGACCCGGGACCGGCGCTCGGCACGCGGCGTCCCGGTCACCTCCAGCGCGAACGCGACGTTGCCGGCCACGGTCCGGGCGGAGAGCAGCGCGAAGTGCTGGTGGATCATCCCGATCCGGTGCCGGGCCAGCCGCAGGTCCCGGCCGCGCAGTGTGGTCAGCTCGGTCCCGTTGACTGCGACGGTGCCGGCGTCCGGGCGCTCCAGCATGTTGACGCAGCGCAGCAGTGTGCTCTTGCCGGCTCCGCTGCGGCCGAGGACGCCGTAGACCTCGCCGTCGCCGACGGTCAGGTCGACCCCGTCGACCGCCGTCACGGACCCCGTTCGGGAGCGGTACGTCTTGCGAAGTCCGCTGATTTCAATCACGTAAACACCCTGGTGAAGCATTGTGATCCGGATCGCAAAACCTATCGGGTTGATGGGTTTTGCCGTGCGGCCCACGTTAGCCGTGAAGATCCGTCGAGACCACCCGATGTAACGACCCTCACGAGTTTCGTCACTTTCCCGTAGCAAAGTGTCCGGGCATGCCGAAGGCCCGGCCGGGGCCGGGTGCGCGAACGGGTGGGATCAGCCCGCGGCGTAGCGGACGGTCTGCTCGTCCTCGGTGAGGGCGGAGGCCGGGCGACCCTGGGCGCTGCGGGTCTCGGCGAGCTCGACCATCTCGTCCGGCCGGACGCGCGGCGGGAGGGCCCGGAAGCGCGCGATCCGCTCCTGCTCAGCGTCGCTGTCGGTCATCAGCTCGTCCGGCTCCATGAGTCGATCCTCTCACTGCCGGGACTCGTGGACCAGGATGGCGACCTGCACCCGATTGGCGCAGCCGAGCTTCTCCAGGAGCCGGGAGACGTATGCCTTCACGGTCGGCACGCTCATGTGCAGCTCGGCGCTGATCTCCGCGTTCGAGCTGCCGGTCGCGACCGCCTCGGCCACCTCACGCTCCCGCTCGCTGAGCCGCCCGAGCGCGGCCCGCGCCCGCACCGCCGGCGCATCGGCACCCCGGCCCGATCCGGCGTCGCCCGAAGAGCCGCCGACGGCGGCCACCGCGTGGCTGATCAGGCGAGGCAACACCGCCGGCGCGAGGATCGGCTCCCCGGCGGCCGCGCGGCGGACCGCGTCCAGGATCGATTCCGGGGCGATGTCCTTGAGCAGGAACCCGTTCGCGCCGAGGCGCAACGCCCCGAGCAGGTGCTCGTCGGTGTCGAAGGTGGTCAGCACGATCACGGCCGGCTCCGGACCGGCCCGGCGGATCTCGGCCGTCGCGGTCAGGCCGTCCATCCGCGGCATCCGGATGTCCATCAGCACGACGTCGGGCCGCAGCCGCCGGACCAGCTCCACCGCCTCCGCGCCGTCCGCCGCCTCGCCGACGATCTGCAGGTCCGGCCCCGCGCCGAGCACCAGCGACAGGCCCACCCGGACCAGCGGGTCATCGTCCACGATCAACAGTCGGATCACACCGGCCACGGTAACCACGCCTCCAGGCGGAAGGTCAGCACGCCCGCGGAGTCGCGGTGGACACCGTGCCGGAAGCGGCCACCGACCAGGTCCACCCGCTCCGCGAGACCGACCAACCCGGCACCCGCCCCGGGCGGGGACTCCGGGGCCGAAGCGTGACGGGAGCCCGCGGCCAGGGGGTTTCCGATGAGGACGTGCAGTTCGCCGCCGGGGGTGCCGGTCAGCTCGACGTGGGCGGTGGTGCCGGGGGCGTGCTTGCCCGCATTCGTCAAGCCCTCCTGGACCAGGCGGTAGACCGTCCGGCCGAGGCCCGCCCCGACCGGCGCGCCGGGCAGCCCGTCGACGAAATCGATCGTGACGCCGGCCGCCCGGGCCTCGGCGACCAGCTCGTCCAGGTGCTTCAGGTCCGGCTGCGGCCGCACCCCGTCACCCGGCTCCCCGGCGCGCAGCACCCCGAGGATCTCCCGCAAATCCTCCAGCGCCTGGTGGGCGCTGTCCCGGATGGTCGTCGCCGCTTTGGCCACGTCCTCCGGCGCCAGGTCGGGCCGGATCTGCAACGCGCCGGCGTGCAGGCTGACCATGGAGATCCGGTGCGCCAGCGCGTCGTGCATCTCCCGCGCGATCCGCTCCCGCTCCAGCGCGCGCAGCCGCTCGGCCCGCACCCGTGCCTCGTCCTCCGCCCGCGCCGCCCGTTCGCGCAGCACCTCGACCAGGTCCCGGCGGGCCCGCATGGCGAGCCCGAGCGCCACGGTCGCGACCGAGAAGGCCAGGGTGATCGCGAACTCGGCCGCCGTGGAGAGCTCCGGGTCGGGCCGGAGCCGGCTGTAGACGAGGGCGGCCAGCAAGGTCCCCACCAGCACGAACCCGATCACTCGCCCGCGCCGCAGGGTGACCAGCGTGTAGAACGCGATCGACCCGGCCACCCCGACGAAGTCGGTGACCGCCGAAATCGGCACGAACAGGGCGGCCACCGCGACCGGATGGGAGCGCCGCCACCACAGTGCCGTCGACGCCGCCAGCGCGAGCAGCAGGCCGAAGAACGTGACGCCGTCGCTGGTCCGCCCGCTCGCCTCGGCCTCTCCCGCGATCACCAGCGCGCCGAACCAGGACACCGCGATCGCCGCCAGGTCGAAAACGCGCTCACCGGCCGCCGCCATGGCCCGCGCCGGCCACCGCCCCAGCGACCGTCCGGGCGGCGGGAGGCCCGTCATGCGGACCGTACCAGGGGGCGCCAGAACTGCCGGCCGCCTTCGTCGCGTACCGAATAACCGAGTCTTTCCAGAGCGGCCCGCAACTCGCCGGCCTCCTTCCCCGCCTTCTTCGTCAGCACGACCGCCCGGGCCGAGAGCACCGCGTCCGCCTCGGGCGGCAGCTCGCCATCGGGCTGCCAGGGACGGTAGAGATCCGCATAGGGATCGGCGTCCCGCCACGGATAGCCGAACTCCGGGAACGTCGCGGCCAGCGCCGATCGCCGGGCCCGCGGCTCGCACCGCACCACCTGCCGCGACTCCCGGTCCAGCACCACGAGCGTGTCCCCCTCCAGGAACAGCGCCGTGATCGCCGACCGGGACATCGCCGTCCTCCCGAACCGCACCTGGTCGAAGGCGACCGTGATCGGCGTCAGGTGCTCGAACAGCGCCGCCGTCGCGAACAGTCCCACCACGACCAGGATCGTGCCCAGCACCGCGAACTCCCACCGTGTGTCGACCCGGCCGACCAGCTCGAAGACCACCCGGAAAGGCAGCACGACGCCGAGCCCGAGCGCCCACCGGGCGACCGCCGGCAGCACCGCCGCGAGCAGCAGCCCGAGCGCCGCCGGCCCGCAGGTGACGAGCAGGCGGTCCAGCGGCGCGAAGCCGAGATCGGCGGAGGTCCGGGTCATGCCCTGACGCTAGGCTCGCCGCCGGTCCGGGACCAGTTGCCTAAAGTCGATCGTCGCCGGCGACTTTCGGCTACCCCCGGGCAGGGCCGCCGCGGTCAGCACCAGCAGGACCGCTCCCGCGAGAGCCAGCGTCCCGACCACCGCCAGCAGCGACGTCCGCAGGAACGCGTCCCCGAGGGCCAGCGCCACCGACCCGCCGACCTGCCGGAAGAACCCGAGGTTGCTGGTGGCGGTGCCGAGGAACTCGCCCGGCACCGCCCGCTGGATGATCACGGTGAGCCCGGACATCGTCGGCCCGAGCCCCAGGCCGATCAGCGCCAGCCCGCCGAGCAGCACCCCGCCGAAGCCGGCCAGCACCGCCCCACCGGCGATCAGCGCCGCACCACCGATCAGGCAGACCCGGACGTGCTTGATCAGCACCCCGGTGATCCCGCTGCCGGCCACCATCCCGAGCATCAGCGGATACATCCGCACCCCGGACGAGGTCGCGCTGACGTGCCACACCCCCTGCATGAACCGGGGCACGAACACCAGCGCGGCATAGAGCGCCCACGCCCCGCCGAACGCCCCGGCGCAGGCCAGCACATAGGACCGCACCCGGAACAGCCGCAGCGGCATGACCGGCTCCGGCACCCGGCTCTCCACCAGCACGAACAGCACACCGAGCAGCAGGGCGCCCCCGAGGAACCGCCAGTCCCGCTGGTTCAGCCCGATCAGCAGCGCGGCCACCGCCCCGGTGAACACCGCCACGCCGGCGTAGTCCGGCCGGTGCGCGGAGGCCGCCGAGCCGGGCCGCCGCGGCAGCCGGGTGGCGATCAGGACGACCACGATCAGCCCGATCGGCAGGTTGACCAGGAAGACCCACCGCCACCCGGCGTGATCGGTCAGCAATCCGCCGGCGAGCGGCCCGGCCACGTAGCTGAGCCCCATCACCGCGCCGAGCATGCCCTGCACCCGGCCGCCGGCGGACGGCGGGAACGACTCCGCGGCGAGCGCCAGGCAGAGCGGCATCAGCGCGCCGGCGCCCAGCCCCTGCACCGCCCGGTACGCGATGAGCTGCCCCATCGACCCGGACGCCGCACACAGCGCCGAGCCGAGCAGGAAGATCCCGATCCCGGTCAGCAGCAGCGGCTTGCGCCCATAACGGTCGGAGAGCCGGCCGTAGAGCGGACCGGAGGCGGTGATGCTCACCAGATAGGCGGTCACCACCCAGCTGTAATGCGCCGACCCGCCCAGCTCCGCGGTGATCCGGGGCAGCGCGGTGCTGACGATGGTCTGGTCGAGGAGCGCCAGCAGCATGCCGCCGACGACGGCGGCGAGAACGATCAGATCACTCACCGGTCAAAAGCTACATGTCAAACTCGACATGTCAAGATGGATGCATGTCGCTTCGGATCGCGCTTCTCGGGATGCTCGCCGCCGGCGGTCCGGCCACCGGCTACGACCTGGCGAAAGACTTCGACGGCTCGCTCAGTCACGTCTGGCCGGCCAAGCACAGTCAGATCTATCCGGAGCTGGCCAAGGTCGCCGCCGACGGACACGCCACGGTCCGCGACGACGGCAGCCGCGGCCGCAAGCTCTACGAGCTGACCCCGGCCGGACGGGACTTCCTCGACACGTGGTTGCAGTCCACCGACCCTGCGCCCCGGGTGCGCAGCGAGTCGAGCCTGCGGCTGTTCCTGCTGCCGCTGCTCCCCCCGGACGTTTCCGTCCCGCTGCTGCGCAAGGAAGCCGTCCGGTACGCCGAGCAGGCACGCCTGCTGGAGGCCGAACGCGACAGCCACCAGCCGCCCACCACGCCGGGCCGCAACGGCTGGTACGCCGTCGACCTGGGCATCCGCAACTTCACCGCGATCCGCGACTGGGCCACCGCGACGGCCGACCACATCGAGAGCCTCGTCGATCGTTAATGGATTCGAAAGGTTGAAACTCATCGCTATGGTGATCACCGATCGATCGCCGGGCGCACCCGTCCGGCACACGGGGTATCGATGTAAGGAGATCACCATGCGCACACTCGCGCGCGCGGGCGTCATCACGCTCGCCATCGGCGCCACCCTGCTCGGCGGCGCCGCGGCCGTGCAGGCGGCGCCCGCCGGCGCCGTCTCGGTCAGCGTCAACCGGCTGATCCTCGAGCCCGGGACGTCCGGCCACACCGGCAGCGTCCGGGTCGTCCTCAAGAACCGGACGAACGAGGCCTGGAGCGGCGCGGTCGCCGTGATCGAGCCGATCGCCGGCACCTACCTGGAGACCAGCGGGGCCTCCGGCTGCACCGGGGGCGTGACCTCGGACAACCGGCAGATCGCCTACTGCTACCTGGACCACGACCTCGCGCCCGGCGCGAGGGAGGTGCTCACCGTCAGCTTCCGCTCGCCGGCGAAGCCGCAGGCTTACCCGCAGATCGCGCCCGCCACCGGCAGCGTCGAGGTGGCCGGGACGAGCGCCGAGTTCCCGGCGCTGTTCCGCTCCACCACCGGCTCGCTGCGCAACCCGCGGCCGTACGTGCAGGACACCGCCTCCGCGCTCACCGTGACCGCGGGTGCGGTCACGCTGACCCCGCAGGCGGACGGCACGTTCGCCGGGCACCTGCCGGTCACCGTCCGCAACGACGGCGACGCCCCGCACAGCGGCCTGCTGACCGAGCTGGTCGCTCCGGCCGGCGTCGACGGGGCCTACCTCGCCGGCTCCGGTCCCTGCATCGGGGCGAACGTGCTGCCCGTCCCGGACGGCGCCTACGGCGTGGGGTGCTCGGTGAGCGGCCAGCTCGACGAGGGCCGGTCCCGCACGTTCGACTGGACGATCACCGCGCCGGCCGGCACCCCGGCCGGTCCGCTCGGCACCGCCACCACGCTGGTCCAGCTGGAGGGCGGCCCGGCGCAGACGGGTGGCGCCAACATCGCCGCCGTCGCCGTCACGGTCGCCGGCTGATCCACCGCACCACCGTCCCGGCGGCTCTGATCCGGTGATCAGGGCCGCCGGCTCGCTTCCGTCACGCCTCCTGGACCGGGACGGCGAGCGCGATCGTCAGGGCGAGCACCCACTGCGGGTCCTTGAGTTTCTCGCCGTAGAGCTCGCGCAGCCGGGCCATCCGATACCGCACCGTCTGCGGATGCACGAACAGCTCGGCGGCGACGTCCTCCCGCCGCCCGTGGTGCAGCAGCCAGCTGCGCAGGGTCTCGACCAGTTTCGCCGCGGCCGCCCCGCGCTCCCCCGCGAGCGGCGCCAGCACCCAGTCCCGCAGGTCGGCCAGCGCGCCGCGATCGGCGGAGACGACCAGCTCGGCCAGGTGATCCTCGGTGTCGACGACCTTGCCGCGCGCCGGCGTGTGCAGCTGGTGGACGCGGACCGCGCGCTCCACCGAGCACTGCGCCTGCAGCCACGGCCGGGCCGGGCCGATCACCGCGTTGTGCCCGGTGAGCAGCCGGTTCAGGTGTGCCCGGGAGGCGCCCTGCGGGTCCGGGACCAGCAGGATCGCGGTGCCCGGCAGGTCCGGCAGGGCACCGGCGAGCGGCAGGGTGCGCGGGTCGAGCAGGTCGATCAGCGACCGGGAGGAGCGTTCCGGCAGCAGGATCGCGGTGAGCGTCTGCGGCGGGGTCCACTCGGCGCGCTCGGCGGCGGCCTGGAGCACGTGCGCGGGCTCCCCGGCGACCAGGGCCTGAGCCAGCTGCTGAAGGTGCCGCAGCCGGAACCGGCCGGAGGCGGCCAGCTCGTCGGCGTGCCCGGCGACGCTGGCCGCGGAGAGCTCGTCGATGTAGGCGAAGACCAGCTCGGCGAAGTCGGCGATGGTGCCGGACGGCTGCCCGGACCGGACGCTGATCGCGGCCAGCTCCCGCCAGGCCACCCGGGCGCCGACCCGGTACGCCGAGAGCAGCGCGTCCAGGCTCCGCCCGTTGCGCGCCTCGCCCCGGCCCAGGGCATAGGCGGCTTCGAGAGCGGAGGCCAGCGGCGTGCCGGGGTCGGTGCCGGGCCGGGACACCAGGTTGAGGAAGGTGCCGAGGGCGGCCTGCACGGCCCGCTCGATCTTGTGGCCGAGCTCGCCGGCGAACGGCTCCGCGTACGCCGGAACCTCCATCACGATCGCCGCGAGCGTCTGCGCGGCGACCTCGGGCAGTCCGCGCCGGAGCGGCTCGACGACCTCGACGGGCAGGCGGTACGACCGAACGTCCCGCAACGGCTCGATCACCCAGACTCCCTACGTTTCCTGTCGGAACCTTGTCCCCGCCGAACAATTATGCTGCCCCGGATTCACTTCCCCTGGTCATGACTTCGCCCGGCTGACCCAGCAGGCTTGGTCACGTGCCGGTTACCCAGACATTGCGCAACGGAGCGTGGCGAGTCGTCGAGCTGATCACCACCCCGGTGGTGCCCACCGATTATCTCGACGTGATCGCTCCCCTGCGCAACCCGAACGTTCTGCGCGCCCGGGTCGAGGCGGTGCACCGGGAGACCGCGAACGCGGTCACCCTGGAGCTGCGCCCGGGCCGTGGCTGGCAGCCGCACGAGGCGGGGCAGTATGTCCGTCTCGGCGTCGACGTCGACGGCATCCGCCTGTGGCGGTCCTACTCGGTGAGCAGTGCCGCCGGGCAGCGATCGGGCCGGATCAGCGTGACGGTCAACGCCGTGGCCGACGGCGTGGTCAGCTCCTACCTGCTGGCCAACGCCCGCCGCGGGATGATCGTCAACCTCGACCTCCCGGCCGGCGACTTCGTCGTGCCGGCGCGCCGCCCGGCGAAAAGCCTGTTCGTCACGGCCGGCAGCGGGATCACCCCGGTGATGGGCATCCTGCGCAGCACCCTGCACGAGCTGCCCGACGTGGTCGTCGTGCACTCGGCCCGCACCGGCGAGGACGTGGTGTTCGGCGCCGAGCTGCGCGCGCTCGCCGCGGCCGGCAAGCTCACCCTGATCGAGCGGCACACCGGCGCCGACGGCCGGCTCAAGCCCGCCGACCTCGACGAGCTGGTCCCCGACCTGTTCGAGCGGGAGACCTGGGCCTGCGGTCCGGGCGAGATGCTGGACGCGCTGGCCGACCACTGGAGCGAGGCGGGCGCCGCGGAGCGCCTGCACGTCGAGCGGTTCCGGCCCACCGTGCTGGTCGCCGGCGACGGCGGCTCGGTGACCTTCGAGCGCTCCGGCGCCGAGGTCGAGGCGCCGGCCGGTGTCTCGATCCTGGACGCCGGTGAGGCCGCCGGGCAGCTCATGCCGTCCGGCTGCCGGATGGGCATCTGCTTCAAGTGCGTGCTGCCGATGCGCCAGGGCATCGTCCGGGACATGCGCGACGGCCAGATCACCAGCGCCGTGGAAGGCGACAACGTCCTGATCCAGACGTGCATCTCGGCCGCGGCCGGGCCCTGCCACCTGGACGCCTGAGCTTCCCCCCAACCGCCGAGAGAAATCGAGGAACTCGTGACGACGCTGCAACGTCAGGAAAACAACCCGATCGCCCACCTCACCGCCGAGGACATCGAGGCGATCGGCCGCGAGCTGGACGCGATCCGGGACGAGGTGATCGCCGTCCGGGGGGAACGCGACGCCGCGTACATCCGCCGGGTCATCAAGGTCCAGCGCAGCCTGGAGATGGGCAGCCGCGCGGTGCTGCTGTTCTCGCTGTTCCCGCCGGCCTGGATCGTCGGCACCGCCGGTCTCTCGGTCGCCAAGATCCTGGAGAACATGGAGATCGGCCACAACATCCTGCACGGTCAGTACGACTTCATGCGGGACCCGAAGATCCACTCCACCACGTGGGAGTGGGACATGGCCACGCCGGCGAACCAGTGGCAGCACTCGCACAACGAGGTCCACCACAAGTACACCAACGTGGTCGGCAAGGACAACGACCTCGGTTACGGCATCATGCGGGTCGACGAGAACCAGCGCTGGCACCCGTTCTTCCTGGCCCAGCCGCTGTGGAACTTCATCAACGCCTGCTTCTTCGAGTACGGCATCGCGGCTTACGACCTGGAGCTGGGCCGCAACCTGAAGACCAAGAAGCGCCGCCGCAACCCGGTCTTCCGGGCGAACCTGAAGGCGGTCGGCCGCAAGATCGGCAAGCAGGCGCTGAAGGACTACGTGATCCACCCGGCGCTCTCCGGCCCGTCGTTCCTGCACACGATCGCCGCGAACTTCACCGCCAACGTGATCCGCAACATCTGGAGCCACTCGGTGATCATGTGCGGGCACTTCCCGAACGGGGTGTCCACCTTCGAGCGCACCTCGATCAAGGACGAGACCCGCGGCGAGTGGTACCTGCGGCAGATGCTCGGCTCGGCCAACATCTCCGGCAGCAAGCTGATGCACATCATGACCGGCAACCTGTCCCACCAGATCGAGCACCACCTTTTCCCGGACCTGCCGGCCAGCCGCTATGCCGAGGTCGCGGTCAAGGTGCGGGCGCTGTTCGAGAAGTACGACCTGCCGTACGTCACCGGTCCGTTCCCGAAGCAGGTCGCCTCCGCCTGGGCCAAGGTGATCCGCCTGTCGCTGCCGAACCGCAAGCCGACCCCGGACGCGGACAACTCGATCCCGCCGCGCCGCCCGGTGGCCGAGCCGGTCACGGCCTGACGTTCGTCTGCGAGAGGCGCGGCCCGTGCGGCCGCGCCTCCGGCTCGCGCAGGGCCAGCAGCGAGAACAGCCACATCGGGACGTAACCGAGCAGCACCGCGACCGCGTACGGGAAGTCGGAGCAGGCGAAGACGGCCACGAACATCAGGGTGAGCAGCGCGCCGAGCAGGTAGGCGCCGATCGCGTACCCGATCACTCGCCCGCCACCGCGACGCTGGCGGCGGGTGACCATCGCATAGGTGAACGGGATGGCGCCCGGCTGGATCAGCAGCAGGAGCACACCCAGCACCAGGACGACAACGCCTGGTGAGACGGAGACCTCGACGTGCGGCATCACCGCACGTTACTTGCCGGTAGCCCGTCGCGCCAGAAGCCAGCGAGCGATTTTCCGGATCACCGCCGGATCGACGTGCGTGCCCCGGTAGAACATGTGCTCACGGGTCCGCAGCACCCGGAACCGGACGTCGTCCCGATCACCGAGGGCGGCCCGCCAGCGCGCCAGGTCGTCGGCCACGGTGACCTGGTGATCCCGTCCGCCCTGCATGATCAGCATCGGTCGCCGCAGCGTCGCCGCGGTCCGCACCGGGTCGTAGTCGCGCAGGTCGAGCCAGTAGGACGCGGGAAAGCCGAAGGGCAGATCGGACGCCGGCGTCTCCGGCGTCAGTCCCTCGTCGACCGTCGCGACCTGCCGGTCGACCGCGGCCACCATCGCCTCGCCCGCCGGTCCGGGATCACGCGCGGCCAGGTGCCGTGCGACCCGCTGCGCGGATCGCTGCATCGGGATCGCCTCGGCCGCGAGCAGGATCAGGCCCGCTATCCCGGGCTCGGCCGCGGCCACTCGCGGCGCGGCCTTGCCACCCAGGCTGTGGCCGAGGAGGAAGATCCGGTCCGGGTCCACCGCCGGTCGCTGTTCCCGCAGTTCGCGTACGGCGGCAAGCGCCGGGACGACGTATTCCTCGGTGAGCGTCCGCTCGGGCAGCGGCTTGTCGAAGCGCAGCACGGCGATGTCCCTGCTCGCGAGACCCCAGGCG
Organism: Actinoplanes ianthinogenes; assembly: GCF_018324205.1. Taxonomy (NCBI): domain Bacteria; kingdom Bacillati; phylum Actinomycetota; class Actinomycetes; order Micromonosporales; family Micromonosporaceae; genus Actinoplanes; species Actinoplanes ianthinogenes. The sequence continues at coordinate 1,300,934 of NZ_AP023356.1, forward strand.
AGGTCCTTCAGGGGTTTGCGGGCGCCGTCGGTGCCGTCGCGGTCCTGCTGCCCGCCGCCGGGGAGAAGGATCACCGCCGGATGCGGGCCGGTTTTGTGCGGCAGGGACAACGTCCCGGCGCCGGTGTCGTGCTCGGTGAAGCGGGCCGGCCGCGCGTAGGGCGGGGGCTGCCAGGCGGTGGTGGCGAGCGGGGCCAGGCGGAGGCCGTGCAGGCGACCGGACGTGTCGTGGGAGAAGACGATCTGGAAGTCGCCGGTGGCACAGTGCACGGGTTGGCGTACCCGGAAAAGACCCGGACCCGCGGCCTCCCCGGCGGCGTCGCCGGGCGTGCAGGGAGCGCCCGCGGTCTGGACGGACCAGGCGACCCGGACCGTCTCGGGCGACACCACGGCGCGCATCTCCGGGGTGAACATCCCGGCCAGCGCCTCGAACCGCCCCGCCTCGAGGTGCCCGAAGACGACGGACGCGATCGTTCTCATAGTTGAGAAAGGTAGCATGGATTAGATTGGTGGGCGTGGAGACGGCGGAACTTCTGGCACATCCGGTGCGGCTGCGCATCGTGCACGCGCTGCGCGGCGGTCGCGAGATGACGACCGCGGAGCTGGTGGAGCGGCTGCCGGACGTGTCGAAGGCGACCGTCTATCGGCACATCGACCTGCTCGGCAACGGCGGGGTGCTGGAGGTGGCGGCCGAGCGGCGGGTGCGCGGGGCGGTCGAGCGGCGCTACCGGCTGCGGCAGGACCGGGCGTCGATCAGCGCCGCGGCGGCGGCCGAGCTCACCGCGGACGATCATCGGCGCGCGTTCACCATCGCGATGACCGCCCTGATCGCCGAGTTCGGCGCCTATCTGGACCGGCCGGGCGCCGATCCGGCGCGGGACCTGGTCGGATATCGGCAGCATGCGGTCTGGCTCAGCCCGGCGGAGCTGACCGAGCTGATCGGCGAGCTGCGCGCGGCGATCCTGCCCCGGCTCACCCAGGAAGCCACCCCGGACCGCGCGCAGTATCTGCTCAGCCCGATCCTGTTCCCGATCGAGAATGCGGCGCCGCAAGACTGAGGGTCACCGCGTCGACAAGGCGCACGATGACCTCGGGACGGCAGTGAGCGGTCGCAGAGGCGGACAGCCACCACGGGCCCGTGGCATATGCCTCGGCCAGTAGCCGGTCCGCCCGGTCCGGACCGACGATGACGGCAAGGTCCGCCAGGGTCTGTACCCGCAGGCCGGAATCCTCGATCTTGCTGACGGCATCCTCGGCTGCGCGGAACAAGGAGGTCGCCTCACGACTGTCGCCGACCTCCGCTGCGGCGCAGGAAAGGTGGGCAAGCGCCTGCGCGCGCCACTCGCAGCGGGAAATGCCACTGGCGATCCGCTTCGCATCGCCGGGGACACCGATCCGGGACAGAACGACGGCCAGGACGAATTCCGCCCTGCCCTGCAGCGTGCTGTCTATGCTCCCCAGCAGACTCGTTTCGAAACCACCGGGGTCACCGACTTCCTGAACGCCGGCAATCACCGCCTGAGCCTCGACGCGATCACCCAGGGCGGCCAACGCCTGTGCTCGGGCAGCCAGGGCTCGGACTCGCTGATACGGGCTCACGATCACAACGGCCGCCTGCTCGGCGGCCACGACCAGTCTCCGCGCCCGCTCCTGGTCTTGAGTCCCGCCCGCGGCCTCCGCCAGGCCAGCCAGGGTGACTGCTTTCAGATATGGATCTGACACCGTGTCGGCGATGCGGTCGGCGAGCTCGGTGAACCCGCTCCGCGCCGCGTTCAGGGACACCTCCGACAGAGCTTTCGCCCGCAGGAACGGGCCGGCGATTCCCCGTGCGACGCTCTCCGCGCGTTCGCAGTCTCCGGCTCTCGCCATTGCTCCAGCCAGACCAGCCAGCCCGTGTCGTTGCAGGCTGTCGAACGGGATGGCGTGAATGAGGCTCTCAGCTTCATCGAAGTCGCCGGCTCTGACTTTCGCGCGGGCGACGTCCACCCGGGCCAGCGCCCGCCGATCCGGGTCGGCTATGCGGCCGGCAAGATCTTCCGCCCGGTCGAGATCATCCACCCCCGCCAGGGCTCTGACGAGTTCCACCAGCGCCAGCGCCTCACGATCCCGATTGGTGATGGCACGCGCGACCCGCTCGGCTTCGACGGCCAGTGCCCGAGCCAGATTCGTGCTGCCCTCCTCAAGGGCCACCTTCGCCGCCTGTGCCAGCTGGTCAGGAGTCGAGCCGTTCACGATGCGGCCGGTCCAGGTGAGATCCGGGATCCACCCGCCGTTGCGGTCGAGTTCGGCGACCACGGACCGCAACTGGGCCAGCCCACTCATCGCGTCCGTCCGCACCTTCGGCTCAGAGATATCGCCCGCGATCTCGCCTGCAAGATCCAGTTTGCCGATCACCGCCAGAGCTTCGACGAGGCTGACCATGAGTCTCGCCCGAGGAAAGTCGGCCACAAGATCGATGGCCTGCCCGGCTTCCACGACGAGGTGCGATGCCAGCTGGGCCGACCCGGTGAAAGGCAGCACCCGGACGAGTTCGATCAGCAGCCGGGCGCGAGCCGCCGGCATCTGCCTGTCACGGGCCTCTCGCACCGCGCCGTCAGCGAGTTCGACGGCTCGTTCGACGTTCCCGGCCAGGGCGATTGCTTTGATCAGTTCGGCCAGTAGCACGTCACGATGAGCGGATGGACCCATCGATCGTACGATTTCTTCGGCTTTGTCCCGTGCGCCGATCCGGATGAGGAGCCGTACCAGTTCTCTGTGATCCTCCGGTTCCATCCCGGAGAGGAGGGCCGGGCCGCGCCGAAGCATGTCGTCGGCCATCGCCCTGACCAGTTCGCGATCACCGGACGCGGCCAACTCTTTCCACAGGGCGATGGCCGTTCTGGGCGACTCCGCGCGGCGGGAGCCTTGACGGACGATCTCCACACCACTCTCGAGATCACCGGCAGCAATCACTGCTCTGACGAGTTCGACCAAGGCCTCGCGGCGCAGATCGGGATGGGCGATGTCATGGATCATCGACCGCATGCCCGCGATGAGCGACCGGACAGTGTCGCGATCAGCGGACGCCGGCAACGCCCTTATCAACCTTTTCCGCAACTCCGCTCCGGACCAGAGGTTGCCGACGAGGAGTACCGCCCGCCTGGCGTCGTCGACCAGCATCCGGATCCGCCGGGGATCGCCGGCTTCCGGAATGGCATCGATGAGGTCCTCCGCTCGCCAGTACTCGGCCGTGAATCTGGGGACGCTGTCCAGGACACGGTCATAACCGCTCACGCCCGCCGTCGAGGGGTATCGGCCGACAAACCCATGGCGTTCCCTGCGTGCCGCTTCCCGGGCGGCATTCTCGCTCAGGGCCTGTGCCCACCCCCGATCGCCCAGAGCGGCCACCGCTGTTGCCAGGCCGGCCCGCGCCGACGATCGCACCTCTGCGTTGGCGATGCCGGAGATCACCTGCTCCGCGTCGGCGGCGATGATCCGCGCCCGATCATGATCGTCGGCTGCTGCCAGCAATCGGGCCAGACCGATCAGCGCGTCCGCCTGTGCGTGCGGGTTGGTGATGCCACGGGCGAGCGCCTCACCCCTTGTGGGGTTGCCCAGCATCGCCCAGACCGCGGGCAGTTCGGCCGGAATGTTGGCGTTGCGAGTCACCAGACGATGGCGCTGGTACGAGAGCAGCGCCAGATGGCCGAGGTCCGGCCGGTCCCCGGCGAGCAGCATGCCCTCGCAGGTCTTGATCTCAGCGAGGGCCACGGCGTCTCCGCCGGACAGTTCGAGCAGCAGGTCGTGCCGGACCGGATCGGTGGCCAACCGGGCCAGGCGGTCGCCGTCCCCGACTGCGATCAGCAGACGCGGGTAGCCGAGAAGCAGATATTCCGGGGTGTGCCGAGGCCAGGCCGGCTCCTCGGCACGGTACCCGTCCGCCCAGGAGTGCAACTGATTGCGGTAGTGCGCCTCCCGCACCCGGCCCAGGTAGCTGACCGCGGCGACCTGCAACTCCTCGTGGCCGAGCAGATAAACCTGATCGCCGACCGGCGAGAGGGTTCCCGCACGGCGGATGAACGTACGCCCGGCCGCGGTGTGTAACACATCCTCGATCTCGACCAGACCCGCACCGGTCAGCTCACTCAGATCGGAAGCGGTCAGACCACCGCGCGCAGCGGTCAGCAACCCGAGCACGTCTTGCTCCAGTGAACTGCCGGTGAGCAAACGCTTGAGCTCGGCGCGCCCGAGTCTCCGCAGGTTCTGCGCGGATGGCGACGGCAACAGTTGCCGGATGTTGCGCTTGTCTCGAAGCGGGTGCCAGTCGGGCACATCGTCGGGGACAGGCGGATTCGGACGGCCGGTCACGATGACGCGCATGCCCTCCGGTGGGCGGCCGGGCAACAGGCCGGCGATGCTGCGCGCCTCCGCGCCCGTGGTGACGCTCCGGTCCTCGTCCAGCCCGTCGACGACCAGGACAAGACTGCCGCCGGCCTGCACACGATTCGCCGCGGCCTGGGCGAACAGATCGAGGAGCGCGCCCTCCCGGGTCACGTCGCTCAACCCCAGCGGCACCTCCTGGCCCAGGAGTTGGCACAGCTGCTGGGTGAGCGTCTCGGTGAGCGCGCCGCGCGTGTCCTGCCCGGCCAGCCGCGCAGTGATGAAGAACGCGACCACCCACACCCGGCCCGCGAAGTCCTCGGGAGGGTCGGCCACGAACGTGGCGAGCAGCGCCGTCTTGCCCGCCCACGGGCCGGCTTGCCACCACACGTACGCGGACGGACTCGCGCCCGAGGCGAAGTCCGCGAGTTCGGCGAGTTCGGCGGAACGCCCCACCAGCTCGGGTGGCGCGATCTGCTGCCGCAGCTGTTCGATGTAGATCGACCGGGCCACCACCGCGCTGTCGCCGGTCCGGATGTGACTACTGGGGGCCCGCCGGGAGCGGCGCGCGTCCGCACAGTGCCGCCACCATTCCGCGATTCTCCGCTGCAGTTCACGCTCATCCCGGAGGCCTGCGCGTCCCTCGAGGTATCCGACGAGGAACTTGAACGCACGTTCCTTGCCTTTACTCGGAATCGATTCGCCGTTGAGCCATTCGCTCAGCGTCGCGTCGTTGAGCATCACCGGCGGCTGCTGGGCTGCGCCCTGCCGCACCAGGGTGGCCAGATCAGGAGATTTAGCGCTGCGGTACAGCTCGCGTAACCGGGTCCAGAACTCGTCCGCCGCCGAGGGCGCGGTCATCCCCGCTTCCTCCGGCTTCCGGATGAGCTTCCGGACCGGAACTCGACCGGAAATATCGATGACCAGGCCACGGATGCACCGTAACCGCTCGAACTCAGGTCCGGAATCACCGAGTCAGGCAGCAATGGGCGGAAAGCAACCCGCTCCCCGGAGGTTCGGATGTCCCAGCTCTCCACCATCGTGGACCACAGCGCGCTCGGGGTCGCCCTCAGTGGTCTCCTCTACGCCGTCGGCACCCTCGCGGCGGCACTCACCGCCCTGCTCGCCCCCAGCCCTGCCCGCCGCCGCGATGCCCGTCAAGTTCTGGCGCTCCTTCTGCGCCGGAAGGCCGGCGAGGACGACCGGTGAGCCGGTCAGCCGATCTCGTGCGGGCCCGGCGGATGACCGGACCGTGGCTCACGCCGGGCAGCTCGTTCCGACCTGGACACGCACCGTGGCGATACGGCCGCCGGCGTGGACCTCGACCGGCAGGCACTGCGGCTTCGTGACGTAGTAGCCGCCCGGGTATACCTGCCAGTCGCCGGCGCCGGACTTGGGGCAGGACGGGATGATCAGGTGCGAAGTGCGGCCGTGGTGGCCGGTGTTGCCCCACTCCACCTCGGCCCGCGCCGCGGGCACGATCAGTTCGGCGGCTCGGCCGGACCGGACGAGCAGGCCGGTCTTGGCGAACAGCAGCTTCCCCTCCCCGGCGTCGTTGGCTTGCAGCGCGCCTGAGGCCAGCGCGACCGCGTCGAGCAGCGCGACGTAGCCGGCCGGCGGGACATCAAGGGTCTCGATCGGCGCCGCGCAGTCCAGCCGCGGGCCGGCGGAGATGGTCGCGGACGGGCTGCTCGCGGGCACCGGGCTGGCGGAGCACGCCGCGAGCAGGAGGACCATTCCCAGCCGGAGCACCACCATGACTCGATGACACCACGGAACGCGGAATGGTTCCCGGCGCTCACTTTCGCGAATATTGTTCAACTCGTGGACACGTGGCCGACGCCGCCACCGCCAAGGATCAGGACATGGTTTCCGACGTCGCCGAGGCACTGCCCGCCGTCTCCGGATGGGTGGCGCTCCGCCGGGCGGCGGTCGGTGGCGGTCTGGCGCTCGCGGCGTGTCTGCTGATGAGGCTGCTCGGACGGCCGATGGGGGCCTTCCTGAGCCCGACCGTCGTGGTGTGGGCAAGCATCGCGCTGTACAGCGGCTTCGACCGCCGATGCCGGGTCGCCGCGGTCGCGGGCTGGGCGGCGGCGGCCCTGGTGTGGTTCGGGTGCGCCTCGCTGTGGGTCGGCGGGGCCACCGTCGACGTGGTTCGCGTGGTCGCCGTGATGGTGGCCGCCAGCCAGGTGTACGCCCTGGTCACTCGCTCCGGCCGGGCACCGCAATTCACCCCGGCCGGAGCGAGCTGGCGTCAGGACAGGTAGGACAGCTCCGGCAGCTCGGCGCGGTAGGCGTCGACCAGCCGCTCGGCGACGGCCCGATCGGCGATCAGCGGATGCGTGGCCATCGCCTCGATCGCCGCCTCCCGGGAACCCTCCGCCACGGCCCGCAGCACCAGGCGATCGGTGGCCTTGACCGCGCGCACCAGCTCGGCCGCGTGCGCCGGCAGCGGCGCGACCGGCAGCGGCGCCGCGCCCCGGGCGTCGACCGTGCAGGGCACCTCGACCACCGCGTCGTCGTCCACGACATCCAGGGTGCCGCGGTTGCGGACGTTGAGGATCAGGGTGGCCGGCTCGTCGCGGGCCAGGGCGCGCATCACGGACAGGGCGACGCCCTCGTAGCCGGCCGGGCGGCTCTCGTCGTGCTCCCGCTCCCCCGCCCCGGTCAGCTCCCGGTTCTCCGCCATGTAGGTGGCCTCCCGCTCCCGCCAGGCGTCCCGCCAGGCTTCGAGCGGTTCCCGGGCGGCGATCTCGGAATAGGTGCGTTCCTGCTGCTCGCGCAGGAAGGCGCCGCGGGTCTGCGGCGCCGCGCGGATGGCGTCGAGGGTGCCTTTCGGGTCGTAGTAATAGTGCAGGTACTCGTTCGGGATCGCGCCGAGCTCGCGCAGGCCGCTGAAGAGGCGGCCCTCCTCGATGCCGGCCAGCCGCTCCTCGTCGGCGAGCAGCCCGGGCAGCAGGTCCCGGTCGCCGGCGTGCACGCCGTAGAGCCAGCCCAGGTGGTTGAGGCCGGCGTAGTCGATCCGCACCCCGCCCGGGTCCGCGCCCAGCGCCCGCAGCACCCGGTCGACCAGGCCGGTCGGCGAGTCGCAGATGCCGATCACCCGATCGCCGAGCGGGCCGGACATCGCCTCGGTGACCAGACCGGCCGGGTTGGTGAAGTTGATCAGCCAGGCGTCCGGGGCGAGGCGGGCGGCGCGTTCCGCGATGCGCAGCGACTCCGGCACCGACCGCAGCGCGTAGGCGATCCCGCCCGCACCGACCGTCTCCTGCCCGAGCACCCCCGCGTCGAGGGCGACGCGCTCGTCGACCACCCGGCCACGCAGCCCGCCGACCCGGATCGCGGAGAAGATGAACGCCGCCCCGGTCAGCGCCTCGTCCAGGTCGGTGGTGGCGACCACGGCGGGCGCGTCCGGGACGTCGCGGGCCAGCGCGGCCAGCACCCGGCCGATCCCGTCGAGTCGTCCCGGGTCCACGTCCTGCAAGGCCACCTCGGTGATCCCGGTTTTCCGGTGATCGGCGAGCAGCGCCTTGTAGACCAGCGGCACCCGGAAGCCGCCGCCGCCCAGAATGGTCAGTCGCATGTCAGCCCTCGTCATTTCTCATGAAGCCGGTCAGCCCTTCATCGCTTCGTTTCCGGCGTCCTGCGCTTTCCGCAAGCCGTCCGCGACGCCGAGCTGGCCGAGGAACACCTGTTGCAGGATCGGCGTGTAGGCCGTCCCGCCGGCACCCACCTTGGGCCCGACCGGCGCCGGGAAGGTCGTCCCGGTCGCCGAGTCCAGGAACGGTTGCAGGTCGACGCCCTGTTTCCGCCAGTAGTCGACGAAGGCCGGCTGCGCCGCGGTCACCCCGGGGAACGCGTAGCCGCCCTCGGCGATCGGTTTCTGCCCGTCGGCCGAGCCGATCCACTTGAGCACCTCGGTGGTGGCGTCCCGGTGCGCCGTCTTGGCCGAGGCGACCGCGGCGACCCCGTGCACCACGCCGACCCGGCCGGCCGGACCCTTCAGCATCGGGGCCAGTCCCCAGGCGAACCCGGCGCCCTCCTGGATGCTCTTCAAGTGGTACGGCCCGGACTGGAACAGCGCGAGCTTGCCCTGGGTGAACAGCTGCAGCGTCTTGTCGCCGTTGGTGTTGGTGTCCGCGGCCGAGGGCGCCACGTGGTCCTTGTTGATCAGGTCGACGACGTATTGCACGGCCTGCTCGGTCTTCGGCCGGCCGGCGAAGGCGAAGGTGTCGCCGGACTGCCAGCTGCCGCCGTTCGAGCCGACGAAGTCCCACACGATGGCCTGCTGGTCGAAGGCGGCGTTGATGCCGAAGGTGCCGGTGGCCGGGTCGGTCAGCTTCCGCGCGGCGGCCCGGAGCGTGTCGTGCGCGCCGGTCGGATCCCAGGTGAGCGCGGCCGGGTCGACACCCGCCTTGGCGACCAGGTCCTTGTTGTAGAAGAGCGCGATCGAGTCCCACAGCTGCGGCACGCCCCACAGCTTGCCGTTGCGGGTATAGAGGTCGACGACCGGTTTGGTCCAGCCCGGATCCGGGTCGACCGGCAGCAGCTGGTTGTTGTCGGCGTAGATGCCGAAGTTCGACGTGTTGGTCCAGAAGATGTCCGCGGTGGTGCCCGCCGCGATGTCGGCGGGCAGCTTGGTCCAGTAGTCGGCCCACGGCACCAGCTGGACGTTCACCTTGATGTCCGGATGTGCTTTCTCGAAGCCGGCGAAGGACTGCTCGTAGGCCTTGGCCACCTGGTCGTCCCAGAGGCGGAAGGTGACCGTGGTCTTGCCGTCGCCGGTGTCGCCGCCGGCGACCGAGCAGCCCGCCAGCAGCAGGAGCAGGGCCAGAGCGATGCGTCGCATGTGCTCACCTCATCCCGGAGATGGTGATCGATCGGACGATGTGCTTCTGGAAGATCACGAAGAGCACGAGCAGCGGCAGGGTCGCCAGCGTGGTGGCGGCCAGGACCAGCGTCCAGTTGCCGTGGTACTGACTTTGCAGGCCGGCGACCGCGACGGTGAGCACCTGCCACCGCGCGCCGCTGGTGACCACCAGCGGCCAGAGGAAGTCGTTCCAGTGGGTGACCACCGTGATGATCAGCAGGGTGGCCAGGATCGGGCGGCTCAGCGGCAGCAGCACGTGCCGCAGCACCCGCAGGTGGCCGGCGCCGTCGATCCGGGCGGCGTCGAGCAGCTCCTGCGGGACGGCGCGGAAGAACTGGCGGAGCAGGAAGATCGCGTACGGCGAGCCGAACGTCGCCGGCAGCACGATGCCCCAGAACGTGTTGACCAGGCCGGCCTCGCTGAGCAGCACGAACCTGGGCACCAGCACCGCGACGGCGGGCACCATCAGGGTCGCGAGGTAGACCCAGAAGAGCGCGTCGCGGCCCGGGAAGTCGAGGCGGGCGAACGCGTACGCCGCCAGCACCGAGCAGGTCAGCTGGCCGAGGACGACCACCAGCACGACCTGCACGGTGATCACCAGCGGCGGGATCAGGGTGTGCCCGCCGACCAGAAGCTTCGCGTAGTTCGCCCCGGTCACCGGGTCGGGTGGGGCCAGCGGCGGCTGCTGGGCGAACTGGCGTGGCGTCTTCACCGACGTCTGCACGCTCATCAAATACGGCGCCAGGATCACGATCGCACCGAGTCCCAGCGCCAGGTAGGTCAGCACCGCACGCCGCAAGATCCTCACCCCATCTCGTACGTCGTCCGCCTGCGGAAATAGGACTGCTGCGCGATGGTCACCGTGATCAACAGCAGGAACAGCAGCACGGACATGGCCGCCGCCCGGCCCATCCGGAAGTCGACGAACGCCTCCCGGTAGATCGCGTAGGCCACCACCTCGGTGCGCCCGGCCGGCCCGCCCTGGGTCATCGCGTAGACCGTGTCGAACACCTGGAAGCTGCTGATCACGCCGGTGACCAGGACGAAGAACATGGTCGGCCGGAGCAGCGGCAGGGTGATCGCGCGGAACCGCTGCCACGGCCCGGCGCCGTCGATCCGGGCGGCCTCGGCGTACTGCGGCGGGATGCCGGCCAGCCCGGCCAGGAAGAACAGCGCCACATAGCCCACATTGGTCCAGACGGTGACCGCGGCGACCGACGGCAGCGCCAGGACCGGGCTGGTCAGCCACTCGACGCGGTGGCCGAGCAGCTGGTTCACCGCGCCGTCGGACGGGTCGAGCAGCCAGCGCCAGACCACGCCGAGGGCGAGCGGGGCGCTGATCCAGGGCAGCACCAGGATCGCCCGGAAGACGGTGGAGCCGGGCAGCCGCTGGTCGAGCAGGACCGCGGCGGTCAGGCCGAGCGCGGTCTGCACCGGGATGACCAGCAGCACGAAGAACGCGGTGACGGCGAGGGACCGGCCGAACGCGGGGTCGGTGAGGATCGAGTGATAGTTGTCCAGGCCGGTCCAGTGGGCCGGGCTGACCAGGTCCCAGCGGAACAGGCTGATGCCGAGCACGATCGCGACCGGCAGCAGCAGGAACCCGCCGACGCCGACCAGGCTGGGTGCGAGCAGGGCATAGCCCGCGAGGGTGTCGCGCCGGCGCGCGGTCACCGCTCGTCCCCCGGCGTCATCGCCCGCCGCTGGGGCGTCGGCGCTCGGCGGACCGGCGTCATTGCTCGGCGTGCGCGTCGGACAGCTGGGCGATCGTCGCGGTGGCCCGGTGCACGGCATTGCGCCGGCCCGGCGGGATCACCTCGGGCAGGAAGCCGAACCGGCGGGCCAGCTGCCCCTCGCTGGACTCCGGATGGCGCCGCTCGGCGACCCGCAGCATGGCCTGCCACCAGTCGGCGATGTCGCCCCACCCGGGCGCCGACAGGGACCCGCCGAAGTGCTGCACGGAGAGCGCGGCCACCAGATTCGCGAAAGCCACGCGGTCGGCGAGCGGCCACCCGCCGAGCGTGCCGGCGATGAACCCGGCGGTGAAGACGTCACCGGCACCGGTCGGGTCGAGCGCCTCGACCGGGACGCCCGGCACGGTCGCCACCTCACCGGTCGCCGAGTCGACGGCGAGCGCACCGTCACCGCCGTCGGTCACCACCACGATCGGGACCAGGCCGGCCAGCTTGTCGAGGGCGGCGCTCGGGGTCGCGGTGCGGGTGTAGCGCATCGCCTCGACCGCGTTGGGCAGGAAGGCGTGGCAGTCGGGCAGCACCGCGAGGGCGTCGAAATCCCACTGGTCGGTCTCGTCCCAGCCGACGTCGGCGAAGATCAGGGTGCCGTCGCTCGCCGCCCGGGGCACCCAGCCGGTGCTCGAGCCGCCCAGGCTCACCGCCGCCGCGCGGGTGCCCGGCAGACCGTTGACCAGGCCTTCGGCGTCGGTGGGCAGCGGATGCCCGTGGGTGATCATGCTGCGGTCGCGGTCGTAGGCGAGCGAGACGGTGACCGGCGAGTGCCAGTCGTCGAGTCGGCGGGACGCGGAGAGATCGATTCCCTCCTGGCGGCTGAGCACCTGATGACAGAATTCGCCATACGCGTCCGTGCTCAGCGCGGTGCCGAGCCCGGTGCGCAGGCCGAGCCGGCTGGCCGCGACCGCCAGGTTGGCCACGCCGCCGGGGCACGACCCCATCCCGGAGGCCCGCACCTCGGTGCCGGGCTCGGGCAGCTCCCGCAGCCCGGTGAAGATGACGTCGAGGAACACCACCCCGGGTACGAAAAGATCGAGCTGGCGTGCCATCAGCCGATCTTACCTCCGTCCCGATAGGTCAAGTGGTGATTGATCACTGGCTGCGACGCACGTCTCCATGGGCCGCACGCAGGGTGTCCACGTGGCGGTCGGTGCCCGGCGGGTGCAGCTGGTCGAGCAACTGCCACGCCTCGTCCAGGGCGTGGGACAGCTCCCGGATGCGGCCGGCGTGCTGCCGGCGCACGTCCTCCCGCACCTTCTCGATCCGGCGCAGCCAGCCCGCGCCGGCCTCGGGACCGGGGGCGGCGGCCGGTTTCGGGGGGTCGGGCGGTGGCTCCAGGACGTCGCGGGCCGGGACGATGGCGGCGATCGGGCGGCCACCGTCGACCACCACGGTCACCTGGCCGGTCAGGCCGGTGAGGCGGACGAGCTGCTGGAAACGCAGGCGGGTCTCGCCGATGGACAACTCGAGGCGGCGACGGATCGGCATGGCTGGTTCTCCCATGCCGCGATGATGCGCGCGGGGTATGACATTTTTGGCGGATGAACCGATCACTTGTGGACTCCGGCGACGTACGCGGCGTGGTCGCGGCGGCCACCGAGGCGCTGCGCACCGCGGCCGGGCAGGACTGGCAGGCCCCGGCCGGCGACCTCAGCTGGTCCTGCTGGGAGACGGTGGAGCACGTCGCCGACGACCTGTTCGCATACGCCGGCCAGCTCGCCGCCGACCAGCCGCCCGCCGATCGGTATGTGCCGTGGGGCTACCGGCGGGCCCGCCCGGACGCGCCCGCGCTCACCGTCTACGTCCAGCACGCCGACGGCAACGCCGGGCTGCTCCAGGTCCTCGAGGCGGCCGGCGGCCTGCTCGCCGCGGTCGTCCGGGCCGCCCCGCCGGAGCGGCGGGGCTTCCACCCGTTCGGCCTGGCCGACGCGTCCGGCTTCGCCGCGATGGGCATCGTCGAGGTCCTGGTCCACCTGTGGGACCTGGCCGGCACCCTCGAGTTCGCCTGGTCACCGGACCCGGACGTCTGCGCCCGCGTCCTCCGGCGCCTGTTCCCGGACGCGCCGGCCGGTCAGGAACCCTGGCCCACCCTGCTCTGGTGCACCGGCCGGGTCGCGTTGCCCGGCCGGGCCCGCCAGACGCAGTGGCGCTGGCAGGCCGATGTCAGGAGTCTGCCAGCCGGGGCATGACCGTCCGGACGGCGACCGGGGCGCCCGGGCCGCCGCCGGGGCGGGAGCGGTATTCCGGGACGCCCACGCAGGTGAACAGCAGCGTCGCCAGATCGTCCGGCTCGCCCAGCAGTCCCGGCACCTCCGAGTCGAGGAAGGTCATCCCGGAGGCGCCGGCGCCCAGGGCGTACGCGGCCAGGTGCAGCCTGCCCTCGACCAGGCCGGCCGCCAGCTGGGCGTCGCGATAGCCCCGGTCGTCGAGGCCGGCGAGCGGCACGGCGGCGATCGCCACGTATCCGGCGTCGGCGGCCAGCCCCTGGTCCAGGCAGATGCGCAGCAGCTCGCCGCGCAGGTCCCCGGCGCGCAGCGGTTTCGCCAGGTCCGGCCAGCGGTACAGGCCCGGCGGCACGCCGTCGACGCCGTGCACCGCGACCCAGTGCGGCACGCTGATCCCGCGCAGCGCCGCCGCCATGGACCAGCGCAGCAGCTCCGGCGGCAGGGTCCGGGACCGGTCCATCCGCCGCTGCGAACCGCGTCGCCGGACCACCTCGTCGAGCGAGGCGGACTCGGGCACCTCGGACAGGGCCGGGGCGTCCGGCCACGGGTCGCCCAGGGTGTCCCGCTCGCCGGCCCGTTGCGCCGCGGTGCACAGCGGGAACTCCACCTCGGGCAGCTCGCCGGGGAGCGCCTGCCCGGCCGGGTCGATCGCCGGGTCGCCGTCGCCGAGGGAGAGCAGCGCCAGCGGGTACTCGTGCACGCCGTCCGCGCCGACCAGCCGGCGCACGGCCGCGTCCGGGAACTCGGAGCGCAACCGGGGCGTGAGGCCGGCGCTGCCGGCCGCGGCGCCGAGCTGCGCCAGCAGGGTGCCGGCGTCCCAGTACAGGTGGCGCCAGCCGCGTTCGGCGTACCGCCAGCCGGTCCGCCACGGCACCCCGGTGACGACCAGGGTGGACACCTCGCCGGCGGCGGCCGGGGCGATCCGGACGAGGGCGTGCCGCAGCGGGTCGTACCAGTACATCGCGTCCGGGACGCCGATCACCCCGCGGGCGCTGACGTAAAGCTCCAGCGGGAACCGGGCACCGGCCGACCCGGCGGCCCGGAACAGGACCTGCCGTCCGTTGCGCTCGGCGGTGCGCACCACTCCCGCGCCCAGGAACAGCACCCGGCCCAGCTGCGCGGCGTCCAGCGGCCGGGCCGGCGCCGCGACACCGGCCAGCACCGCCGTGGCGCTCACCCCCGGGTCGGGCAGCTCGCGCGGCAGCGCCAGCACCTCGGCCCCGTCCGGGTACGCCTTCATCGGCGGGGGCAGCGTGGCAGGATCGTTGGGGACCAGGTCGTGACGCACCCGGGGGTCGTCCACCGGGACGTCCCACTCGCGGTCCGGCAGGTACGACGTGAGCCGGTGCAGCAGCCCGGCGCCAGTATCGGGATTCACCGCCGGAACCGTAGCAGCGCCTCCATCGCCTCGTCCGCGCTGTCGCCGAGAATCGCCAGGTCCACATCGGTGTAGATGCGGCGGCGGGCGTCCACCACGCAGTGCGCGCCGAGCATGGTCCCGTCCGGCGCGGCCAGCGGGACACCCAAATAGCTGCGCAGGCCGGTGGTGGCCAGGAACGGGTTGGCCGCATGGGCCGGGTCCTCGCTGAAGTCGGCCACGCAGTACGGCTCCCCGTTGAGCACGGTCCGGCTGCACACCGCCCACTCGGCGGGCGCTCCCTGCGCGGCCGCCTGCCACTCGCCCAGCCCGTAGGCCCCGACGATCTGCTGCGCGTCCGCGCCCAGCACCGACACCAGCGACACCGGGGCCTCCAGCAGTTTCGCGCTGCGCTTGGCCACCTCGTCGAGCGCCGATCGCAGGGCCGGATCGGTCAGGTCGTAGCGGGCCAGTTCGGAGAGGCGGGCGGGCTCGGCCAGGCGGCCGTACAGATCGATCTTCATCGGAGCCTCCGGTTGGGGGAAGACGGAAGAGGGACCATGACCAGGATGATGGAGCACCTGTAGGGGAAAAGGGACGAAACTGTCGGCTAGTGGCGGAAGCCTCCCACCAGACTCGTCAGGTCCCCGACCGCCATGATCTTGAGGTCCCGCCGACATCCACCCAGAGCCGTTTCATACCTGCCCCATCGGCACCGGCACCGACGGGTTGAGGCCCGGCCGACGCTCACGGCCCGCTGCCGCTCCCTGCTCGCTTCGCGCTTTCGGTACGCCCGGAGCGGGCCGGCCCCGGGTGCGGGGAGTGCCGTGCTCCGGGCGTACCGAAAGCGGAACCAACCGTGCGCCCGGCGGACCTCAGCCGATCAGCAACTGGGCGCGCAGCGCCCGCAGGTCCTCGGCGCGCAAGCCGAGGCCCTCGGTCAGGTACTTGTCGAAGGTGCTGTACCTCGCAGCGATCTCGTCGTAGCCGGACTGCAGGTACTCGGCCCGGACGTCGAGCACGGCCTGGTAACCCGGCCGGATCGCGGCCGGCACCCGGGCCAGGGTCGCGGCGTTGTAGACGTTGCTGAGCAGGTAGTCCTGGAGCACCGTCGCGCGCGGCACGCCGAGCGCGGTCAGGATCGCCGCGCTGGCCCAGCCGGCGTAGACGGTGACGTGGCGAGCGCCCGTGGCGGCCCAGGTGAGGGTGACGGTGCCGTGGACGCCGCGGAGGGGTACGGAGGGCGACGGTTCCGTCATGGCGAAGTAAACAGACGTTTACTAGCTCGCCTTGGCCCTGCTTTTTCCGGATATGTGAGTCACTTTCGGGGTGATCTGGAGGCGGTGCAGGAACGGGACGAACGGGTCGCCGAAGGTCTGCGCGGCCGTGGTGAGCAGCAGCGCCGCCGCCACCATGCCGACCGCGGGGGTGCCGATCAGCAGGGCGATCACCGAGGCGACCAGGCCGCCCCAGACCATCACCCGCAGGCCGACGTCGACGACCGGGATGCCGCTCGGCCGGTGCCGGGTCCAGATCGGCAGGAACGAGCAGGTCAGCGCGATGGCCACGGCGCCCAGCACGGCGGCGGCGGTGAGGAAGGCCTGCGGCCAGTGGTAGTGGCGGCCCAGCGCGTAGGCGCCGGAGACCACGCCGCCGAACCAGACCTTGGCGAGTGCCCAGCGCCCGAACCTGACCAGCGGATCGTCGAAGTCGTCGGCCACCCACATCATCCTAGGTGCGGAAAACCCTCTCGAAGGCCTGCCGGGTGGCGCCTCCGCGGTCCAGAATCGCGAAGACCACCCGGTCGAACCAGGGGCTGACCGTCAGCGCCTCGGCGAATATCCGGGCCACCTCGGCGGGGTCGTTGCCGAAGACGCCGCAGCCCCAGGCGCCGAGGACCAGCTCACGGTGGCCGTGCGCGGCGGCGACGGCGAGCACCCGCGCGGCCCTGCGGGCCAGCGTCGTGGAGATTTCCGGCAGGGACTCCGGCTGGTTGCGGGCGATCGCGGACCGGTTCGGGGCCGCCGAGACGAGGAAGGAGACGGGGTACGCCGTGGGCAGGAGCCGTCCCTTGTCGTCGCGGAAGACCGGGACCGACGGCGCGTAGATGATCCGGTCGGTGTAGAGCAGCGAGCGTTCCGCCCGGTGGTGGGCATAGAAGTCACCGGCCGCCAGCAGGCACGGGTAGAGCGCCGAGCTGCGGGCCAGGCTCTCCTCCTGGGCCTGGGCGCCGTTGAGGAAGCCGCCGCCCGGGTTGCGTGCCGAGGCGAAGTTGAGGCAGGCCGGGTCGGTGCCGAGCCGGCGGGCGGCCCAGAGGGTGCTTTCCGCGGTCACCTCGATCACCGGCGGGCCGGCGGCGGGGGTGGGCTCCGGCAGGGTGTCCCCGGGCAGGTGCAACCGGGTGCCGGCCACCGCGCGGGCGACCTGGTCCGCGATCTCGACCCGTCCGTCGGGGCCGGTGTAATGGCCCTCCTCGGCGATCCGGGCGGCCTCCTGGCCCAACGCCCGCAACCTGGCACTCATGGGGTGATCATGCTCCAGCCCGACGCCCTCACGCGAGTCGATTTGTGCCAGACCGCCTCCGCGGCCCTCCGCCCCACTGTCCGTCCTTCCGCGCCCGCACTCCTCCGCGCCTCCCTCCCGCTGCCCTCCGCCTCCGCGCCTGCGCTCCTCCGCGCACGGGGCGGCTCCGGTGTAAGACCTGGGGCGTACTTCCGGAATACGACCTGGGTCCGACGACGGATCGCCGGGCGCGCGGCAGGATCGAGGCATGACCCAGGTTCTCGGCGCCGCGACCCGCCTCGGCGCGCTGCGGCCGGTGGAGCGGATCGCCCACCTGGTCGGAGCGTTGCTGATGCTCTCCGGCGTGGTGCACTTCGGCGTCTTCCTGGTCGACGGCGGCCCGTGGGAGGGCCCGGTCTCCTGGCGCAAACCGACCACCTTCGGCCTGTCCTTCGGGCTCACCCTGATCACCGTCGCCTGGGTGACGAGTTATCTGGTGATGAGCCCACGGTTGCGCACCTGGCTGCTCGGGATCTTCACCGCCGACTGCGTCCTCGAGGTCACCGGCATCACCGTCCAGGCCTGGCGCCGGGTGCCGTCCCACTTCAACACCGAGACCCCGGCGTCCCAGGCGATCGCCATGTCCCTGGCCGTCGGCGGCGCGGTGCTCGTGGCCACGCTGGTCACCTTCGCGGTCATCGCGCTACGCGGCCGGATCCGCGGCCCGTCCGATCTCCGCCTGGCCCTGCGCGCCGGTTGGGCGCTGCTCCTGCTCACCCTGGCCACCGGCGTCGCGATGATCGCCAGGGGCACGGTCCTCTACCGCACACAGAGCCCCGCCGTCGCCTACGAAACCGCCGGCTTCCTGAAACCAGTCCACGGCGTAGCCCTGCACGCCATCCTGGTCCTCCCGCTGCTGGCAGTCCTGCTGCGGGCCGCCGGCCAGGCCGAACCCCGGCGATACCAGACCGTCCGCCTGGCCACCTGGCTCTACGTCCTGGCCACGGCCTTGGCCGCCGCCATGTCCCTGACCTGAACCCACGGCCCGCCCAGCCCCGCCACCACCACACCATCCGCCCGGCCACCGCCCCGGCCCCGGCCCACCCGCCTGCCTGCCTGCCTGCCCAAGACCCACTGCCACCAGACCATCCGCTCGGCCAGCGCCTCGGCCGTCATCCAGGCCCCGGCCTGCATCCACCCGCCTGCCCAAGGCCACCGCCACCGAACCGCCCGCCTGGCCATCGCCGTCATCACACCAACCGCCCGGCCACTGCCCCGGCCCCGGCCCCGGCCCACCCGCCTGCCTGCCTGCCTGCCCAAGACCCACTACCACCAGACCATCCGCTCGGCCAGCGCCTCGGCCGTCATCCAGGCCCCGGCCTGCACCCACCCGCCTGCCCAAGGCCACCGCCACGGAACCGCCCGCCTGGCCATCGCCGTCACCCTGACCTGACCCCCGAGCAAGCCGGCCGCTCCCCTACCGGTCCCCGATGTGGACAGTGGCGGCCGCTTCCTCGAGACGGGCTATACGTCGCGGACCTCGATGACGCGGGTGGCCGGGGCGGCGTCGCCGAGGGTCGCGCGCAGGGCGAGACGATCAGGGTCGGTCATGAAGCTCTCGTAGCCGGCCCGGTCGCGAAACCGGATCAGGTGCACCTCCTCGCCGCCCGCGGCATCCCGGGTGCGGCGTTCCAGAGTGCCGCCGTGGCGGGGCAGCAGCGCGAGGACGTCGTCCTCATAGCGTTGGCCCGCCTCGGCATGCCCGTCGGCCATCTCGACAATCGCCACCAGCAGCAGCCCCGCATCCGTCATGCCGCGAAGTATCCCCGGCACGGCCCCCGACTTCAGGAAAGCCGGCGCTCGCGCACCGACCGAAGCGCGCCCGATGGAGCCGGCGCTGCTCGGGTGACCGGCAGCGGGCCACGGGCGGTGAGGATTCCAGGGTGAGACACCGGCGCTGCTCGGGTGACCGGCAGCGGGCCACGGGCGGTGAGGATTCCAGGGTGAGACACCGGCGCTGCTCGGGTGACCGGCAGCGGGCCACGGGCGGTGAGGATTCCAGGGTGAGACACCGGCACTGCTCGGGTGACCGGCAGCGGGCCACGGGCGGTGAGGATTCCAGGGTGAGACACCGGCACTGCTCGGGTGACCGGCAGCGGGCCACGGGCGGTGAGGATTCCAGGGTGAGACACCGGCACTGCTCGGGTGACCGGCAGCGGGCCACGGGCGGTGAGGATTCCGGGGTGAGAGACCGGCGCTGCTCGGGTGACAGGTGGGCACCACCGGTGGTGAGGCCCGGGCGCTGCCTCCCCCATACGGAGGCAGCGCCCGGGACCTTCGCCAGGACCGTCCGGGGGCATCGTCCGGACGGTCCCGTCTTCAGCCGGCCAGGCGGAACCTTTCGGCGTGCACCTGGCGGGACGGGACCCGGAGGCGGCGGAGGCTGTCCAGGACGGACGTGGTCATCGGGTTGGGGCCGCAGACGTAGACGTCGCGGGCGGTGATGTCGGGGACCAGGGCCAGGAGGCGTTCCGGGGCGAAGGGCTGGTAGTCGGTTCCGGTGCGGCCGGTCAGCAGGTGCAGGCGGGCCTGGCGGACGTCGGCCAGATTGCGCAACTCGCCGAGGAGGACCGCGTCCTGAGCACTACGTACCCGGTAGAGCACGACTACATGCCCGGTCAGGTCCGGGTCCTCCAGCAGCGCGCGGATCGGGGTGATGCCGATGCCGCCGGCGATCAGCACCGTCGCGCCGCGGGTCCGGTGCGCCGCCGTGAACGCCCCGTACGGGCCCTCGGCGTAGACCTTCGCGCCGATCGGCAGGTCGCGCAGGCCGGCGCTGGTGGTGCCGATGCCCTTGGCGGTGAGCCGGAGGGAACGGCCGTTCGGCGCGGCGGACAGCGAGAACGGGTTGACCTGCCACCACTTGTTGTAACCGGGGAAGCGCCAGAGGAAGAACTGCCCCGCACGAGCGTGGAGCCGGTCCAGGTCGCGGCCGGTGACGTGCACCGACACGGTGTCGTCCGACTCGGAGACGACCGCGGCCACCCGCAGCCGGTGGCGGGAGTTGCGGATCAACGGGACCACCAGGCGGCCGGCGAGCAGGCTGCCGAGCGCGAACGTCCACAGTCCCCACCAGTACGCCTGGGTGACCAGGTTGACCTTGAAGGCGGTGCCCTCGTACACCTGGTGCAGCACGCCGAGCAGCACGACGACGTAGAGCAGGAAGTGGATGGCGTGCCAGGTCTCGTAGGAGAGCCGGCGCCGGGCGACCCGCACGGACAGTGTCACGATCACCAGGATCAGCCCGGCGGCGATCATGCCGAGCAGGACCGGCGGCTGCTTGGCCAGGTTGACGACTTCGTCCAGGAAGGAGATCCCGTCCAGGCGGGCGAAGCCGAGTAGCACGAACGTCGGGTGGGCCAGCACCAGCCAGAAGATCGTCATGCCGGTCCAGCGGTGCCAGGAGGTGAGGCGGTCCATCCCGAACGCCCGGTCGACCATCGGCAGGCGGGCGACCAGCAGAAGCTGGAACGCCATGACCAGTGCCAGGTACAGGCCGAGCAGGCGGCCGATCGTACCCAAAAGGTTGTGAGCGGGGCCGGCGGCGGCGAACATCACCTGCACCGCGGCGAGGTTGAGGACTATGAAGGCCACGATCGCGACGCGCGCGACGCGGTTCGAACGACGGAAGGCGAGGACTCGAGGCTGCGTCATGGTGGTCATCCCGGTCTCCCCTCAGGCGGGAGTTTCATCTCTTGCCGGGGTGTACCACGCCTGGCGCGGGCCGGTTCATGATTTTTTGTCGCCATGCTGTGCCCTCGGCGCGATGCGAACGCACACCACCGGCGTCCTCACCACCGGGCCGCTGCCAGCTCGCGAGCGGACTCGGCCGCGTCACCGGTCCGGGGCGAGACCAAGGCAGGAACACAGCGTGATCAAGTCTCCCTGGGAGCTCGGAACTGCGTCCAACCTGTGCGGCCCGCCCCGGACCGGCAACGCTATTGATCAGCCGGCTGGGCTCACGCCGCCGGGACCGGCAATACGTGCAGCTGGGCCGGCGTGGTGTGCAGGTAGCCGTCGTTGCTCACCGCGTACAGCCGGCGGCCGTTCGGCGACCAGGCCAGGGCGCCGGGCACCAGGGTGTGATCGGTCCCGCCCAGCTCGAACTGGGTGACCACGGCGCCGTCCAGGGTGAAGACGAAGACGTCCGGGTCGTACCAGGCGAAGACCCCGCCCGCGACCCTGGTGCCGTCCCGGGAGATGTCGACGGCGCTCGGGTACGCGCCGGTCTCGTACGCCGTCCCGGTCTGGGTCATGTCGGCGACCGGGTAGGACTGCACGTGGTAGGGCGCGCCGCTGGCCGAGAACGCGATGGTCCCGGCCGGATTCAGCGCGATGTCCTGCCCGTTGCCTCCGGAGTTCTCCGACGTGGTGCCGCTGATCCGGGTCAGCGTGCCGCCGGTGCCGATCCCGTACGCGATGGTCGCCGACGGGCTCAGACCCTCGTCACCGGCGAGCAGGACCTTGGTGTTGCGCACCGCCGACGCGAGCAGCGGCGGGGTGTAGAACGTCGTGTCGGCGAGCCCCTTGGTCACCACGGCCGGGTGCCGCCCGAGGTCGATCCTGCCGATGTTGCCCTCCCAGCCGCCGCACCCGTAGCCGAACCAGATGAATCGGCCGGTGTAGGCGAGCGACGACGGGCAGGTGCCCTCACCGATGTCGTAGGTGGCCGAGCGCAGCAGCGAACCGGTGTCGAACGCGGCGATCTTGCCGGCCGCCCGCAGCGCCACGTACAGGGTCTTGCGGTCGTTGCTGAGCTGCAGCTTGGTGGGCCCCTCCAGCCCGTCGACGGTCCCGGTGAGCTTGCCGGCCGCGTCGGTAACGGCGATCTGCGTCGACTCGCTGCCGCCGCTGACGAAGACCCGGTCACCGGTGGTGGCCACGTCGAACGGGTTGCTGAACGGGAGGGTGGTGACGATCGGTACGGGCGCGGCCACGGCCGCGGCGGGCGTGATCGCGGCGCCGGCCAGGCCGGCCACGAGCGTGGTTACGAGCGCGGTGAAGCGCTTCGAGTTACGCACTGTTTTCCCCCATGGATTGCTGTGCGAACGTCCGCGCGAGAGCCGACCCCCCGCGCTTTGATCGAATCGTATCTATGGGAGCGCCGGCGCGCGACTCGAGACGTGACGTGCCACCGCGGACCCTTGGCGCGCGCGGCCGGCCAGCCTGCTCGCTACGCTCCGGCGCCGCCCGCGTGATCGCCCGCCGCGGCCCGGCTCATGATCCTCTTGTCCTTTTCGGAGATCGCAGCCGGATTCGAACCGGCGTCTACCGTTTTGCAGACGGTCCCCTGACCACTCGGGCATGCGATCGTGCGTGCGGGCGGCAGGATTCGAACCTGCTCAGCCATAGGCAACCGGTTTACAGCCGGGTCCGACTCTCCAGCGTCGGCGCGCCCGCATGGCGTGCGATGTCACGCAGTGCCCTCGGCGCGATTCGAACGCGCACCACCGGCGTCCTCAACGCCGGGCCTCTGCCAGTTGGGCTACGAGGGCATGAAAAAGCCGCCATCCCCTGGAGATGGGAACGGCGGCGCGAAGCTCGCGAGCGGCTCAGCCGCGCCACCGGTCCGGGGCGAGATAAAGGTAGGTACACAGCATGGTCGTGATCTCCCTGAGGGGCTCGAAGCTGTGTCCCAACCTAGGTGGCCCGCCCCGGACCGGCAACGCATTAATCAGGCTGCCGGGACCGGCAGGACGTGCAGCTGGGCCGGCGTCGTGTACGGGTAGCCGCCGTCACTCAGCGCGTACAGCAGACTGCCGTCCGGCGACCACGCCAGGGCGCCCGGCGTCAGGGTGTGGTCCGTCCCGCCCAGCTCGAACTGGGTGACCACGGTGCCGTCCAGGTTGAACACGAAGACGTCCGGGTCGTACCAGGCGAAGACGCCGCCCGCGACCCGGGTGCCGTCCCGCGAGACGTCGACGGCGCTGGGATACGACCCGGTCTCGTACGCCGTCCCGGTCTTGGCCATGTTCTCGACCGGGAACGACTGCACGTGGTAGGGCGAGCCACTGGCCTTGAACGCGGTGGCACCGGCCGGGTCGAGCGCCAGGTCTGCCCCGTTGCTACCGGAGTTCTCCCAGGTCGTTTCGCTGGTCCGGGTCAGTTTGCCGTCAACCCCGATGGCGTAGGCGATGGCGACCGAGGGACTGAGGCTCCGCTCACCCGCGAGCAGCACCCTGGTGTTGCGCACGGCCGACGCGAGAAGCGGCGGGTAGTAGAAATCGGTGTCGGCGAGCCCCTTGGTCACCAGGGTCGGTCCGCGCAGGAGGTCGATCCGGCCGATGTTGCCCTTCCCGTCCTCGCACCCGTAGCCGAACCAGACATACCGGCCGGTGTAGGCGAGCGACGACGGGCAGGTTCCCTCGCCGACGTTCCAGGTGGCCGTGCGCCGCAGCGAGCCGGTGTCGAACGCGGCGATCTTCCCGGCCGATCGCAGGGTCACGTAGAGGGTCCGGCGATCGGTGCTGAGCTGGAGCTTGGTGGGTCCGTCCAGCCCGTCGATGCTGCCGGTGACGGTGCCGACCGCGTCGGTCACGGCGATCTGCTTGGAGTCGGGGCCGCCGCTGACGAAGACCCGGCTCCCGGCGCTGACCACGTCGGACGGGTGGGTGAACGGCAGGGTGGTGACGGTCGGCCCCACCGCGGCCACGGCCGCGGCCGGAGCGAGGGCGGCGCCGGTGAGCAGGGTCAGGAACCCGGCGGTGAACAGGGATAACTTCTTACGTGTACGCACTTTCCACTCCCCCGTGGATAGTTGGCGATCACGACCCGGACAACCGTTTCATGATCGATTTCCATCTATGGTAGGACCCGCGCGCGACTCAGCTCGTGACCCGGAATTCCGGATCGGTGGCGAGCCGGGCCAACTCGGTCGCCGTGAAGGGCAGTTCGGCGAGCGACGGGATCGCCTCGAACGACGAGTCACGGTCCTGTCCCACGACGACCACGCCACCGTCCGGGTAGCGGTAGGCGACCCACTGCTCGTACTGATGGAGGGCGTCGGTGGCCGTCGCGACACCGACCACCGCGGAACCCACCTTCCGCACCTGGCACGTCGCGGCGCCGCCCCAGAACGACGCGGTCAGCGCGCACGGGTCCGTGGGCCGCTTGTCCGGCTCGTGCAGCTCGGCCGCCAGTTCCCCGGCGCTGCCACCCTTGGTGATCTTCACGGTCGTCACGTAACTCCACACCCCGTTCACGACGTCCGTCCGGGCCAGGCTGTTGCCGTCGCCGAACCGCCCGAGCGACGCCTGATAGCCCGTCGGCACCTTCGTCAGCAGCACGTTCACCAGTTTCTGGGCGATCAGGTAGTGGTGCCCGGTGTCGGCGTCTCCATCGGGCTGACCATCGGCGCTGGGCGCCGGGGCCACGGCCTCGATCGGCGCGGGATCGGTGCCGGGATAGCGGGCCGGGACGACGGCCACCGCCGCCAGGACGACCACCACGCCGGCGCAGGCCAGCACGGTGCGGCGGCGCTCCGCTCGCTTCCCGGCCGCGATGGTCGTGGCCGACGCCATCGGCGGCGGCTCGGGGCTCAGCGTCAGCACGGTGTGCAGCGCGTCGCGGAACTCGTTCTCCTCCATGGTTCTTCCCCTCAATCGGCGGTGACGGGCGCACCGACCAGGGCGCGCAGCGTGGCGAGCCCGCGGGCGGCCTGGCTCTTGACGGTGCCGGCGGTACAGCCGAGCGCGGCCGCGGTCTCCTCGACGCTGAGGTCCTGCCAGTAGCGCAGCACCAGCACCGCGCGCTGGCGGGGCGGGACCACGGCGAGCGCCCGGAGCAGCATCAGCCGGTCCTCGGCGGGCGCGGGCGCGGCCGCCGGGCGCTCGATCGGCGCGTCGTGCGGACGCTCCCGCCGCCACCAGCCCCACCGGCCCTCGTCGATGAAGGCATGGATCAGCACACGGCGCAGGTACGGATCGAGCGACTCGTCGCGGTTCACCCGGTTCCAGTGCAGGTACAGCTTGGTGAACGCCGTCTGGACCAGGTCCTCGGCCCGATGCCAGTCACCGCAGAGCAGGTACGCCGTGGTGCGCAGGCTGCCTGACCGGGCCGCGAAGTAGTCCGCGAACGCCTCGTCACGGTCGCTCATGCATTCCCCCATCGTTCATCCGTCGCGGTAGACACGGGGTCACCGCGGGACAGGGTTGCACGGCTCACCTTTATGGACCGATCATTCTGGAAAGGTTAGGGTGGCGGGGTGGGGCGGAACAAGGAGTTCGACGTCGCGGAGGCGCTCGATCGGGCGATGCGGGTGTTCTGGCAGCAGGGTTACGCGGCGACCTCGATGTCCGATCTGGTCGCGGCGACCGGGGTGGCGCGGGCCGGGCTCTATGCCACCTTCGGCGGCAAGCACGAGCTGTATCTCAAGGCGCTCGACGCCTATGCGACGGCGCGCGACCCGGGGATCGTCGCGCGGCTGGCCGGGCCCGGCGCGGCGCTGCCCGCGGTGTTTGCGCTGATCAGGGACTATGCGGCCGTGGACGAGGCGCGAGCCGGCTGCTTCGTGGTCAACTCGGCGATCGAGCGGCTGCCGGCGGACACGGAGGCGGCGCTCACCGTCGAGGCCAGTTGGTCGGCGCTGGAGGCGGCGCTGACCTCGGCGTTCAGCCGGGCACGGGCGGGCGGGGAGCTGACCGGCGAGGCTGATCCGGCGGCGCTGGCACGGCTGGTGCTGGTGCTGCTCCAGGGCCTGCGGGTGGTCGGCAAGGGGCGGCCGGGCAGCGGGCGCGCGCCGGATGCTGCGGCGCAGGCGATCGCGCTGATCAGCGCACTGGCGCAGCCCTGAGCGGGCGCGCAAGGAAGCCGCCGCCAGGCGAGCCGGACCCACGGAAAGCCGGACCCACTTAAAAGCCGGACCTACGGAAGGCGAGCGCGTGGAGAACCGGACCCGCGGAAGCTCAGCGCACGGAAAGCCGGACCCACGGAAGACGAGCGCCCGGAGAACCGGACCGCGGAAGGCGGACCCGCGGAAGGCGGACCCGCGGAAGGCGGGCGCACGGAAGGCGGACGCACGGAAGGCGGGCGCACGGAGAAGCCAGGCGCGAGGAAAGCCGGGGCGCGCGGAAGAGCTGGACGCACGGAAAGCCGGGCGTGAGGAAAGCCCGAGTTTTCATACCGAACGTTCTAGAAAAGGGGCTGGAGATGGGTGGACGATTCACCGACAGGGTTGCGCTGGTCACCGGGGGCGGGTCCGGGATCGGGCGCAACACCGCCCGGGCGCTCGCCGCCGAGGGCGCGACCGTGGTCGTCGCCGGCCGGGACAAGGACGCGCTCGCGGAGACCGGCGGCATCCCGGTCGTCGCCGACGTCACGGTGGAGGCTGACGTGGTGGGGCTGCTGGACACCATCGCCGGCCGGTTCGGGCGGCTCGACGTCGCGGTCAACAACGCCGGCGTGTTCGGTGGCGGGATGCCGCTGGCGGAGCTGCCGACCGCCGAGTGGGATCGGCTGGTCGCCACCAATCTGACCGGTGTCTACCTGTCGATGAAGCACGAGATCGGCCTGATGCGCGCCACCGGCGGGACGATCGTGAACGTGGCGTCGAACATCGGCGCGCACGGGCGGCGACCCGGGCTCGGCGCCTACGCGGCGACGAAGGCCGCGGTGAGCGCGCTGACCCGGAACACCGCTCTGGAGTACATCCGGGACGGCATCCGGATCAACGCGGTCAGCCCCGGGCCGGCGGATACCGCGATGTCGCTACGTCCCGGCGAGACACCGGAGGACCGGGCCGATCGGCTGGCGTCGGCGCTGCCGATCGGCCGGGTCGGCAGCCTCGACGAGATCACCGGCGCGATCCTCTGGCTGGCCTCGGCGGAGTCCGGTTTCACCGTCGGGCACGACCTGGTGATCGACGGCGGCGCGACCGCTTGACCCGCTCCGCGGACAAGCCGAGCGACGGGACCGCCCGGCGTCGACCCGCAACCAAACCCAGCAACGCAACCGCCCGGCGCGCGAACAAAGCCAGCGGCGGGACCGCCTGCCTCGACCCGGGATTCCGCCCGGAACTGCGTCGCGGTCCGCAAGAGGAGCGGCGGTCGCGACGAGGCACGGTTCGGGTGGCTTGGGTTCGGATGGCTCGTCCGGGTGGTCACCGAGGCGTATCAAATCGTGTTTATTTTGGGGCGTTGAGGTTGTCGAGGGCCTTCTCGGCGCCGCGCTGGAGCGGCACCGGCGCGGTCTTGCGGGCGGTGTCGAGGCTGATCTCCTTGGCCGCGGCGTTGGCCTGCTCCAGCTGGGGCTTGCGGTCGAAGAGGGTCTTGGTCAGGACGCAGGCGACATCGGGGTCGAGGTCGGCGCGGACCAGCAGGTAGTTCGGCACGACGATGGTCTTGACGTCGGCCGGGAGCTGGTATGTGGCGGCCGGGACGGTGCCCTCCTGGTACACCTCGTTGATCTTCTGCATCTCCGGCAGCAGCGGGGTGACGTCGAGGAACTCGACCTGATCCTTCGCGGACGTCAGCAGGTCGGTGATGCCCGGCGTGGGCAGCCCGCCGGACCAGAACAGCGCGTCGATCGTGCCGTCCTTCATGCCGTCGACGGTCTTGGTGAGGTCGAGTTTCTGGGCGCTGACGTCCTTGGCCGGGTCGAGGCCGGCCGCCTTCAGCATGCGGTTGGCGATCACCTCGGTGCCGGATTTCGGCGAGCCGGTGGAGACGCGCTTGCCCTTCATCCCGGCCACGTCCTTGATCCCGGCGCCCTTGCGGACGATCACCTGGGTGTAATTGGTGTGGATCCGGGACAGCGCCGCGATCGGTTGCTTCGCGGTGAAGCTGCCGGTGCCGTTGACCGCGTCGGCGGCGGTGTCGGCCAGCGAGAACGCGACCGCGTAGGTGCCCGCGACCAGCTGCTGGATGTTCTGCACCGAGGCGCCGGTCTCGGCGGCGGTGGCCTGCACCTTGCCGCCGGCCGCGTTGATCTGCTCGGCGTATGCGTTGCCGAGAGCGAAGTAGACACCGGTCGCGTTGCCGGTCGCGATGCCGATCCGGGTGTCCTGGGCGACGTCGCAGGTGACCTCGCCGCCGGTGTCGGTGGCGGCGGTGTCCTGGCGGCCACCGCAGGCGGAGGCGGCGAGAACGAGGGCGGTGACGGTCGCGGCGGTCAGGATTCGTCTCATTGCTTCTCCCCGTGGAAAGGCAACCCTATTGATAGTCATGAATCTTATCGGTCACGGCTGGGTCGCGGTGCGCTGTTCCCGTTCCGGTTCTTTTTCGGTACGCCGATCGCGCTCCAGCAGCGCGAGCAGCGCGGACATCACCAGCGCGCCCAGCCCGATCGCCACCGCGACCGGTGCCAGATAGAGCAGGAACAGCCCGCCGACCGCCCCGGCCACCCGGCTCGCGACCCCGGCCCGGCCGATCCCCGGCACCCAGCCGCCGGTGGCGATGGCCAGCCCGAACACCGCCAGCGCCGCCACCACGCTGGTCCACAGCACCCCGAGCGCCGGCCCGCGGGCCAGCAGGTACTCCCCGCGCTCGGTGAGCACGAAGGCGATCGGGGCGAGGAAGGCCGGCAGCGCGTACTTCAGCGCCTGCCACATCGTCGCCATGGTCCGTCCCCCGGTGATCGCGCTCGCGCCCACCGCGGCCAGCGCGGTCGGCGGGGTCACCTCGGAGAGCACCGAGTAGTAGAAGACGAACATCGCCGCGGCCGGCGCGCCCACCCCGAGCCCGAGCAGCGCCGGCCCGATGATCACCCAGCCGATGATGAAGCTGGCCGTGACCGGCACGGCGAGGCCGAGGACGGAGAGCGCCACGGCGGCCAGCAGGACGGTCAGCGCGAGCACCGCGGTCGGGTTGTCGGTGATCGCTCGGGCGCCGCTGACCAGCAGCGACGCCAGTTGCGCGCCGAGCCCGGTCTTGGTGGTGATCGCGGTGATCACCCCGGCGGCGGTGCAGACCGCGACCACCGGCAGCACGCCGCGGACGCCGGCCGCGAGCGCCTGGAACAGCCGGGACGGGGTGAGCCGGGCGCTCCGGTCGAGGAAGGACAGGGCGACGGCGAGCAGGGTCGCGTAGACCACCGAGCGGGTGGCGCTCTCGCCGAGGGCGAGCAGGACGACGATCAGGATCAGCGACGAGAAGTGGTAGCCCAGGCGTAGGAGCAGCTTCCCGGCGCTGATCTCGGGCGGGTCGACGGCGCGGACGCCGAACCGGCGTACGTCGATCTCCACGGCGAGGACGATCCCGAGGTAGTAGAGCAGGGTCGGGATCATCGCCCAGCCGAGCACGGTCAGGTAGGAGACGTCCAGGTACTCCGCGACGATGAACGCGGCCGCACCCAGCGTCGGCGGTGACAGGATGGCGCCCACCCCGGCCGCGGCCAGCATGCCGCCGGCCTGCTCCGGCGGGTACCCGGCGCGGCGCAGCATCGGCCAGGTGACCGCGCCGACGCTGACCGCGGTCGCCGTCCCGGAGCCGGAGACGGTGCCGAGCAGGAAGCCGGCGGCCACCGCGGTGCGCCCGGCGGCACTGCGCGACCGGCGGAACGCGGCCACCGACAGGTCGACGAAGAACCGGCTGGCCCCCGAGAGGTCGAGGACCGCTCCGTAGATGGTGAACAGCACGATGTACGTCGCCGCCACGTCCAGCGGCGTCCCGTAGAAACCGCTTCCCGAGTTGTACAGCGCGTCGATGATCTGCGCGAAGTCGAGTCCGGCGTGGGCGATCGGCCAGGTCTGCGGGAGGAGGCCGCCGTAGTAGCCGTATGCCAGGAACGCGCCGCAGACGATCGGCAGCGCGAGCCCGGTGGTCCGCCGCGCCGCCTCGATCACCAGGACCAGCAGGACCGCCCCGAACACCACGTCGATCGGGTCGAGCAGCGCCTGCCGGTCGAGGAAGCCGTCGTATCCGCTCCCGAACGGGTTGACCGGGTAGAGGCAGACGATCAGCGCGAGGCCGGCCAGCACCCAGTCGAGCCAGGTCGGCCGTTCCCCGCTGCGGGCCCGCGCCTTGTAGGCGAGAAAGATCAGCGGCAGGGTGAGGGCCAGGAAGATGATCAGGTAGAACTGGCTGCCCTGCGCCAGCGGCCGGAACACCTGCCAGAGCGTGAACAGCCCGGTCCCGGCGGCCACCAGGGCGACACCGGTCCCGACACGTCCGCGCAGCTCACGGGCCGGCCGCTCCTCCTCGTCGTAGTGCACGGCCGTGGGATCCCCGCCCCCGAGAGATCGATCCCCGCCCATGTCCGGACCTTACTATGGCCCGACCCGTCCCACCCGCCCCCTCACGCGAAGGTGGGCGCGGCAGGGTTACGGCCAGAGATACATGGTCACGCCGGCCGGCTGGATGCCCGGCGGGAGCCAGGTCGGCAGGGTGTGCCTGCTCGTACCCTGGGGGTACCGGTCGGTCTCCCCCTTGGGCAACTCGGACTTGAGGTGGAACCAGAAGGCACGGTCGACGAACCAGCCACCGATCAGGCGCCCTTCGGCGGATCGGTACACCAGGCCGTAGTTCGGCTCGTCGAAGTACCCACGTGGATTGTCGAGATCGAACGTCACGTAATCCCACTCGTCGCGAGGGTGCGGCCGGGGCTTCAGCTGAAGGCGTTTCGGCGGGAGCAGGGTGGACACCGGCGCCGGCTGCCCGATCACGTACAGCATGATTCCCGCGATCCGGTCCGCCTCCGCCGCATCGACCTGAAGCATGTTGCCGAGATCGACAGCCTGACCCGCGGGCAGGTATGCCCAGCCGGTGCTGAGAATCCCCGCCCAGTCGTCGAACTCCTCCGAATGCCACCCGCGCCCCGCGGAGTCCACGAATCGGAAGCGCACGTGGACCCGCATCGGCTGGTTCGTGGTGTTACGGAAGACCGCCGCCGTGCCGACGATGCGTCTGGTGGGCGGGCCACCAGGCACCGGGAAGGTCGCGAACCCGCGGTCCTCGACGCTCACTCCGGCGGCGAGATCGTCCCGCAGCAGCGACGGGTCCGGGCTCGCCGGCGGCGCCGGCGGATCGTCGTGCCCGGACGGCCCACGGCAACCCGCGGCCAGGCCGGTGGCCGCGCCGAGCACAACCAGCATCAGGCGCCGTCGCGACAGTCGCTGATGGCGGATCATCGCGCTCTGCCCTTGTACTTCCGGTACAACTCCTGCCGCAACGCGGTGTGCACCCGCTGATAGTCCGCGTGGAGGTCGTTCATCGCTTGGTCGGCGAACCGCAGGAAGGCCTGCTCGTCGTGGCGTTCCAGCCCAGGCGCGACGCTGACCTCGAATGCGATGAGCCCGGTCGTCGTCACCTGGATCTCGTCACCCGGTGAGCTGCCTCGTGCGGCGAGTGTCGCGCCCCGTTCGAGGTACTCACGATGCCGGGAGGTGAACGGTGGCCGCATCGCGCTGGACCGCTCGAAGCCATGGGCGAGCATGACATCCCGTCGCGCCTTCTGATAGGCCACGGCCATCAACGTCGCCACGCGCCCCAGTTGATGTGCCAGCAACTCGGCGTCACGGCTGCGATAGTAGCGCTCGTAACTGTTGTGCAAGAACCGCAGCGTGCGGTACTGCAACGACTCGGTCCGGCCTTCGATGCGCCCATCAGGTGAGGTCGCCGTCGCGACGACCGCGTTGAGATCGTGCTCGATGCTGCCCACGGTTTCGCACCTCCGTTGTGGATCACCGCGCCGGGGAATGAGCGGGATCAGGGTTGTCCGACCCGATGAGCGGCCGTTGCACCTTGGTGACGCCCACACCCAGTGGCTTCGCTCGGAGCACCTCCAACGCCGGTAGTTTCTGCAGGGCGCCGCGCCCGGACGTGCCGATGGAAATGCTTTCGTTCACGATGCTGTCGTGGAACCTGGCGATGATGTCGTGCAGCTCCCTCTCCGAGGCACTGAACTGGAGGCGGAGCTTCTCGGTCGCGTCGACGATGCTCTGCCAGAGTTCGGCGACATTGTCGCCCTGGATGTCGTGGTCCCGGGGAGCGTCCGGTTCGTACTTGTCCTTGGCGACTCCGAGCCCGGCCGCGCCGAACGCGGCGGCGATCGCGGTGAACGTCATCCCGGTTCCGGTCGCGAGTCCCGCTCCGGCGGACAGCACGCTGAGCACGCCGATGGCGATGTTGAACGTGACATTCTTCTTGTCGGTCGATCCGCACAGTGAGCTCGGCTGGTAGGCGGCGATCGCCTCCGCGGCGCGGTTGACGAGGTTGACCACGTCGTTCTGCGCCTGTGTGAGCTGCTCCTGGTACGCCCTCAGCACCAGGAGCAGCAGTCCGACGGTGTTGGCCTGGAGAAAGAGCATGCCGCCCCAGCGGTCGAGGTAACCGCTGCGGACGGCGTCGATGGTCTCGCCGCGCCAACCGGCCTGGTTGATCCGGAAGTCGTTCATGAACTCCGGTACCAGGGCACCGAGGCTGAAGGACTCGGCGTCCTCGATGGCGGTCACCCCGGTGTTGGTCAGCCGGTTGTGCGCACCGGCCAGCGCCTCGATCGCCCCGTCGAGCGAGGAGGGCGCGGGCAGTTCCAGATAGGGTCCCCACAGCTCCTTGGACTTCTCCCTGGCGAAGTTCAGGATCGTCACGTCGCTGACGTAGGGCACGCCGGTGACCTCACTGAACTCTTCGCGGTCGTCGTCGCCCGTCTCCTCGTACATCATCTTGTGGACGAGGGTGGTGATCAGATGGTCGATCGCGATCTCGAGACTCTGCGGAAACGCCATGTGATCACCGGTGCGGGTAGTGGCCGCCGTCGTGCCCGGCCGTCCACTCGTCGTTGGTGGTGGTGCGGTCGTGTTCCAGGGTCCACCGGGTCGCTCGCAGCGCGTCCGCCGCTTCGGTGTCCTGCTGGACGAACCTGTCGAGCGCGTAGTCGAGGCCCCGCGACAGGTCCCAGAGGTTGTCGCTGGTCTCTCCGGCGGCGGTCCAGACGAGGTCGCGCAGCCGCGTCCAGCTCTCCTTGAGGGCCGGCGCGCCGAAATGGGCGGGCCGGTCGAGCCGGTCGTCGGAGCCGGAACTGGTCTCGCACTCGTTGCGGAGGCCGGCGTACTCGTCCGCCAGCCGCGGCAGGTCGACTCGGGCGGCCTGGCGTAGTCGCTCGAGCGGCCCGCCGAGGACGGCACCGCGCATCTCGTCAGTCATCGTCGATCCATTCGCCGGAGCGGAACGGCATGCGTACCGGGAAGTACGCCTACCGCGCCGCCGCGGTTCGACGAGGATTGACTCCTGGGGTCAGCGGGTGACCTCGAAGCGGCGGACGGCTCCGGTCAGTTCGTCGGCCATGCCGGCCAGGTGCTGGGCGGCGGTCCGGGAGCTGGTGACGCCGGCGGTGGTGTCCGCGGCGGCCTGGGCCACCTCGGAGATGTTGCGGGCGATGTCCTCGGCGCCGGTGGCGGCCTCGGCGACCGAGCGGCTGATCTCCGCCGTGGTCGCGGTCTGCTCCTCGACCGCGGAGGCGATCGTGGTCTGATAGTCGCTGATCCGGACGATGACCTCGGAGATCCGCTCGATGGCGGAGACCGCGCTGTTGGTGTCGGACTGGATCATCTCGACCCGCTGGCCGATGGTCTCGGTGGCCTTCGCGGTCTCCTGGGCCAGCTCCTTGACCTCGCCGGCCACGACCGCGAAGCCCTTGCCCATGTCGCCGGCCCGGGCCGCCTCGATGGTGGCGTTCAGGGCGAGCAGGTTGGTCTGCTCGGCGATGCTGGTGATCAGCTTGATCACGTTGCCGATCTCGGCGGACGACTCGCCCAGCTTGCCGACGATGGTGCTGGTCTCGCTCGCGACCGAGACCGCCTCGCCGGCCACCCCGGCCGCGTCCGAGGCGTTCGTGGCGATCTCCCGGATCGACACGCCCATCTGCTCGGCGGCGGCGCTGAGCGTGCTGACCAGCCGGGCCACCTCCTCGGCGGCGTGCTGCGCGGCCTCGGCCCGGCCGGCCGCGGTGTCCGCGCCGGCGGACAGGTGGTCGTTGACCGAGTTCAGGTTGCGGGAGCTCTCCAGCACGGTCGCCGCGCTCCCGTTGATCATCGTGACCGCGTCGCGCATGCTGGCCGTCGCCTGGTTCAGGGCGGCGGCCATCTGGCCCACCTCGTCACGGCTGTGCACCCCGGAGTCCCGGGTCAGGTCGCCCTCGGCCACCGACTTGAGCACCGCGGTGACCCGGCGGACCGGGGTGACCACGGCACGCACCGCGAGCAGCGCGATCGCCAGCCCGAGCAGCAGGCCGATCACCCCGATCACCAGCACCTGCGTGGTGACCGTGCGGCGGGCGTCGCTGACCTCCTGGTTCGCCTGGACGGCCGACTCGGCGTGCGCCTTCTCCAGGGTGGAGAACGCCTCGTCGATCTGGGCGTACAGGTCGGTGCCCTGGTTCCAGCTGTCCCAGAAGT
Organism: Actinoplanes ianthinogenes; assembly: GCF_018324205.1. Taxonomy (NCBI): domain Bacteria; kingdom Bacillati; phylum Actinomycetota; class Actinomycetes; order Micromonosporales; family Micromonosporaceae; genus Actinoplanes; species Actinoplanes ianthinogenes. Next base: position 1,335,380 of record NZ_AP023356.1, read on the forward strand.
CCTGGAGCCGCCCGTCGAGCGCGGCCGGCATCATCTTGCCGGTGCGCAGCTCGTTGAACTTGTCGAAGTTCGCCTTGAGCGCGGTCGCGGTGCTCTGGTCGGCGGTCAGCGGCAGATACTTCGCCCAGATCTCGTCGACGTGCGCCGTCCGCTCCTTCATCTCGGCGTCTTCCTTGGCCCGGTACTCGGCGTTCGACATGTAGTAGTTGAGCGCGAGCATCCGGACGCGGAGCACTTCCTCGTGGATCGCGGCGAGGTGCTGGATCGGGACCACGCCGTGGCCGTAGACCGCGTTCGACTTGTTGTCGACCAGCCGCAGGCCACCGACCGCGATCATGATGACGACGGCGCAGGCCACCGCGACCGCGGCGACCGACGACAGCATCTTCACGGCCAGGGGCAGATCCGCCAGCCGCTGACGGAGCGAACGAGACGAGGACACACTTGTTGATCGGCACCCGGCCATCCGGACTTAGCCGGATGGCCGGGCGGAAACGTCAAGCGACCTCACGAAGCCGGGCGGCGATCCGTTCCGGCGTGGTGTCGCTGATCCAGGACGCCATCGCCGATTCCACCCCGGCCAGGTATTTCAGCTTGCCGGGCGCCCGCAGCACGCTGAACACCTGCAGGTGCAGGCGGAACAGGTCACGGCCCTGGCGCACCGGCGCCTGGTGCACGCCGGCGATGTAGGGCAGCGGCTCCGGCCCGGGGAAGTACCGGTCGAGGCGGCCGAGCACGTCCAGGTAGATCCGGGCCAGCTCGTCGCGTTCCTCGCCGGTCAGCGCGGGCAGGTCCGGGACGTCGCGGTGCGGGGCCAGGTGCACCTCGACCGGCCAGCGGGCCGCGGCCGGCACGTAGGCCGTCCAGTGCCGGCCGGCCGTGACGATCCGGGTCCCGGCCCGGCGTTCCGCGTCGAGGATGTCGCGGAACAGATTCCCGCCGGTCCTCTCCCGGTGGAGCCGGGCCATCTCCAGCATCCGGGCCGCTTTCGGCGGCACGAACGGGAACGCGTAGATCTGCCCGTGCGGGTGCGGCAGCGTCACCCCGATCTCCCTACCGCGGTTCTCGAACACGAAGACGTGCTCGACCCCGGGCTGTTCGCCCAGCTCAACGGCGCGATCGGCCCAGGCTTCCAGAACGGTCCGGGCCCGCTGCGGGCTGAGGCTGCCGAACGACCCCTTCGGGGCCGACGAGAAACACACGACTTCGGTACGCCCATCCGCGGGCCGCACCGGCCACAGCGGGTCGCCGTCGACCAGTGATGACGAGCCTCCGTTGCGCGGGGAGAACGCCGGGAACCTGTTCTCGAAGACGACCACGTCGTAATCGGCCTCGGCGATCTCGGTCGGGAAGCCGCCCGGGACGGTCGGGGCGAGCGGGTCCTGGTCGGCCGGCGGCATGAACGTCCGGTCGTTGCGGTGCGACGCCATCGCGATCCACTCGCCGGTCAGCGGGTCGTACCGGACCTGGGCGCCGCCCCTGAGCACCTCCTCGGCGCCGGGCAGCGGCCGGGTGTCCGCGGCCTGCCGGACCGCGGCGCCGGAGACGTACGGCTCGGTGTCGTCGAAGTAGATGATCTCGCGGCCGTCGGCCATCCGGCGGGACGTCTTGCGGACCCGGTGCGGACGGTCCGGCTCGCCGGTGGCGGCCCGCCCGACGACCCGGATCGCGTCGATGGCCAGCAGCTGCGAGTCGGCGGCGACCAGCCGGTCCCGGGCCTCGGAGGGCACCGAGACCGGGGAGACCGTGGCCAGCGGCAGCAGGTGCAGGGTGACCTCGGCGCCGGCCCGGTACCCGGCGTCGACCAGGTTGACCTGCCAGCGGGAACCGTCCCAGAACCGGTCGGTGACGGTGACCCCGTCGACCCGCAGCTCGCCGACGTCTCCGGCCCAGTCGATCTGGAGCAGGGCGTCGTGGTCCGGGTCGGCGGCCCAGTCCGGCAGGTGCAGCCGGTGGACCGCGGCGTGCTCGTCGAACGCCGCCCGGCCGGGCGCCGACGCGCGGCCGTCGTGCTTGCCGTACTCGGCGGGCACGTCGGTGGCCGGGCGCAGCTCGGTGGTGGCCACGTCGACGGTCAGCGGGACGTGGGCCGGGGTGACCGGGAGGTCGGTGAAGGCACGGACGGCCGGGTCGTATGCGCGTACCGAAGCTGTCGAAGCGGCCTTGACCAGGATCCTGCCGGACGCGTCCCATTGCAGCTCGTCGTCGCTGAGCAGGACCCGGCGGCCGGCCTCCTCGCAGACCCAGAGCGATCCGGCGGTCTCCGCCGGCAGGACCAGGACGTCGAGCGTGCCGGTCGCGGTCTCGAGCCGGATCGGCTCCAGACCGGGGGTGATCGCCCGCTCCTGGCCGGCGACCGAGAGCGACGGCGCGATGCCGGGCTCGGCGAGCAGCACCAGGGTCGGCACGGCGCCGGGCAGCACGGTGAGCGCGGAGGCGGTGGCCCAGTCCAGCCGCACGCCGCCGGCGGTCAGGCCGATCGGCCAGCGGGCCAGGGTGCCGGCCGGAACGTCCACCGGCCGGGACGGGAATTCCACCTCGCGGTCGTCGAGGACCACCCTGAACCGGGCGCCGCGGTAGGTGTCCAGCGGGAAGTGCGGCTGGTGCCAGGCGATGAACAGGAAACCGCTGGTCCCGTCGCTGCGCAGCGCCCAGCGCAGGGTCTCGCTGTCCTCGACGCCGTGCGGGCGCACGTCGGGCAGGCTGGACGGCATCTCGGCGAGCCGGGCGCCGAACGCGGCCAGGAAGCTGTGCTGGCGGCGCAGCTCGGCGTGGCTCGCGGCGAGCGCGCCGGCCTCGCCGATCGGCGCGTGGAAGTCGTAGCCGAGGCGCGGCAGGTCGTTCGGGTAGCCGGTGGCGTGCGACTCCTGGAGGCCGCCCGGCACATCCGGGTTGGTGCCACCCGCGTACATGTAGTAGCCCTGCCAGGCCGACCCGTTGCCGATCTTGCAGTGGGCGATGGTGGCCACGTCGAGCGCGCTCGGCCGCGGCCGGCGGTGGTACGCGGTCGCCATCCCGCCGGCGAGTTCGCAGGTGGCGGCCGGGAAGAGGTCGGAGGGGGTACGCGGACCGCCCTTGGCCGCCTCGATGTTCTGCGCCCGGCGCACGTCGGCGCCGATGCCCGGGTCGTCCCAGACGTGCGAGAAGAAGTAGTGGTCCCGGAAGTTCGGCGCCCAGGGCGCGTCGGAGTCGACCCAGAAGCCGTCGCCGTAGCCGCCGTAGAGCGGGAGCACCTCCTCCTCGGGCAGCTCGGCGCTGTCCCAGGCGGTGGCGGTCCAGAGCGGGGCGGACATGCCGGCCGCGCGGGACATCCGCTTGAGCGTGCGCAGGTGCTCGGGCTGGGTGTACAGCTCGTTCTCCAACTGGATGCCGAGCACCTTGTCCATGTGGCCGCTGACCTGGGCGCCGATCGCGGCGAACCACTCCTCGACCAGGGCCAGGTAGGCCGGGTCGTCGGTGCGGTGCCGGACCGGGGCCTGCTGCACCCAGTCGGGGAACCCGCCGTTACGGCTCTCGGCGTGCACCCACGGGCCGATCCGCAGCACCACGTCGAGGCCGATCCCGGCGGCCAGGTCGACGAAGGCGGCCACGTCCAGGTTGCCGTCGAAGCGGTACTCCCCCGGGGCCGGCGAGTGGTGCAGCCAGAACAGGTAACTGGCCACCACGGTGACGCCGCCGGCCTTCATCTGGCGCAGGCGCTCCGCCCAGCGGTGCCGCGGGACCCGGCTGTAGTGCAGCTCGCCGGAGACCGGGATGACCGGGGAACCGTTCCTGATCAGGTACCGGTTGGTGAGCGCCAGGCCGGGCCGGGCGTCCTCCTGGTTGCTCATTCGCGGGCGGCGCAGCGGCGTCGCCCAGTCGTGGTGGCGGACGGAGAGTGGCTCCGTTTCATTGGGCACGAGAACCCCTCTTTCCGTTAGGACTGTAACCGGTCACAGGCCGACAGGCCCGAACGATACACAGGCTTAACGGGTTGGACGCAAGGACTTGACACATCGACGTAACAGCAGCACTGTAACCGGTCACAGGCACCGGCCACGGTCTGCGCCTGCTCCCCCGCTTCTTCTCCCCCGATCAGTGCGATCAAGGAGGATCGATGTATAAAAAGCTCGCCCCTGTGCTGGCGACCCTCACCGCCGCGGCCCTGTTCACCACCGCGTGCAGCAGCTCGGACGACAAGGCCGACACCGGCAGCACGGCCGGCACCGAGAAGGTCGCGCTGACCTACTGGAGCTGGGCGCCGAACATGGACAAGGTCGTCGCGGGCTGGAACTCGACGCACCCGAACATCCAGGTCACGGTCAACAAGCAGGATGGCGGCGACCCGGCGGTCACCAAGCTGCTCACCGCGATCAAGGCGGGGAGCGGCGCCCCGGACGTCATGCAGGCCGAGTACCAGAAGATCCCCACTCTGGTCTCCGCGGACGCCCTGGCCGACATCTCCGAGCAGGCCGGCTCGCTCAAGGACAAGTTCCCGGCCGCGGCCTGGAACAGTGTCACCCTGGGCGGCGACGCGCTGTACGGCGTGCCGCAGGACTCCGGCCCACTGATGTTCTTCTACCGCGCGGACGTCTTCGCGAAGAACGGCCTCCAGGCGCCCAAGACCTGGGACGACTACACCGCGGCGGCCGAGAAGATCCACAAGGCGAACCCGAAGCAGTACATCGGCACCTTCTCGGCGACCGACGCGGGCCTGTTCGCCGGGCTCGCCCAGCAGGCCGGCGCGTCCTGGTGGGGCGTGAACGGCGACTCCTGGACCGTCGACATCAACGAGGCGAACACCCAGAAGGTGGCCGCGTACTGGGGCGGCCTGGTGGAGAAGGGGGTCGTCGACAACAAGCCGATGTACACCCCGGAGTGGAACGCCGCGCTCAACGACGGCACGCAGGTCGGCTGGGTCTCCGCGGTCTGGGCGCCGGGCGTGCTGGAGGGCAGCGCCAAGGACACCAAGGGCAAGTGGAAGGCCGCCCCGATGCCGCAGTGGGACGCCGCCAACCCGGCGACCGGCAACTGGGGTGGCTCGGCGACCAGCGTCACCACCCAGAGCAAGCACCCGAAGGAGGCCGCCGAGTTCATCGCGTGGCTGAACAGCGACCCCGAGGCGCTCAAGCTGCTGGCCGGCACCGCCAACGTCTACCCGGCCGCGAACGACGCGACCAGCGTGCTGACCACGCCGCCGGCGTTCTTCGCCGACCAGGCCGACTTCTACTCGATCGCGGCCGAGGCGGGCAAGCAGACCAAGCCGTTCACCTACGGGCCGAACGTCAACGTCGCCTACAGCGCGTTCAACGACGCGTTCGGCAAGGCGGCCGAGTCGAAGAAGGCCGCGGCCTTCACCGAGTCGCTGGTGACCATGCAGAAGGCCACCGTCGACGACATGAAGAACAACGGGTTCACCGTCGCCGGATGACGCGCTCCGGGCGGGACGCCCCGCGTCCCGCCCGGGCCCTGGAAGGAAGGTCCCGGCGATGACACTGACCGCCACCCGACCGAGTACCACCGCCGCGCCGGTGTCCCGGAAGCCCGCGTCGTCCCGGCGCGCCCGCGTCCCGTACGCCTTCCTCGCACCCGGCCTGGTGCTGTTCACGCTCTTCCTGGCCGCCCCGATCGTTTACGCCGGCTACCTCAGCCTGCGCAAGGTGAAGGTCAGTGGCCTCGGCCTCGGCGCGAAGTCGCGTACCGAGGTGTGGGCCGGGCTGAGCAATTACGCCCGGTCGATGACCGATCCGGACTGGCTGCCCAGCGTGTACCGGATCCTCGGGTACGGCCTGGTCGTCGTCCCGATCATGCTCGGCCTCGCGCTGCTCATGGCGCTGCTGCTGGACGCCGGCCGGACCCGGCGCCCGATCAGCAGCTTCGCCCGAATTTCGATCTTCTTACCGTACGCGGTGCCGGCCGTGGTCGCCTCGCTCCTCTGGGGATTCCTCTACCTGCCGAAGGTGAGCCCGTTCGTCTACGTCCTGGACCGGCTCGGGATCGCCGCGCCCGAGTTGCTCTCCTCGTCCTGGGTGCTGTACGCGGTGGCCAACGTCGCGGTCTGGGGCGGCACCGGCTTCAACATGATCGTCATCTACACCGCGCTGAAAGCCGTCCCGACCAGCCTGTACGAGTCGGCCCGGATCGACGGCGCCTCCGAGCTGTCGATCGCGTGGCGGATCAAGATCCCGATCGTGATGCCGTCGCTGATCATGACGTTCGTCTTCTCGATGATCGCGACGCTCCAGGTGTTCGCCGAGCCGATGACGCTCAAGCCGCTGAGCAACACCATCTCGTTCACCTGGACGCCGCTGATGAAGGTGTACCGGGACGCGTTCGTCCGCAACGACATCTACTCCGCGGCCGCCACCTCGGTGGTCATCGCGGTGGCGACGTTCCTGTTGTCCTTCGGCTTCCTGAAGCTCGTCGGCCGCCGCGCGTTCAACCAGGAAGACTCATGAAGAACTCCAAGATCGCTACGACACTGCTGCTCCTCGGGGCGGCGTACTGCCTGCTCCCGGTGGTCTGGGTGCTGATCGCCGCCAGCAAGAGCTCGTCCGAGCTGTTCTCCACGTTCACCCTGGCGCCGAGCTCGCACCTGGTCGACAACCTCGCCGACCTGAGCGGGTACCGGGACGGCCTGTACTGGCGGTGGATGGCGAACACCGCGCTGTACGCCGGGCTCGGCGCGGCCGTCTCCACGTTCATCTCCGCGATGAGCGGGTACGCCCTGGCCAAGTTCGACTTCCCGGGCAAGGGCTTCGTCTTCAACGTGATCCTGGCCGGCGTCCTGGTGCCCGGCGTCATCCTGGCCATCCCGCAGTACCTGCTGCTGGCCCGGGTCGGGCTGACCAACACGTACTGGGCGGTGCTGCTGCCCAGCTTCATCAGCCCGTACGGCATCTACCTCGCGCGGATCTTCGCGGCGGCCGCGGTGCCGGGCGAGATCCTGGAGGCGTCCCGGATCGACGGGGCGAGCGACTGGCGCACGTTCCTGCGGGTGGTGATGCCGATGATGCGTACCGGACTGGTCACCGTGTTCCTGTTCCAGTTCGTGGCGATCTGGAACAACTACATGCTGCCGTTCATCATGCTCGGCAACGACAAGCTGTACCCGCTCACGGTGGGTCTGAGCAGCCTGCTCAACCAGGGCGCCAGCCAGCCCGCGATGTACACCACGGTGGTGACCGGCGCGCTCGTCTCGCTGGTCCCGCTGATCGCGCTCTTCTTCACGCTCCAGCGGTACTGGCAGGTCGATCTGGCCGCCGGTGGCGTCAAAGCCTGATCGAGGACGGTCACGACTATGATCCCGAACGTGTCGCGCAAACGACCGACGATCCGTGACGTGGCCCGCGAGGCCGGCGTGTCCTACGCGACCGTCTCGCGGGTGCTCAACGGGCGCGACTGGGTGAGCCCGGAGGCCGTGCGCGCGGTCCAGGACGCCATCGCCCGGACCGGGTACACCACCAACCAGCATGCCCGATCGCTGGCGACCGGCCGGTCGGGGTCGATCGCGTTCCTGCTCACCGAGCCGCAGCACCTGCTCTTCGAGGACCCGAACTTCTCGGTGCTGCTGCGCGGCGTGGCTCAGGCGCTCTCCGACCGGGAGCTGACCCTGATCCTGATGATCGCGTCCACCCCCGAGGAGCGCAGCCGGACGATCGCGTTCCTCAACGGCGGGCACGTCGACGGCGTCCTGCTGGTCTCCCCGCACTCCGGTGACCCGCTGCTCAAGCAGCTGGTGCAGGCCAACGTGCCGATCGTGGCCTGCGGCCGGGTGCTCGGCCTGGAGGACCTGATCAGCTCGGTCTCGGCCGACGACCGGGCCGGGGCGCGCACCGCGACCGAGCACCTGATCGCGGCCAGCTGCCGGCGGATCGCCACCGTCACCGGCCCGCTGGACACCTCCGGCGGCGTCGACCGGCTGGCCGGGTACACCGACGCGCTGATGGCCCACGGCCTGCCGATCGACCAGGACCTGATCGTGCACGGCGACTGGACCCGGGAGAGCGGGGCGGCCGGGATCCGCACGCTGCTGCGCCGGGCGCCGGACGTGGACGCGGTCTTCGCCGCCTCCGACGCGATGGCCGCGGCCACCCTGCCGGTGCTGCGCGACGCCGGGCGCGGCGTGCCGGGTGACGTGCGGGTGGTCGGGTTCGACGACTCCGGGCTGGCGGCCACCACCGAGCCGCCGCTGAGCACGGTGCGTCAGCCGCTCGAACGCATCAGCGAGGAGATGGTCCGGCTCCTCGTGGACGTGATCAACGGGCGTACCCCGCTCTCCATCACCGTGCCCACCGGCCTGGTCCTGCGCAGCTCCTCCCCCGCCTGATCCTCATCGGGCCCCCCATGGGGGCCGATCCTGGTTCCCCCCTTGGACCGAGATCGGCCCCCACCGCCTCCACGGCCGCGTTTTGCCCTTTTTGTCGACAATGGAATGTCCAGAAGGAGCGCCATGAAAATCCCTGCCGTCCTCGCCACCGCCCTCCTGCTCCTGCCCGCGGCGCCCGCCGCCGCAGCCGGCAAGCACCATCTGTCGATGCTCGGCGCGGACGTCTCCACCCTGCCCCGCGCGCTCGACCTCGGCGCCCGGTTCTCCGACGTCCGCGGGCACCGGGCCGACCCCTACGAGATCCTCCAGCGGGCCGGGGTGAACTACGTCCGGCTGCGCCTCTGGAACAATCCGGCCAGCGGCTACAACAACAAGGCTCTCGTCGTCCGGCAGGCCCGGGAGGCGAAGCGGCACGGCCTCAAGGTGCTGATCGACTTCCACTACTCGGACACCTGGGCCGACCCGGGCAAGCAGTACACCCCCGCGTCCTGGGCGGGTCACGATCTCGCCCAGTTGCGGAAGGACGTCTACGACTACACGTTCGACGTCTGCTCGGCCATCAAGCCGGACAGCGTGCAGATCGGCAACGAGATCAACACCGGCATGCTGTGGCCGGTCGGTCAGGTGGTGAACAGCGACTTCGGGCCGCTCGCGACGCTGCTCAAGGCCGGGTACGACGCGACGAAGGCGTGCTCGCCGCGCACCCAGGTCATGATCCACACGGCGAACGCCGGGAGCCTCGGCGCGGCGCGGTGGTTCTACGACGGGATCGCGGCGCAGGGCGTGCGGTGGGACATCACGGCGCTCAGCTATTACTGCATGTGGCACGGCGACCTGACGAATCTGAAGACGGTTCTCACCGACGTGCAGCAGCGGTACGGAAAACCGGCGGTGATCGCGGAGACCGCCTATCCGTACACCACGGAGAACTACGACCACCTCGAGAACATCATCACCTCGGCGGCGCCGTGCGACGGGATCGCCGCCACGCCGCGAGGGCAGGCGACCGAGTTCGCGCAGGTGCAGGACGCCGCCCGGGAGGCCGGGGCGCTCGGCGTCTTCTACTGGGAGCCGACCTGGACCGCGATCGACGGGAACGGGTGGGACACCGAGGACATCTCACATTCCGGCAACGCCTGGGAGAACATGGCGACATTCGACGACAACGGGCGGATCAATCCGTACGTGAAATGGCGTCGTTGATTTTTGTCTCCGGCGCAATTCCGCGCCGGTAACGTTCCTATCCCCGAAGGAGCGAAATGCGCACATCCCTCCGTGCCCTCATCGGGTCCGCGATAGCCGCGGTCACGCTGATGGCAATGAACCCCGCTCCCGCACAAGCCGCCTCCCTCACCATGCTCGGCGCCGACGTGTCGTCGCTGCAGCGCACGCTCGACCTGGGCGGCAAGTACTACACCGCGGCCGGAGCGGCCGCGGATCCCTACGACATCCTCAAGGGCGCCGGCGCCAACTACATGCGGCTGCGGGTCTGGAACAACCCGGCCAGCGGTTACAACAACAAGGCGAAGGTGCTCCAGCAGGCGAAGGCGATCAAGGCCAAGGGGCTGAAGCTGCTGGTCGACTTCCACTACTCGGACACCTGGGCCGACCCCGGCAAGCAGTACCCGCCGGCGGCGTGGAGCTCGCACACGCTCGCGCAGTTGCAGACCGACGTCTACAACTACACCTACGACGTGTGCACCGCGTTGAAGTCGCAGGGCACCACGCCGGACAGCGTGCAGATCGGCAACGAGATCAACGTCGGCATGCTGTGGCCGGCCGGCAAGGTCACGAACAGCAATTTCGCGCCGCTCGCCAGCCTCCTCAAGTCTGGATACAACGCGACAAAGGCGTGTAACAGCGGCACTCAAGTCATGATCCACACGGCGGACGCGGACAGTGACGCGAACGCGCGGTGGTTCTACGACGGGATCAAGGCGCAGGGTGTCTCGTGGGACATCACGGCGCTGTCGTACTACTGCATGTGGCACGGCACGCTGGCGAACCTGTACAACGTGATCGCCGACGTGAAGTCCCGATATGGCAAGCCGGTCGTGGTGGTGGAGACGGCGTACATGTACACCACCGCCAACGCCGACGGCGAGACGAACTCGATTCCCGGCACCACGACGTGCGACGGCCAGCCGGCGACGAAGGCGGGTCAGGGGACCGAGTTCACCTGGATCCAGAACACGGCTCGCAACGCGGGCGCCATCGGCGTCTTCTACTGGGAGCCGACCTGGTATGCCATCGCCGGGAACGGCTGGGACCCGGCGAACATCAACGGGACCGGCGACGGGTGGGACAACATGGCCACCTTCGACGCCACCGGCAAGTTCAACAGCAACGTCAAGTGGACCGCCTGACGTTCTGAGCACCCATCCCCGATAGGTTCGGCCCGGCGCCCCGACGCCGGGCCGAACTGTTTCGTCTCATCCCCCGGCGGCCAGCAGGCCGAGCAGCCGGGTCAGCTCCGCGCGGTCGGCGGGGCTCAGCGCGGCGGTGAGTTCGTCGTCGAGGGCGTGCGCCGCGGCCGCGCAGGTGGCGAGCAGCTCCCGGCCGCGGTCGGTGAGGCTGAGCACCTGACGACGGCGGTCACCGGGGTCGCGGGCCCGGTCGACGGCGCCCAGTCTCTCCAGGTGGTCGGCGAGGGCCACGATCAGGCTCGGCGCGACGCCGAGGCGGGTGGCGAGCTCCAACTGGGAGGCGGACTCCCCCGCGTCCAGGGCGGCCATGAGGCCGACGTGTTTCGGCTTGACGCCGTGCTCCTCGACCCGGGCGGCGAACCGGTCGGCGGCCTGGGCACCCAGCGTGCCCAACCGGTAGGCGACGGTCGCCGGCACCCCGGCCTTTCGATTGACATCGTTCACGGTCGCAATGATACAGTCGGCTTATCGATTCAGACCGTGAATGATTCAGGAGATCAATGATGTACGTCCTGACTGCTGTGAACGCCCTGGCCGCCCTCCTCTCCGGCGCCTCCTCCATCGCGGGCGCCGTCCGCCCGTCGCTCGGCCTCACCACGAGCGAGCCGGTCACCTCCGGCATGCTGCTGTATGCGCGCGCCTACACCGCCCGGGCCCTGCCGCTGAGCGTGGTCGCGCTCGTCCTGCTCGCCCGGCAGGAGTGGACGGTGCTGGCGCCGTTCCTGATCGTTCTCGGACTCGCGCAGGTCGGGGACAGCGTGCTCGGGGCGCAGCGGCGCAACGTCGGGCAGGCGGTGGGGGCCGGCGTCGGCGCGGTCATCCACCTGGTGTCCGCCGTCTGGCTCTACACCCACTGACCGCCATGCTGATCATGATTGCGGCGTTCGGGCTGGAGCTCGCCGTCTATGCCGCTGCCGGCTACTGGGGCTTCACGTGTTCTCGCCGCTGGCCGGTGCGGGTGCTCGCCGGTGTGGGCGCGCCGGTGTTGTTCGCCCTGGTGTGGGGCTGGTTCGGCGCGCCCACGGCGACTTATCCGGTGCAGGGGCTCGGGCGGGTCGCCCTGGAGGTGCTCTGGTTCGGCGGGGGCGCGGCCGCGCTGTGGCTGCGGGGCAGGCGCACCCTGGCGGTCGCTTTCGTCGCGGTTTATCTGGTGACCACGGGCGCGCAGCTGCTGTGACGCGCCGCCCGGCCGCGCCAGCTCCCCAGCGCCCGGCCGCGCCACCACCGCCCCGCCCGGCTGCGCCACCTCCGCCGCCGCCCCGACCGGCCGCGCCACCTCCCCTTCACCACCGCCCCGCCCGGCTGCGCCACCTCCGCCGCCGCCCCGACCGGCCGCGCCACCTCCCCTTCACCACCGCCCCGCCCGGCTGCGCCACCTCCGCCGCCGCCCCGACCGGCCGCGCCACCTCCCCTTCACCACCGCGCCGGCCGGCCGCGCCTCCCCGTCACCGCCGCCCCGCCCCTGGCCTCGCCGGAAGGTCCTGACTGGCCGGACGGCTGGCCGGGGCCGCATCGGGCGTACCGGAAAGCGGCGGCCGGAAGCCGAGGCGGCCTTGCGCCTAGCGGATGGTCATCGGGCGGCGGACGGGGACGGGGCGGACGACGGAGCCCGGTAGGAGGCCGACGGCGAGACCGGCGGAGCGGGCAGGGAGGCCGACGGCGTGAGGTCCGAGGGCGCCGGGGAAGGATCCTCGGCGGTGGGCGACGGGGAGCGGAACGGGTTGGCCTGGGGGCAGTGTGGGTAGCCGCGCTGCCAACTGGTCCAGGACTCGCCGGTCTCCGGGTCGGTGCAGGACGAGCCGCCGAGCTGGAGCGGGGCGCCGTTCTGGTCGTAGAGCTGGGCGTCCTCGACCAGGTGGCCCTGGGAGTCGTAGACGAAGACGTCCTGGATGTTGTCGTACTGACTGTTGCCGCTGTAGGTGGCGTCGAAGGACGGTTCGAACCGCGTGCTGCTGTCCGCGCCGACGAACCCGGCCAGCGAGATCAGGATCAGCAGGGCGGTGCCGGACCAGAGGGCGTACCGGGGCCAGGGCTTGTCCGGCAGCTCCCGGCGGCCGAACCAGATCGACGCCACCACGCACGCGCCGAGCAGGAGCAGCGCCATCACGTCGCTGCCGCCGACCCGGGGCAGCAGGCCGATCGGCGCGCCGCCGCCGTCCAGCAGGTTCGCCAGGAGCATGGCGACCAGGTAGCCGCGCAGCACCCACCAGGCCGGGCGCAGCAGGACCAGGAATTCGCTCGCCTGCTCGTAACCGAGGATCGGGCCGACCCGGGTGTCCGCCGCCCGCAACCAGGGCGAGACCCGGTCGCGCAGCTCCGGCCAGGTGACCCAGGGCGACTGCTCCTTCTCCGGACCGGGCAGGCCGGCCGCGGCGAGCAGCTCGGCGGCGTAGGCCGACGGCGAGCCCAGCCGCTCGGTCAGCGTGCCGACCCCCTCGGCGAGCACCTCGGCCAGGTGTTCCGGGAGGTCGTCGAGCAGTTCCTCGCGGGTGGCCTCCGGCACTCCGCCGAGGGCCAGGCGCACCTCGGCGACGTAGCCGGTGATCTCGTCCGCTGCGATGTCGTTCACGCGGTCCCCCGCTCGCGAGTCAAATCGTCCATGATCGACGCGAATGCGCGCCAGGTCTTGCCGTTGCGCTCCAGCTCGGCCCGTCCGGCGGCGTTGAGCGCGTAATACTTGCGGTGCGGGCCCTCGTCGCTGGGCACCACGTAGGTGTTCAGGAAGCCGTTGGCATAGAGCCGGCGCAGGGTGCCGTAGACCGAGGCGTCGCCGACCTCCTGGAGGCCGGCGGCGCGGAGCCGGCGCAGGATGTCGTATCCATAACCGTCCTCGTCGCGCAGGACGGCCAGGACGGCCAGATCCAGGACGCCCTTGAGAAGCTGGGTCGTATCCACGCACGGCACAGTACTGCGCACTGCGAAGTACCGTCAACGCCGCCATACCGTGGTGCGGTTTCCGGCTGGAGCTGAGGGCCCTTTCCCGGGCCGGGCAAGGGCGCTCAGCACCAGCCGGATTCAGACCAGCCGGGTTCAGCGACGGAACGGGCGGTGCCGCAGGAACGCGGCACCGCCCGGAGGGGTCGGAAGGAGCGGGTGGGTCAGACGTTGACGGGGTGCGGTTCGGCGGCGGCCTTGCGCTCCAGGGCCGCGCCCTCCACGTCGAGCTCCGGGAGCCAGCGCAGCCAGCGCGGCAGCCACCACGCGGAGCGGCCGAGCAGCGCGAGCGCCGCCGGGACGGCGATCATCCGGACCACGAAGGCGTCGAAGGCGATGCCCACCGCCAGGGCGAACGCGATCGGCTTGACCGTGTCGTTGCCCTGCGGGACGAACGCCGCGAAGACCGCGAACATGATCGTCGCGGCGGCCACCACGACCGGGGCGGCCTGGCGGAAGCCGGTGACGATGGCGTCCCGCGGTGCGGCGCCGTGTGCGTGCGCCTCGTGCATCCGGGACACCAGGAACACCTGATAGTCCATGGCCAGGCCGAACAGGATGCCGACGATGATGATCGGCGCGAGGCTGATGATCGGGCCGGTGGAGCCGGCGTTGACCACGTCGGCCAGCCAGCCCCACTGGAAGACCGCCACCGTGGCGCCGAACGCCGCGCCGATGGTGAGCAGGAAGCCGATCACGCCGACGACCGGCACCAGCAGCGACCGGAACACCAGCACCAGCAGCACGAAGGCCAGGCCGACCACGAGAGCGAGGTAGACCGGGAGGGCGTCGTTGAGCCTCTGCGAGACGTCGATGCTGATCGCGGTCTGACCGGTGACGTACACCGTCGCGCCGTCACCGTCGGCCACCTGGTCCCGGATGGCGTGCACCAGGTCGACGGTCTTCTGGTCCTCCGCGCCGGAGGCCGGGATGACGGTGATCAGGGCGGCGGTCTGCTTCTGGTCCGGCCGGGGCGGCTGGGCCAGGGCGACGCCCGGCAGCGCGGCGATCTGCTTCTGCACGGTGGCCGCGTAGGTCATCGCGTCCGGCCCGTCGACCAGGATGAGCAGCGGGGCGGAGACGCCGGGGCCGAAGCGCTGGTCGATGATCGCGTCGGCCTTGGCCTGGGTGCTGCCCTCGGGCGAGCGCTGCGCCAGGGTGGTCTGCATCTTGACGAACGGCAGCGCGATCACGGCCAGCGCCAGGACCGCCAGGACCAGGCTGATCACCCGCTGGCGGGTCACCACGGCCGCCCAGCCGCGGATGAAGCCGCGACCCTCGGCGACCGTGTCCCCGCTCGGCGCGGCATCGCGCAGCTTGCGGGGCAGCGCCTTGCGGCCGATGAAGCCGAGGATCGCCGGGACCAGGGTGATCGCGACGAGCACGGCGACCACGATGGTGGCCGAGGCGGCCAGGCCCATCTCGGTGAGGAACGGGATGCCGACCACGGAGAGGCCGGCCAGGGCGATCACCACGGTGAGGCCGGCGGTCACCACGGCGGAGCCGGCGGTGCCCACCGCGTACGCCGCGGCGGACTCCACGTCCTTGCCGGCGCGCAGCTCGTGCCGGAATCGGGTGACGATGAACAACGCGTAGTCGATGCCGACCGCCAGGCCGAGCATCACCGCCAGGATCGGGGTCGTCGACTGGAGCTGGACGAAGCCGGACAGCGTGGTGATGCCGGCGACGCCGATGCCGACCCCGATGATCGCGGTCAGCAGGTTCATCCCGGCGGCGATCAGCGAGCCGTAACTGAGCGCCAGCACGATCAGGGCGACCAGCACGCCGACGCCCTCGGAGGCGCCCCCGACGTCGGCCGCGTTACTCAGCGCCTCGCCGCGCGCCTCGACCGTCACGCTGCCCTTGCGCGCCTGGTCCAGCGCGCCGGTGATCGCGGCGCGCTCCTCGTCGGTCACCTCGGACGGCTGCACGCCGTAGGTGACCGTGGTGAGCGCGGTGCTCAGGTCCCGGGACACCGCGGGCGCCTGCTTGTCGAACGGGTCGCTGGCCACGACCACGCCGGGCAGCTTGCCGAACGTGGCGACCGCCTGCGCGACCTGGCCCGCGACCGCCGGATCGGTGATCTTCTGCCCGGCCGGGGCCTGGAACACCACCTGCACGTTGGCGCCGGCCGACGCGTCGCCGAACCGCTGCTTCATCAGGTCGAGCGCGGTGGTGGACTCCTGGCCGGGAATCCGGAACGTGTTGACGGTCTCGCCGGACAGCTTGACCGCGCCGAAGGCCACGGCCAGCAGGGCGAGCAACCAGGCGACGGTGACGATGATGCGATGCCGGACGGCACCGAGGCCGAGGCGATGCAACAGCGTTGCCATGAGGGGGTTCCCTTGTTCAGTGGGTGGGGGGATGCCCGAGCGCGTCGTAGGCGACGTCGACGAGCGTGGTGAGGGCGTCGGGAGTGAAGCAGTCGCGCAGGGCGACGCTGGCCACCGCGAGCGCGCCGAGCGCGCCGGTGACCCGGATCGCCCGCTCCGGGTGGGTGAGCTGCCCGGCGCCGGAGACGACCTCGGTGAACGGCTCGTCGCCGAACGCCGCGGCCACCTCGCCGCCGATCAGCTGGAGCGCCACGCCGAACTCGCTCTCCGGCTCGGCCAGCAGGCAGGAGAGCATCAGCGCGACCACGCCGGGCTGGCCGAGGGCGAGCCGGGCCATGCCGCCGATCACCGACCGGTCACGGGCCGGACCGGGCGGCAGCGGCGCGGCGGCCGCGGCGACCTCCCGGATCTGCCCCACACAGCGCTCGACGACCGCCTCCTGCAACGCCTCCTTGGTCGGGAAGCGGTGCAACAAGCCGGTCTTCGAATAACCCACCGCGTCGGCGATGCGCTGCACCGAGGTCTCCCGGAAGCCGTGCCGGGCGAAGAGGGCGGCCGCGGCGTCGAGGATCTCGTCGTCGATCTGCTGCTTGGTGGGACGGGGCATGGGACCACCGTAGACCGTAATGGACCAGACTGGTCCATCAGGGACCGTGTTAGTCCGCTCACGTCAGCGGGTACGGTGGCGCAGCAGCCCGGAAAGGTAGGGATCGGGGCCGTCGACGGCCTTGACGAAGACCAGCGGGGCATCGTCACACTCGACCACGTAGGCGGGAAGCCACATCTGCCACACCGCCGATACTTCCGCCTTGGCCAGGACATTTCCGGAAAAGTCGGGTAGGTCGATCCGGGCCAGCAGGTCGTCGACGGCACTCTCGGGCAGCGCGGCGGCACCCGGCATCGCCTCGAAGCGGGTTCCGTCCGCCAGCGTCAGCGCCGGCTCGGACAGAAAGACCGAACCAAGGCCATGCGTACGCGGCACCGGCGCCCCGCGGAACCCGTCGAACCACACCGTCACCCGCCGCCCCGGCAGGTCCCGATAGCGCCGCCCGTCCGCGGCCGACCGCCGGCCCAGCTCGGTCAGCTGCCCGTCGGCCCGCAGATGCCCGATCGCGGCCAGGCCGGCCAGCACCCGCTCCACCAGCCCGGTGCTCAACCCGAAGAACGCGGCCAGCTCGTCCGGATCCCGCAGCCCGGCCTCGGCGAGCGCGCGTGCCAGGTGCCGGTCCAGAACGTCGTACGGTTCCGCCTCGCGCACCGTCGCGAGCAGCTCGACCTGCCACATCGGGAGCAGCACCGGGTCGATCCGATGCGGGTGCACGTCCGGCAGCGCGGTCACCCGGGCGACGATCTCCCGGTGCGGGACGTGCGCGGCGGCAGTCACCCCGGGACCACGATCAGGTTCTCCGGCGGCAGCACGGCGGCCATCCGCCCCAGGATGCCGCCGGTCGCGGTCGGCTCGCCGACGAGGATCGCGCGCCGGGCCCGGACCAGCGGCACCGCCGCGATCGATGGCGGCAGCCGGTCCGCGTGGTCGATCAGCACCAGGTCGTAGTCGAGGTGACCGTGCCCGGGCCGCCCGGCGCCGAGCCAGGTCGCACCGATCACGTCGGCGTTACGCAGCAGCTCGGCGTGCAGGTGGCCGGGCGCCCGCGCCAGCCGCTCCCGCCAGTCCCGGAGCAACGCGGCCCGCCTCCGCAGCACCGGCTCCCACTCCCCGCAGCGCGCCGCGAAGGCAACCAGCCCAGCCCGATCAACGCGCCCCGAGCCCCCAGCGGTCCCGGCGATCCGGGTCGCGCCGGCGATCCCGGCGAGCATGCGGGACAGCTGGTGCGCGGATCGTTCGGCGGCTTCGCGGGCATGCTCGGCGGCCACCGCGGCAAGCGCGGCCCGATCCGCGGCGGCCCGCACCATCGGGTCCGCCGCGACCATCGTGACCAGGCGCTCCTCCTCCAGACGGCACGCCGCCCCGGCCTCGGCAAGCAGGCGAGCCGCCTCCGCGCGGGCCCGGTTGCGCGGAGTCCACAGCCGGCGCCAGCCCCGCGGTGGAGCCGGTTCCCGCGCCGCTTCCTCAGCCGCCCGCCGGGCCGCGCGGCTCGCCGCACCGAGACGTTCCCGCGCCTGCTCCACGGCCGCATCCGCCTCGGCACGGACCTTGTCCGCCTCACCGGCAGCCCGCTCCGCGTCGGCGAGCGCCGTCGCCAACCGCCGCAACCACCCCTGGGCCGACGACGGCTCCCCCCACCACGGCTCCAGCGCCCGAACCCGGGCCTGAGTGTCCGCCAAAGCGCGTTGTTGCAGCTCAGCAGCGGCTCCGATGAGCGTGCGCGGCCCGTCCCCCGCCTCCTCCACCCGGATCACGGTCAGCTCCGCGGGCAGCCGTGCCACGATCTCGTCGACCGCGACCCGGTCCGGCCCGGCGATCAGCACCCGATGTCCACTGCCCGCCGCCACGGCCGCGAGATCCGCGACGGTCCGGACCCGCGCCGCGCCGCCGGGTTGCAGCAGACAAACCATTCCCGGTACGCCCAACGCCCGCCCCACCAACCCGTCCCCCGCCACGATCGGCCCGGCGACCTCGGCGTAGGCGGCGCTGTCACCCCGGTCGAGCAGCGCGGGCAGCCCCGGGTTCGCGCACACGCCCGCGCGCAGCCGCAACGCCGCCTCCCGCTGCTCCCGCGAGTCCTCCGGGGCCCGCGGGTCCGCCGCAGACCGTGGGTCCGTCGTGACCAGCGGGTCGACCGTGACCGGCGGGTCCCTCGTGACCGGCGGGTCGATCGTGACCGGCGGGTCCGTCGTGACTGGCGGGTCCGTCGTGACTGGCGGGTCCATCGTGACCGGCGGGTCGGTCGCGGTCCGGGCGGCGGGCTGGGTCTGCACGTCCGGCGGGGCCGGCGCGTCGGCTGGGGTGGGCTGTGCGGCCTGGGCCGCGGGCGGAGGCAGCGTCGCGTCACCGCGGCCTAGATCGACATGGGTCGACGCCATTCGGACACCTTAGTGTCGTGGTGGGCGGGCGACCACCGTGCCGGGCCGCGGCGTGCGGGCGTCGCGGGCGGGGCGTGACCGGAAAATCCCAGTGGTGGCAGGACCATCTCGGGTGAAACGGGACGGGATAGGGGTATCCGCGCACCCCCACCACCGCCGACCGTGTGATCAGATGTGCCGCGAAGCGCGGCGGCCCCGCCCGCGCCGGAAGGATGCCGATGGACACCGCGCGCTGCTGGCAGATCATCGAGGCGGCCCGGGCCGACGCCGGTCCGGGCTGGGCCGGACTGGACGACCGCCTGGAGGAAGCGCTGGTCACTCGACTGGTCGAGCTGTCGCTGGAGGAGCTGATCGGGTTCGAGATGCGGTTCGCCGAGTTGCAGCGCGGGCTCGACCGGCCGGATGTCTTCCTGGCCGCGTTCCTGATCGGCGGCGGGTGCGAGGACGACACGTTCACGGATTTCCGGGCCGGGATGGTCGGTCTCGGTCACGACTGGTACCACCGCGTCCTGTCCGATCCTGATCAGCTCGCGGACCACCCGGCCGTGCACGCCGTGGCGGCCGGGACGATCGCCCGGGACACCCTGATGACCGAGGGCTTCCAGTTCGCGCCTATGGAGGCATACGAGCGGCTGACCGGGGACGACGAGGGGTTCTGGGCGGCGCTGGACCGGGCCGAGGAGGCGGCCGGCATCCGGCACGCCGAGCCGGCCGGGACGGTGCCGGCTCGGCTGGACCGGCTGGCCGCCCTGTTCCCCGACTCGCGACGGCTGCTGGACCGCCACTACCCGCACCTGACCAGCTACTGATCGGCCCCTGAAGCACACCCGGCGGCGGCCGCCCGGTTGCCGATCAGACGGTCATGACTCTCCCTCGCTGGGTGGAGCCGTTGCTGCGGGGCAGATGGGTGACCGCGGCGCTGCTCGCCGCCGTGTTCGCGGTGATCCTGCCGGCCGCGCCGGTGGACATGATGGAGTTCGCCGCGGCCGGGCAGCGGATCCTCGACGGGCATCTGGACGGCGTCTACGACGACGGCTGGAACCAGGCCGGGCCGCTCCAGCTGGTGCTCAGCCGGGTGATGATGCTCGGCGGCGCGGCCGCCACGCCGGCCCTGCCGATCCGGATCGCGGTGAACGTGGCCCTGGTCCTCGGGGCGATGGCGCTGTGCCGCCGATTCAGCGCCGGCACCGGCCAGGAAGAGGCGGCCGGCAGCGGGCAGAAAGAGGCGGCCGGCAGCGGGCAGGGAGAGGCGGCCGGCAGCGGACCACGCGAGACGACCGGCTCCGGGCTGCGGGGGGCGGTTCGCGAGGCGGCTGCCGGACTGCTCGGGCTGCTCTGGCTGCTGGTGCCGGTGCCGTGGTGGGGACATCCCGTCGAGCTCGTGATCCCGGCGCTCTGGGCGTACGCAAGCTTCTTGCAGGGTCGCGGGCGGACCGGGACCGCGGCCGCTCTCCTGGGTGTCTCGGTCGCCGTCGCCCCCTGGGCGATCCTGGGTTTTCCCTGCCTGCTGGCGGCGAGCGGGCCGGTGCGCGCGCTGCGGACCTGGGTGCTGGCCGGGCTGATCGGGGTGGCCGGATATCTGCCGTTCGTGGCGGCCGGGCACTTCGGGATGTTCCGGCACGTGTGGCTCGTGGACCCGGACAGCCTGGTGCACCTGCTGCTGCCCGACCTGGCGACGGTGAGCTGGCCGTTGCGCCTGGTGCAGGCCGTCGTGGTGGCGGGTGGCTGCGCGGCGGTGGCCTGGCGGTTCCGGGCGCAGCGGGTGGTCTGGGCGGCCGCTCCGGCGACCGCGCTGCTGGTCCGGATGTTCGTCGACCCGGTGACGCTGCGGTATTACTGGGGACCGGTGGCGGTGGCCTCCACGCTGGTGTTCGCACTGGTCAGCGCGGCGGAGCGGCCG
Source organism: Actinoplanes ianthinogenes (assembly GCF_018324205.1). NCBI lineage: Bacteria > Bacillati > Actinomycetota > Actinomycetes > Micromonosporales > Micromonosporaceae > Actinoplanes > Actinoplanes ianthinogenes. Next base: position 1,356,266 of record NZ_AP023356.1, read on the forward strand.
CATCGGCAGCTGCTCGCGCTGCTGCTGGGTTACCTGGCGGTCTGCGCCGGGCTGGCGACCCGGCAGGTGCCCGGCGCGGCGGCGTGCCTGATCGTGCTGATCGCACTGTTGGTCGCGGGTGTGCGGAAGCCTTCGCGGAGCGCCGCCGGCGTGGTTGAGTTGGCGGATGCCGGCTGATCTCGTCCTCACCAACGGTTCCGTCTTCACCGCCGACCCGCTGCGCGGACCGGCCACCACGGTGGTGGTCCGGGACGGGCGGATCCTCGCGGTCGGCACCGACGAGGTGCGCGATCGGGCCCGCCCCGGCGCGGAGACGGTCGACCTGGCCGGGCGGCTGCTGCTGCCCGGCTTCCAGGACGCGCACGTGCACGCCGTCATGGGCGGTGTCGAGCTCGGCCAGTGCGACCTGACCGGCACCCCGGACCTCGACGGCTACCTGCGCCGGGTGCGGGAGTACGCCGACGCCCACCCGGACCTGGAGTGGATCAGCGGCGGCGGCTGGGCCATGGAGGTCTTCCCCGGCGGCGTCCCCGGCCGGGAGCTGCTGGACCGGGTCGTCCCGGACCGCCCGGTCTATCTGATCAACCGGGACCACCACGGCGCCTGGGTGAACAGTCGCGCCCTGGAGCTCGCCGGCCTCGACGCGAGCAGCCCCGATCCCGCCGACGGCCGGATCGACCGCCGCCCGGACGGCAGCCCGGCCGGCGGGTTGCAGGAGGGCGCCATGCAGCTGGTGGCCCGGCTGCTGCCCGAGGTCACCCGGGCCGAGCGGCTGGCCGGGCTGCTGCGCGCGCAGGCACTGCTGCACTCGCTGGGCGTCACCGCCTGGCAGGACGCCATGCTCTGCGCGACCAACGGCTACCCGGACGTCTCCGACGCCTACCTGGAGGCGGCCACCACCGGGCAGCTCACCGCCACCGTGGTCGGCGCCCTGTGGTGGGACCGCGACCGCGGCGCCGAGCAGATCCCGGAGCTGGTCGCCAAGCGGGACAAGCACACCGTCGGCCGGCTGCGCAGCGACAGTGTGAAACTGATGCTGGACGGCGTCGCGGAGAACTTCACCGCCGCGATGACCCGGCCCTACCGGGACTCGTGCGGCTGCGCGACCACGAACGCCGGGCTGTCCTTCATCGACCCGGCGGCGCTGCGCGGCTACGTCACCGAGCTGGACGCGCTCGGCTTCCAGCCGCACTTCCACGCGCTCGGCGACCGGGCGGTCCGGGAGGCCCTGGACGCGGTCGAGGCGGCCCGGCGGGCGAACGGGTTCCGGGACACCCGGCCGCACCTGGCGCACCTGCAGGTGGTGGACCCGGCCGAGGTGGCCCGGTTCCGGCCGCTCGGCGCGACGGCGAACATGCAGCCGTTCTGGGCGTCGCACGAGCCGCAGATGGACGAGCTGACCATCCCGTTCCTGGAGCCGGCGCTCGCCGGGCGGCAGTACCCGTTCGGTGACCTGCTGCGGGCCGGGGTGCATCTGGCCGCCGGCAGCGACTGGCCGGTGACCACGCCGGACCCGTTGCAGGGCATCCACGTCGCGGTGAACCGGTCGCATCACGGGAGTGGATATGCCGCGTTCCTGCCCGGGCAGGAGCTGGACCGGGGGACGGCGCTGACCGCGTACACGGCCGGGTCGGCGTTCGTGAACCGGCTCGACGACACCGGCAGCGTCCGGCCCGGCTTCCGCGCCGACCTGGTGGTGCTGGACCGCGACCCGTTCCGCGCCCCGGCCGCCGAGATCGGCGAGGCCTCGGTGGCGATGACCTTCGTGGACGGCGAGGTCGTCTACGCGGCGTGAGGCGGTCTGATCACGCGTACCGAAAACCGAAACGGTCCGAGCCGCAGGCGGCCCGGACCGTTCTCATCGCGAAGGTCAGTCCTCGTCGATCTCGGCCTCGACGGTGTGGTGACCGTGCCGCGGACCGGCCTCGATCTCCTCGGCGATCGGCTCCTCGTCGATCACCTCGGCGGTGACCTGCGGCGCGTCCGCCCAGAGCGCGCGCAGCTGGCCCTGCATGAACTGGGTGAGCCGGCCGCGGTACTCCCGGTCGAAGTTCTCCAGCGCCTCGATCTGCTGCTGGAGTGCCTCGCGCTTGGCGCCGAGGCTGCCGACCACGTCGTCGTACCGCTGCTGGGCCTGCAACTTCAGCTGCTCGGCGCCGTGCAGCGCGTCGGCGCCGATGGTCTCGGCCCGCTGCCGGGCGTCGGCCACGATCTTGTCGGCGGCGCGGCGTGCCTCCTCCGCGCGCGTCTGTGCCTCGCGGGCCATCTGCTCCGCCGCGGCGCGCGCCTCGTTGAGCACCCGGTCGGCCTCCTGGCGCACGTTGCTGGCGTGGGCCTGGGCGTCACGGGCGATCTGCTCGGCGGCCGCCAGCGCGTCGGTGCGGATCTTGTCCGCGTGGTGCTGAGCGCTCGCGACGTGCTCCTCCGCGGTGCGCTGGGCCAGAGCCAGCACCTGCAGTGCCTGGTTCGGCAGTCCGGCGTTGGGCAGTCCGGGGTTGGGCGCGATCACCTTGTGCTCCGAGGTCTCACCGTCGGTCCCATTGAGCAGCACTTTGACACGTTCCTTATCTGATTGTCAGCGTTCCCACAGACCGGTCCTGCTGCGGCCGCCGAGGGGGGTCGTCAGCCATGATCCGCGGGATGCTACCAAGCTTCGTGAGTCCCGGAGAAGCCCCCGCGAGCGGCGGATTTGCCTGATTAGCACCTGTTGCGCGTTTTGTGGCCATTAGTCTCATAAGAATTCCGTCCCGCCACCCCTCAAGGACCGCCATGCGACGCCGTTCCGCGCTGATCAGCCTGCTGACCACCGTCTCCCTGCTGGCCACCGCACCGATGGCGGCGCGCGCCGCGGCCCCCTACGACCTGGCGAACTGGCCGATGAACGAGTCGTCCGGCGCCCACTGGATGTCCGACAGCAGCGGAAACGGACTGGACGGGCAGATCGGCGGCGAGGTCGGCATCGGGCGCACCCTGAACGGCGCCACCGGCTACCGCTTCGACCGCCTCGAACCGGACACTCCGCCGCCGCACCCGGGCCATCTGGTCGTGGTTCCGAACGCCGCGGCACTCAATCCCGGCGACCGGGACTACGCGGTGACGCTCCGGCTGCGCACCATCAACCACTTCGGCAACATCATCCAGAAGGGCCAGGCCACCACGGGCGGCGGCAGCTTCAAACTGGAGATCCCGAACGGGCGGGTGACCTGCTCGTTCCGCGGCGACCGGGGCATGCTCAAGGCGATCGCGCCGTTCGCGATCAACGACGGGGCGTGGCACGTGGTGACCTGCGTGCGGGTCAGCACCGGGGTGGCGCTGGCCATCGACGGGCGGCGGGTGGCCGGGCGGCAGGGCTGGACCGGCACGATCCGCAACAACTGGCCGGTGACGATCGGCGGGAAGCTGGACTGCGACCAGCGGACGGTCGGGTGCGACTACTTCGCCGGCGACCTGGACTACGCAAAGATCCAAACCGCTTAAATCCGCTTTTTCGTACGATCTGAGCACGGTTCTCTGCGAAGCGCGTGGACGGTGCGGTGGGCGTACCGAAAGAAAAGCGGTCGGCCCGGACCTGCCGAGCCGACCGCGAGTGGCGGCGATCAGCGGCCGAAGCCGCGGGCCAGCCGGTGGTACGCCTGGTTCCAGCGCACCTCCTTGGTGAACTGCCGGGTCGTCGTGGTCTCGTCGATCAGCAGCAGCTCGGTCCCGACCATGTCGGCCAGGTCCGCGAGCTCCTCCGCGCCCACCGCCGAGGAGAGCACGGTGTGGTGCGGGCCGCCCGCCGTGAGCCAGCACTCGGCCGACGTGGAGAGCGACGGGGCCGGCTTCCAGACCGCCCGGGCGACCGGCAGTTTCGGCAGCGGCGCGGTCGGCGGGACCACCTCGACCTCGTTGGCGACCAGGCGGAACCGCTCGCCCAGGTCGGCCAGGCCGAGCACGATGGCCTTGCCGGGGGCGGCGTCGAAGACCAGGCGGACCGGGTCCTCGCGGCCGCCGATGCCGAGCGGGTGGATCTCCAGCTTCGGCGTGCCGGCCGCGATCGACGGGCAGACCTCCAGCATGTGGGCGCCGAGGATGACCTCGTTGCCCGGCGTGAGGTCGTAGGTGTAGTCCTCCATGAAGGAGGTGGCGCCGCCCGGGACCATCGCCTTGAGGGTGTGCACCAGCACCGAGGTCTTCCAGTCGCCCTCGCCGCCGAAGCCGTAACCGTCGGCCATCAGGCGCTGCACGGCCAGGCCGGGCAGTTGACGGAGGCCGCCGAGGTCCTCGAAGTTGCTGGTGAACGCCTTGAAGCCGCCCTCGGTGAGGAACTGCCGGAGCCCGAGCTCGATCCGGGCGCCGTAGCGCAGCGACTCCTTGCGGTCGGCCAGCAGCTCGGCGGCGATCTCGTAGGTGTCCTGGTACTCGCTGACCAGCTTGTCGATCTCGGCGTCCTCGATCTGGTCCACCACCGCGACCAGGTCGTTGACCCCGTAGGTGTTGACCGAGACGCCGAACTTCAGCTGCGCCTCGACCTTGTCCCCCTCGGTCACCGCGACGTCGCGCATGTTGTCGCCGAACCGGGCCAGCTTCAGGTTGCGCATCGCCGAGTAGCCGCGCGCCGCCCGCACCCAGGTCGCGATCCGGTCCACCACGGCCGGGTTGCTGACGTGCCCGGCCACCGTCTTGCGCGGCACCCCGAGCCGGGCCTCGATGAACCCGAACTCGCGGTCGCCGTGCGCGGCCTGGTTCAGGTTCATGAAGTCCATGTCGATCTCGGACCAGGGCAGTGCCACGTTGTGCTGGGTGTGCAGGTGCAGCAACGGGGCGCGGAGCGCGTCCAGGCCGGCGATCCACATCTTGGCCGGCGAGAACGTGTGCATCCAGGTGATCACGCCGAGCACGCCCGGCGTCGACGAGGCCCGGCGGCAGATGTCCAGGATCTGCTCCGCGCTGGTCAGCACCGGCTGCCAGATCACGTCCGCGTCCAGCTTGCCGTCCAGCCGGCTCGCGATCTCGCGGGACTGCGAGGCGACCTGCTCCAGGGTCTCCGGTCCGTAGAGCCCCTGACTTCCGGTCAGGAACCAGATTTCCCCGTTGCTCATCGTGCCCTCCGTGTAACGAGTCGCTGCAGAACAATGAAGCCGAAGAGCAGGACGCCGACCACGATCCGGGTCCACGCCGCGTTCAGGTCGCCCTGGAAGTTGATGATGGTCGAGATCAGGCCGAAGACCATCACGCCGAGCAGGGTGCCGAAAACGTAGCCGGAACCGCCGGTGAGCAGCACGCCGCCGATCACGCAGGCGGCGATCGCGTCCAGCTCGGTGCCGGCGCCCTGGAGCGCGTGACCCGAGGTGGAGTTGATCGTGAACAGCACGCCGCCGAGCGCCGCGCAGAAGCCGCTGATCGTGTAGACCAGGACCCGGGTCCGGGCCACCGGCAGGCCCATCAGCAGCGCCGAGTCGGCGCTGCCGCCGATCGCGTAGACGTTGCGGCCGAACCGGGTCCAGGCCAGCACCGCGGCGGCGATCAGCACGACGACCAGCGCCACCACCGCGATCAGCGTGGTCTTGACGCCGTCGAAGAGCGGGATGCGCAGGTCGGAGAGCGTCACCCAGAGCTTGTCCCGGATCGGGATGGACTCCTGGTTGATGTAGAGCGCCAGGCCCCGGGCCAGGAACAGCCCGGCCAGCGTGGCGATGAACGGCTCCACCTTGAAGTACTGGATCACTGCGCCCATGCCGCTGCCCAGCAGCGCGCCGAGCACCAGGACCAGCGGCAGGACGAGCAGTGGCGGCCAGCCGCCCTGCAGCAGCGTCGCGGTGAGCGTGGTGGTCAGCGAGATGACCGCGCCGACCGACAGGTCGATGCCCCCGGTGAGGATCACGAAGGTCATCCCGACCGCGACCACCAGCAGCACCGCGTTGTCGCGGAACAGGTTGACCACGACCCGGGGGTCGTCGAAGTGCGCCAGGTTCGCCAGGCCGCCGATGTACATGGCGAGCAGCAGGACCAGCGTCGCGAGGATCGGGATGTACTTGGCGTTCGGCCGGTAGACGCGGCGGCGTGGGTTGACCGGCGCGTTCTGCGCGATCTCCGGTGTCGCGTCGATCGTGGTCTTCATGCTCTCACTCATGCCGTCACCTCGGCTCGGACGGCGGGACGTGGCTTGAACCGCCCGAACACCTTCTCGCGGAAGACGGGCGACTGGGACAGGCAGAGCGCCACCACGATGACCGCCTTGAACAGCAGCGTGGCCTTGGGCGGCACGCCGACGCCGACCACGGTGACGGTCAGCGTCTGGATCAGCAGCGCGCCGATCACCGTACCGATGATCGAGAACCGGCCGCCGATCAGCGCGGTGCCCCCGATCACCACGGCCAGGATGGCGTCCAGCTCGATCAGGTCGCCGGCGTGGATGCTGTCCGCGCTCTTGATGTCGGCGGAGACGATCAGGCCGGCCAGACCGGCGAAGGCGCCGGACACGACGTACACCATCATGGTGATCCGGCGGGCCCGGATGCCGGCCAGCCGGCTGGCCGCCGGGCTGCCGCCGACCGACTCCAGCAGCAGGCCCAGGGCGGTCCGCCGGGTCAGCACCGCGGTCAGCGCGACCGCGGCCATCGCGATCAGGAAGGCCACCGGCAGGGTCAGGAAGAAGCCGGTGGCGATGCTCGCGTACGGGTTGGACTGCACGTTGATGATCTGACCATCGGTGATCAGCTGGGCCAGACCGCGGCCGGCCACCATCAGGATCAGCGTGGCGATGATCGGCTGGATGCCGACGACCGCGACCAGCGTGCCGTTCCAGAGGCCGAGCAGGGCCGAGACGCCGATCGAGACGGCCACGATGAGCAGCACCGCGCCGACCGCGTTCTGATCACTCAGATCCTTGATCAGCAGACAGGCCACCGCGCCGGAGATCGCCATCACCGAGCCCACCGACAGGTCGATGCCCCCGGTCGAGATGACCAGCGTCATGCCGAGCGCGACCAGCATCAGCGGAGCGCTGCCCCGGATGATGTCGATCAGCGTCCCGAACAGGTGCCCGTCGTGGATGGTGAGGAACTCATGGGACGTGAACACGTTGACGATCAGCATCGCCACCAGGATGGCGATCGGCCAGAACAGCCGGTTCTTCAGGAAGGTCATGAGGTTGCTCCGCTGGCGATGGTCTGCATGATGCGGTCGGCGTCGACCTCGGCGGTGTTCTCCAGCTCCTCGACCAGCCGCCGGTCCCGCAGGACCGCGATCTTGTGGCTGAGCCGGAGCACCTCCTCCAGCTCGGCGCTGACGAAGAGCACCGCCATGCCGCCGTCGGACAGCTCGGCGACCAGTTTCTGGATCTCCGCCTTGGCGCCGACGTCGATGCCCCGGGTCGGCTCGTCGATGATCAGCAGCCGCGGCTCGGTGATCAGCCAGCGGGCCAGCAGCACCTTCTGCTGGTTGCCGCCGGACAGGTTGCGCACCGGGCGCTCCGGGTCGGCCGGCCGGATCTGCAAGGCCTTGATGTACTTGTCGACGATCTCGTCCTGCTTGCGGCGCGGGATCGGCCGGGTCCAGCCGCGGGACGCCTGCAGCGCCAGGATGATGTTCTCCCGGACGCTGAGGTCGCCGATGATGCCCTCGGTGCGGCGGTTCTCCGAGGAGAAGGCGATCCCCCGCTTCATCGCCACCTGCGGGTCGCGCAGCGCGACCAGCTTGCCGTCCACGCTGAACTCGCCCTGGTCCGGCTTGTCCGCGCCGAAGAGCAGCCGGGCCAGCTCGGTGCGACCGGAGCCGAGCAGGCCGGCCAGGCCGACCACCTCGCCCTCGTGGATGGTCAGGTCGAACGGGGCGATCGCACCCGTCCGGCCGACCCCCGTGGCCTGCAGGATCGGCTGGGCGTTGGCGGACCTGGTCCGGGACCGCTGGGCCTTGTCCTCCAGGCCCTCCAGCGTCGCCAGCGCCTTGCCGATCATCTTCTCGACCAGCTGCACCTGGGGCAGTTCGGCGGTCTGGTACTCGCCGATCAGCTGGCCGTTGCGCAGCACGGTGAGCCGGTCGGAGATCTCGTAGATCTGGTCGAGGAAGTGCGAGACGAACAGGATCGCCACGCCCTCGGACTTGAGCCGGCGCATCACCCGGAACAGTTGCTCGACCTCGGAGGCGTCCAGGCTGGAGGTGGGCTCGTCGAGGATCAGGACCCGCGCCTCGATGTCGACCGCCCGGGCGATCGCCACCATCTGCTGGATGGCCAGCGAGTAGGTGCTCAGCGGCGCGGACACGTCCAGGTCCAGGTCGAGCCGCTGGAGCAGCTCGGCGGCCCGGCGGCGCATCTGCCCCCAGCGGATCTTGCCGAAGGTCCGCGGCTCCCGGCCGATGAAGATGTTCTCCGCGACGGTGAGGTTGGTGCAGAGGTTGACCTCTTGGTAGACGGTGCTGATGCCCGCCTTCTGGGCGGCCAGCGGCCCGGTGATCCGGACGACCTCACCGCCCAGCTTGATGTCGCCGCCGTCGATCTCGTAGACGCCGGTGAGCACCTTGATCAGGGTGGATTTGCCGGCGCCGTTCTCCCCCATCAGGGCGTGCACCTCGCCGGGGAACAAACGGAAGTCGACGCCGTCCAGGGCGACGACGCCGGGGAAGACCTTGCGAATGCCGGCCATCTCGAGGACCGGTTTTGTGGTGGGTTCGCCCATCGTGCGCTCCGTTCCGCGCGGTGCGGTCCACCCCGAGGGCCTCGGGGTGGACCGCACCTGCCGTGAATCAGTACTGGCGGGTCGGGAGAGCGGCCTTGGCCTGCTCCTGGGTGAAGGTCGTCTCCTGGGTGAGGACCCGCTGCGGGACCTCCTCCTTGTTCTTGACCTTCTTGGCCAGGTCCATCAGCTGCGGGCCGAGGAGCGGGCTGCACTCCACGATGAAGTTGATCTTGCCCTCGGAGAGCGCCGTCATGCCGTCCTTGACCGCGTCCACCGTGATGATCTGGATGTCCTTGCCCGGCTTCTTGCCGGCCGCCTCGATCGCCTCGATGGCACCGAGACCCATGTCGTCATTGTGCGCGTAGAGCACGTCGATGTCCGGGGTGGACTGCAGGATGCTCTGCATCACCGTCTTGCCCTCGGCCCGGGTGAAGTTGCCGGACTGGGACTTGACGATCTTGATGTTCGGGTTCGCCTTGATCGCCTCGGCGAAGCCCTTCTGCCGGTCGATCGCCGGCGCGGAGCCGACGGTGCCCTGCAGCTCGACGACGTTCACCGGGCCGGTCTTGCCCTCGTTCTGCTTGACCAGCCAGTCGCCGGCCTCCTTGCCCTCCTTGACGAAGTCCGAGCCGAGGAAGGTCTTGTACAGCGAGGTGTCCTGCGAGTCGACCGCGCGGTCGGTCAGGATCACCGGGATGCCGGCGTCCTTGGCGTCCTTGAGCACCGAGTCCCAGCCGGAGGTGACCACCGGCGAGAACGCGATGACGTCGACCTTCTGCGTGATGAAGCCGCGGATCGCCTCGATCTGCTTCTCCTGCTTGCCCTGGGCGTCGGAGAACTTCAGGTCGACGCCCTCCTTCGCGGCGGAGTCCTGGATCGACTTGGTGTTGGCGGTACGCCAGCCGCTCTCCGCGCCGACCTGGGAGAAGCCCATCACCAGCTTGTCGCTGCTCGAACCGCCCGAGCTGGCGGTGTCGTCGCTCTTGTCGCCACAGCCGGCGAGTGCCGACACGGCCAGCAGGCCCGTCAGCGCCGCCGCCATCATCTTCACGCGCACCATTACCTCCATAACTGTTACCGTTAACAAACAAGCCAGCGCCTGACAGCACGAGTCAAAGCTGGGGAGATTGCCGAGTCGCTGCGACCGCGGTCACAGCTTGCGTTTCGTGAGTGTTACCGTTCTCAACGTGCGCGTCAAGAGATCAGTTTCGCTGTTTCAGCCAGATTGCAAGAACGGCGTTATCACTCGCAGCCATCACCCGGTCACCTGGTAGACACGTCCAATGCCGACCTCGGACCCGGCGCCGGACCTGGAACCGGCTGCCCACATGCCCTCACCCGCCCCTCGGCCGCGATCCGGCAAAGAGCGGGGAAGCGTCATGCGTGACGTCGCGAAACTGGCCGGCGTGTCCCACCAGACCGTCTCCCGCGTGATCAACGAGCATCCCAACGTTCGGGCGGAAACCCGGGAACGCGTGCTCGCCGCGATGCGCTCGCTCAACTACCGGCGCAACCTCGCGGCCCGCACGCTGGCCACCCGCGAGTCCGGCACGCTCGGCATCATCGGCTTCGAGACCACGCTCTTCGGCCCGGAGTCGATGCTTTACGGCATCGAGAGCGCCGCGCGGGCCGCCGGATACCTGGTCAGCGTCGCGACCGTGCGCGAGCTGGCGCACCGCCCGGTCCTGGAAGCGGTCGACCGGCTCGCGCAGCACGACGTCGACGGGATCATCGCGATCGCCCCGAAACCCGCCGTCACCACCGCGCTCACCCACGCGCCGACCGGTTTGGCGTGCGTCGCGGTGGGCGGCGCCGGTTCCGGCTCCGAGCCGTTCCCTACGGTACGCGTGGACAACGCGGCCGGGGCTCGCATCGCCACCCAGCACCTGCTCGACCTGGGCCACGCCACGGTGCACCATGCGGCCGGGCCGCCCGACTGGCCCGAGGCGCAGGCCCGGGTGGACGGGTGGCGCGAGACGCTGTACGCGGCCGGGGCGGTGGTGCCGCCGGTGACGCCGGGCTGGTGGGACGCGGCGGCCGGTTACGAGCAGGGGCGGCGGCTGGCCGCTGATCCGGCGGTGACGGCGGTGTTCTGCGCCAACGACCGGATCGCGCTGGGCATGCTGCGGGCGCTGCACGAGGCGGGGCGGCGGGTGCCGGAGGACGTGAGCGTGGTCGGGTTCGACGACATGCCGGACTCGGGGTACTTTCTGCCGCCGTTGACCACGGTGCACCAGGACTTCGCGGAGATGGGACGGCGCGCGTTGGCGCTGCTGCTGGACCACATGGCCTACGAGGACGGCGCCACCCCACTGGCGAACGTGGTGGTCGCCCCGGAGCTGGTGCTGCGCGGGAGCACAGCCCCGCGGCACACCCCCTGATCCCGCTCACTCCCACCCTGGGTCGATCCTGATCACCCGCAACGGTGAATGAACCCGCACCCGCCCGGCCATCGCCGTTACAGTCCGAGGGGTGCTCGACGGCGACACACGGTCATCGATCGACCCGGCACCCTGCCGGGCTCGCCGAGCGTGCCGGTTGTCCGATATCGTCGGTGGCCCAGGTTGCTCGTGCGCGGCGCTCGTGCGCCGCGGGGCCCAGACGTTCTTGCCGGGACGCCGTGCCTTCTGGACGCCGCCTCCATCCGCCTGCCCGCGGACGTTGGTTCATCCCAGGTGTGCCGACACCGGGTTGCAGCGCACCACCTGTCCCGACAACGCTCAGCCTCCTGTCGCGACGAGGGTCCAGCCCGGTTGCCCCTACACCGGTTCAGCCCACCGCCTGTCTCGACAGCGGCCCAGCCCAGTTGTCCCTACCCCGGTTCAGCCCACCCCCTGTCTCGACACCGGCCCAGCCCAGTTGCCCCGGGCGCCCGGCCGGCTCTTTCCCTCCACGCGCATCACGAAATTTCAGGAGGTTTGGACAACTCTCCGTCCGTCAGATTTGAACCAGAGGCCGCTGAACTGCTGCGTTGAGCGACGAAAGGACCGGTGATCGCGTTGGGATCAGAATCCGGATTTCCCGGAAACATCCCTGGATGGCTAGGCCGCCGCAGGCACCCCCGGCTCTCCGGCACACTCCGCATCCGCGACGCCCTCGGTCATGACGTCACCGTCCCGCTCCGCGGCCGAGCCGCCGTCCTCACCACCGGTGGCACCGGACTGACCGGCCGGGGCGAAGTCTGGGCCGTCCACACCGATCCGGACGCCAGCACCACCAGCCTGATGATCTGTTACGGCCGAACCAACGCCACCGACACCCGCGAATCCGGCATCTGCCCACCCGGCGCCACCGTCACTCTCGCCGGCACCCAGTTCACCTGGCACTGCCCAAGCCCACACCCGGAACCACCCGCCACCTCCAGCTCAAGCCCCAAGCCGCCCGCTGTCAGCTCAATCCCCCAGCCGCCCGCTGTCAGCTCAAGCCCAGCACCTCCAGCCGGAAGTCCGATCGCGGCACCGCGACCCGCGAGCTCAACCCCAGCATCGCCGGCGGCACGCCCCCTTTCAGCACCGCCGGTGGCACGCCCTCTTTCAGCACCGCCGGTCGCCGACCCAACGCCCACATCGCCGGTCGCCATCCCGCTGCCCCGATCCGCCCCGGCCGACCAGACCGCCACGAGCGCCGCAGCCTCGAAGCGCCAGGAACCCGAAAACGCCGCAGCCACCGCGATGCACGACGCCGGCCCCACTGCATCCGACCGGACCGAAGAGACCAGTCACCCCGGCAACCCCGGCACTCGAAATGACGCAGTCACCCACGGCAGCGACACCACAGACCCTGTAGCCCCAGAAAGCACCGCGACTACAGACCCCGCCGCCTCGGGAAACACCGCAACCACCAACCTCGCCGCCCCAGAAAGCACCGCAACCACCAACCCCGCCGCCCCGGGAAACACCGCAACCACCAACCTCGCCGCCCCAGAAAGCACCGCAACCACCAACCCCGCCGCGCCAGGAAACACCGCAACCACAGACCCCGCAGGCCCAGACAGCAAAGACACCATCACAGACAGCCGCAACCGTAGAGCCGCCGCAGCCAGCCACAGCAGCGACATCACAGACGGCGCAGCCAGCCACAGCAGCGACACCACAGACGGCGCAGCCAGCCACAGCCCCGGCGTCGGCATCACCACAGCTGCCGATAGCCCCGACACGGGAACCGCCGATGCCACCGGGAGCCGCGAAACCGGCAACCTCGCCCCGCTGGCCGGCCGTGACCCGAGCCCGAACCGCAACGTTAGGCCGCCCCTCCCCCGAGCCGGCAACCGCCGATCCGCGACTCCCGGATCACGGCGACCCTCGCCCGAGTTCTGAAGGGCCCCTCCCCCAGCCCACGAACAGCCGGCGCCTGTCGGCCTAGGTGGTCCTGGCCTAAGTGACCTCAGCGACAAGGTCGCGGAAGGTGGCGAAGGCAGGCTTCGGCGTGTAGTCGTCGCGGAGAAGACCCAGCTGAAACAACGGGTTGGGGGTGGCGGAATTGGCGTCGCGCAGGGCGTGGTGTTCGTAGGTGTCGATGTTGAGGCGGCCGGCGTGCACGGCCACCAGCTTGACGACCAGGGACACCACCTCGGCCTGGCGGGCCTCGGAGCGGCCCGGCCCGGTGCCCCAGCCATGCTCGGAGATGTGGATCGGAACGGTGTCCGGCAGGCCGGCCGCGGCCAGGCTCTGGGTGCGGAATGCCGTCAAGGCGGCGGTGACCACCTCGGACAAGTGGTCGGGCGCGATGGGACGGAAGACGTCCGGGAAGAAGTCGAGACCCACGTAGTCGACGGCGGCGCGGAACTCGTCGCCGCCGCGTTTGCCGAGGTCGGTCCAGAATTCCTGGGCCGGATCGAAGTCCAGGGTGGAGTTGCAGCCGATCTGGACATCCAGCCCCAGACGGCCGGCCTCGCGTCTGGCCTCGAGAACGCCGGTGATCAGAGCGTCGCGGACCACCGGGGAGCCGCCGTCACCGCCGAGGCCTGCTTGATTCGGCTCCTCGGTGATCTGGAGGCAGGCCAGACGCTCGCCGTGCAACCGCAGCTGAGTGCGGAGGAAGTCGTGCCAGCCGGTGAGGTCGGGGTTGTGTGAGCGGAAGCAGGTGACCAGGTCGAGCCGGCGGTGGGCGCCCACGAACTGGGCTGGATCGGGCGGGGCCTCGGGGACTCGGGGCGGCTCGTCGGCGTAGTGAACATAGCCACGGACCAGGGAGACGGCCAGCTCGTCCAGGGCGGCCGCGATCCTGGCCGGGTCATCGGGCGGGCCCTGGGTCTCGGGGTCGTCGGTGACGTGACCGCCCGGGTAGATGCCGAAGGTGAGAGTCATGCCCGAAGCATAGGCACATTCTTGGGGTCGCACCAAGTTTTAAGTCGCGCTATTATTTCTGCCATGGGGCTGCGGGAAGAGAAGAAGCAGGCGACCAGGACCGCGCTCGCGGACGCGGCGCTCAGGTTGTTCATGGAGCACGGGTTCGAGGGGGTCACCGTGGCCGACGTCGCGCACGTGGCGCGAGTCTCGGTCAACACGGTCTTCAACTACTTCCCGACGAAGGAGGACCTGTTCTTCGACCGGCAGGACGAGGTGATCGACCGGCTGCCGGCAGCGATCCGAGCGCGGGCGGCCGACGAGTCCATGGCAGCGGCAGCGCGGCGGGCGTTCCTGTCCGAGATCGACCGGCAGGAGGTGACGCTCGGGATGCATGCGGGGATCGCCGGGTTCTGGCGGGTGGTCGATGACAGCCCCTCGCTGCAGGGCGGCCTGCGGCGGCTGCGGGACCGGACGGAGTCCGCCCTGGCGGAGACCTTGCGCGAGGTGACCGACGCCGAGGAGGAGGACCCGATGCCCGAGGTCGCGGCCGCGATGCTGACAGCCGTCGACGCGGCGTTGCACGCCGAGATCCGGAGACGGGTGCTGGCCGGTGAGCACCCTGACGCGATTCGGGAGAGGGTGCGCGAGATGGCCGAGGTCGGCTTCGAGGCACTGGAGCACGGTCTGGCGACGTACGGAACAGGAGGCCATGCCGAGAAGGCGACAGGTGGCCACACCAAAAAGGCCGCAGGTAGCCGCGCGAAAAGGTCGACAGGCAGCAACGCCGGAAAGACAACGGGTAGCAACGCCGAGAAAGGCGCCAGGTGACCGCGAGGTCAGGGACGCGGACGACCACACCGGGAAGACGCCAAGTGATCCGCGGTAAGGACGCGGACGACCACGCCGAGAAAGGCGCCAGATGACCGAGAGGTAAGGACGCGGACAGCCACGGCGGGAAGACGCCAGGTGACCGAGAGGTAAGGACGCGTACGGCCACGCCGGGAAGATGCCAGGTGATCCGCGGTAAGGACGCGGACGGCCGCACCGGGAAGACGCCAGGTGGCGACGCTGGGAAGACGATTCGTTAGCCGTGCCGACAGGGCGACAGGGCGACAGGGCGATAGGGCGATAGGGCGATAGCAAGTCGTACCGGAAGGGGAGGGTGACCGGAATGCTCACCGCGACCAGCGGGTTTTTGCCGGCCCGGGCGATGCTCCCAGCCACGCCCGGGCCGGCGGGTCGCACATCCCCCGGCGAACTCAGCAGAAGCCGGGAGAGGGCGGCCCGAGAGGGCCCACCCACGAGCACACCACGTTCTGTTCGGTGCCTGCCGATCGCTGCCGCGGCGACGGGCAACGGGTGCGCCCGGGGTGGGTCAGGACTTGACGGCCGGGTTGCCGTAGTAGGCGCCCGGACCGTGTTTGCGCTTGAAGTGGCGCTCCTGCAAGTGCTGCGGGGTGGACGCGGCGGGGTTCAGCGCGAGCGTCTTGAGCGCCATCTCGGCGACCGCCTCCACGATGATCGCGTGCTCGACCGACTTCTTCGCCGAGGCGCCCCAGGTGAACGGGCCGTGGTTGGCGACCAGGGCGGCCGGCATGGCGGCCGCGGCCTCGTCGTCGCCGATCAGCTCGATGATCACCTGGCCGGTGTTGAACTCGTAGTCGTGCGCGCACTCCTCCGGGGTCAGGCCCCGGGTCACCGGCACCGGGCCGTTGAACGTGTCGGCGTGCGTCGTGCCGAGCACCGGGATGTCCCGGTGCGCCTGGGCGAACGCGACCGCGTTGGTGGAGTGGGTGTGGGTGATGCCGCCGATCGACGGCCACGCC
Source organism: Actinoplanes ianthinogenes (assembly GCF_018324205.1). Classification (NCBI taxonomy): domain Bacteria; kingdom Bacillati; phylum Actinomycetota; class Actinomycetes; order Micromonosporales; family Micromonosporaceae; genus Actinoplanes; species Actinoplanes ianthinogenes. The sequence goes on from NZ_AP023356.1 coordinate 1,372,037, forward strand.
AGGTAGAAAGCGCGGTGCGACTCGGTGTCGACCGACGGGCGCAGGTCGCCGCCGAGCACCTTGCCGGTCTCCAGATCGATCGGGACCAGCATGTCCGGGGTGAGGTCGTCATACGACACGCCGGACGGCTTGATCAGGAAGTAGCCGCCCGCGCGATCCACGCCGCTGACGTTGCCCCAGGTGAGCTGGGCCAAGCCGGCCTTCGGGATCACCTGGTTGGCCAGCCATACGTCCTGGCGCAGGGCATCCGACCCGATCGTCACGTCACCGCTTCCTCTCCCCGATTGTTAGCGCTCACCATACCTGCTCCCCTACTCCAAGGTAATGCCTCGGTAGGTAGCTTGTGAGCGCCAACACTCGTGAATCAGCGCAGGCCGGCGACCGCCGCGGAGACCTGCTCACGCAGCGTATCCGGCAGTGGCGCGTAACCGGCGCCGGACGCCGCGGCCTGCCCGGCCGGACTCGCCGCGTAGGACAGGAAGCCCCGCGCCACCGCGGACGCACCCCGCTTGCAGATCACCTCGTAAGTCACCTGCACGAGTGGGTAGGCACCACCGTACAGATCGTCGTAGTCGAACTCGAGCCGCAGATCACCGTCACCAGCGGGTTTCGCGGAAGCGACCGCCGTGGCCGCGGCTTCGTCGGTGGGCGGCGCGAAATCGCCGCGGGAGTCGCCGACCCGGGCCGTCGTCAGCTCGTTCACCCGGGCATAGGACGCCTCGACGTAACCGATCGCCCCGTCGGTGCGGGCGATCGCGGCGGCCAGCCGGTCACTGCCCCGGACCCCCAGACCACCCGGCGCCGGCCAGGCACTGCCTGTCGCGAACGGCCAGCCGGCGGTCCCGGCCAGGAACCGGGTGAAATTCGCCGTCGTGCCGGAGGTGTCCTCGCGGTGCACCGTGCGGATCGGCGTGGCCGGGAGCACCATCCGCGGATTGTCACCGGCGACCGCCTTGTCGTTCCAGGTGGTGACCTCGCCGGCAAAGATCTTCGCGATGGTGGCCGGGGTCAGCCGCAGGTCACCGACACCGGCCACGTTGTAGGCCAGCGCGATCGGCCCGATCACCAGCGGCAGGTGCACCGCCGGCGCGCCACCGCAGCGGGTGGCCGCGCTCGCCTGATCCGCGTCGCTGAGCACCGCATCGGTCCCGGCGAAATCACCGGTCCCGGCCAGGAACGCCGTGACGCCGGCACCGGAGCCGCTGCTCGCGTAGGCGACGGCCGCCCGCGCGCAGGCGATCTGATATCGCTTGATCCATTCGTTGACCGCGTTGGCCTGCGCGGACGAGCCCTGCCCGCTCGCCTCACCGGACGCGCAGGACACCGGATCGTCGACCTGCTCCGGCGCTTCGCAGGCGGACACCAGCAGGAGGGCGGCGAGCGCGGCCACCGCCACGAGAGCCTTCTTCATCGTCGAACCTCTCACCGATACTCCGCGAGCCGCCGCCGCACACCGAGCGGCACCAGCAGGATCACCACGCCAAGACCCACGATCGGGACGACCACCCCGCCACGCAGCGCTCTCTCCGCACCACGCAATTCACGATCAAAACCCGCTTTGCGTACGTCGGTGACGGCACCCACCGCGGCATCGAAGTACGCGAAGTCGAAAGCGGCGTCGCCCCGCCGGATGCCGGTCAGGGCATCGACTGCCGCCCCGGTCTTGCCGGCCTCGGCAAGCGTCAGGACTTTCTCGTGATCGCGCTGGTAGTCCTCCCAGCGCTGTCGCGCCTCGCCCCCGGCCACCCGCCCGATCTCGTCCGGGAGCGACCGGGACTTCGCGGTGAAGTCGTCCCGATAGAGGCCCAGGTTCGCGGCGACTACGTATCGACTGGTGTCAGCCGCGGCGTCGTAACCAACCGCGCGCAGTTGGGACAGTGCGAGGTACGGCGTCAGGTGATCGTCCCGGGCGGCGGACATCCGGCCGGCCTGCGCGCCCAGCACCACGGTCGCGGCGACACCGAGCACCAGGCTGAGCACCGTGGCACCGAGCAGCGCCGGGTTCACCGAGCGGCGGAAACGCCGGGCCATCCAGACCTGCAGCGTGATCAGCAGGACCACCAGGGTGCCGCCGAACAGCAGCACCAGGGTGTACCCGGTGGCCTCGGTGGCCCGCTTGCCGGCATAGGCCCGGTCGAGCCGGGTGGTGGCGGCGTCCCGGAGTTGCTCGGCGGCCGGCAGCAGACGCAGGTGCAGCACATTGGTGGCCTGGGTGTAATAGCCGAGAGCTTCGCCGGGGAGCCGGCCCGCCTGCCGACGGTCGACCCGGTCGGCGGCGGTCATGGTCTGGCCGACCCGCTGGTGGTAAACGGCCAGGCCGTCCAACAGGTCGACCACGACGGCCTGGCCGGCGACGTCGGTCCCGCCGCTCGCGGCGAGCATCCGCTCGAGGTCGGCGTCGACCTGGCGGGAGCGCTCGCGATAGGCGCCCAGGGCATCGACCCGGGTGCCGGCCAGGGCGTCCGAGTCGCCGGTCAGCAGCAGGCGGGTGGCCTGCGCGTCCATGTCACTGAGCGCGAAATACAGGTCGGCCGCGGTGGCCGCCTGCGGCGCGGCCTCCCGGCCGATCACCCGGACCTGGCTCCGGATCCGGGCCATCACCAGGCTGGTCGCGAGGAGCAGGGCGGTGGCCGCGACGACCACGAGCACCGACCACAGTCGCAGACGCGCGGGTGTTTCATTCCGGACCAGATTACGGGCGGTATTCCTGGTCGTTTCCATGACCGCTGGCACGTCGGTCACGGTAACCCATTCCCGCAAAATTCCGGGCGTTTACCTTGCGTTCATTCATTGGTCGTTTGCGCAGGTGGGAGCGTTTACTAATGACTTCGGAGTGCATATTGAGGACCACGCCCGGAGAGCTGTCAGAAAACGATCAGCGAATATTCCCGGCCACGACGGATCCGGCTCGGAATCACGAGGACGGGTCAGGGGGTGGCCAGAGCCGCGTAAAGGACCGGGTCGTGGGCGGAGAGGAGGGTGAGGCCGGGGTCGGCCTGTTGGTGCAGCGCCGCCAGGCGAGCGTGGTTGGCGCGGACGCGGGCTCGGTCGAAGGCCACGCCGGTCTCGGCAAGCCGCAGGCCGAGGGGGACGCGAGTGCCGTCGAGGGTGCCACGGTGGTAGAAAGCGTCGCCGCAGTGCAGCAACCAGCGGGAGCCGGCGTCGACCGCGACGCAGGCGTGTCCGCGGGTGTGCCCGGGCAGCGAGATCAGGACGATGCCCGGGGCGATGTCGGTCAGCTCCTTGGCGGCGGCGAAACCGCGCCAGCTCTCGCCGTCCGGGGTGTGCTCGACCAGCTTGGGGCCGTGCGACCACTGGGCACTGCGGAACCGGCGGCGTTCGCCCCGGGTCGGCGGCCGCATGGCGCCCTCGACCTCGGCGGCGGTGACGTGCACCTGAGCGTGCGGGAAGTCGGCCAGGCCACCGATGTGGTCGATGTCGAAGTGGGTGACGACGATGTGGCGCACGTCGGCGGGGCGGAAGCCGAGCCGCTCGACCTGGACGACCGCGGTCTCCTCCCGGTCCAGGGCGGGACGCAGCAGGTGCCGGGGCGGGCCGAGGCGGCTCGCCGGGTCGGCCAGGTCGGCCAGGCCGAAGCCCGTGTCGACCAGCACCAGGCCGTTGTCGGTCTCGGCCAGCAGCACATGGCAGACCAGGTCGCCGCCGGGGGCGCGCATGGTGCCGCAGTTGAGGTGATGAACCCGCACGCCGCGAAGGTACGCCGAACCGCGCCAGAAAGCGATCACCTGCCCGCCGCGGAACCGGCGGTCAGACCCGGCCGCTGGTGCGCGGGGTGGTGGGTTCGGGCGATAGCGCCCGGGCGGGTCAGTGACGGGTGGGGTGGTGAAGGCGGTGGCGGGCGGTCTCGTGGTGGGGCAGTTGGGTGGCGTCGGGGAGGTCGTGGGCGGCGGAGAGGCCGTCGGGCTGCTGGAGGAGGTGTCCTTCGGCTACCAGGTCGGCCAGCAGGCCGGTGATGCGGGCGTCCAGCTCGGTCGACCGGCGGGTGGACCAGCCGTACAGCTTGGTGACGGCGGCCAGCAACTCGTCGACGGACAGCACGCCGCCGTCGATCACCAGGTTTTCGAGGGCGATCGCGAGTTCGGCGTCGGCGACCTGGTCGGCCTTGCGGGCCACCCCGTCAGCGCGGTATCGGACCACCGGGTAGGGCTGGTCGGGGTCGCCGAGGAACGTGCCGTCCCACGCCACGCCGGCCTGCTCGATGGCGTCCTCGATGGCGGCGCGGGCGGTCCGGGCGATCCGGGTCAGGCCCCACTCCTCGCGCATGCGTTGCAGCGCCACGGTGATGTGCACCGGTCCCTCGATCTCCGCGAGGCGCCGGACGGCGGCGATCAATTCCGGACGCAGGGCCGGGTCCGTGAGGACGGCGCCGGGCGGGAGCGGGTCCAGATCGGCTTTTTGGTACGGGTGAGCCCACTCGTCGGTGTGCGGTCCCCGGGCGGCCACCTCGAACCCGGCGTGGTCCACCGGACCGGTCGCCGTCCACGTCTGGGCGGGGTGGGTCCAGCCCGGCGGCGCGGCCATCGTCTCCTCGAACTCGGCCACCGCGGCGGCGAGGTCCGGCTGGCCCTCGATCGCCTGGTACCAGGCCGGCTGGTGGGTCTCCCCCAGTGCCGAGCTCAGGGACTGCTCGGCCACCGTGGCGGCGGCGTCGGCCAGATCCGGGTGCAGGTTGGCGGACTCGGCCAGTTCGGTGCGGAGTTGCGAGATGGCGCCCAGGCGGTCGGCGGGTTCGGTGGTGTCGCGCAGCCCGGCCAGGAACTGGGCGGCGGCCGCGGCCAGTTCCTCGGTGCCGACGCCGAAGCGAGCGGCGACCTCGGCCAGATCCTCACGGCTGGCGGCGGCCAGATCCGAGCCTGCGGCCGTCAGGTCCGAGCCGGCGGCGGTCAGGTCCGAGGCCGGGCGCCAGTCGGGCTCCTCCGCACGGCTGGCGGTCGGCCACTCGACGACGGAGACCTCGCGCTCCGGTTCGGCCACCCCTTCGACCTGGTCCGCATGGCCCGCGGCAGGCCATGCGATCGCCTCGGACTCCTGCTCACGGCTCGCCGTGGGCCACTCGACCGGCTCGGCCATCGACTCACGACTCGCGGTAGGCCACTCGACCGGCTCGGCCGTCCGCTCACGACTCGCTGTGGGCCACTCGACCGGCTCGGCTATCGACTCACGACTCGCCGTGGGCCACTCGACCGGCTCGGCCATCGACCCACGGCTCGCCGTGGGCCACTCGACCGGCTCGGCCGTCCGCTCACGGCTCGCGGTGGGCGACTCGACCGGCTCGGCTGTCTGGGCGCGGCTTGCGGTGGGCCATTCGACGCGCTGGGGAGCGGGTTCGTCTTCGCGGCTGGCGGTGGGCCAGTTGATCGAGGAGACCTGGCGTTCGTCGGCGGAGGTCACGGGTGAGCGCTTGGCGGCGCCGAGCCGGGCGGCCAACTCGTCGCGGCTGGCCGAGGGCCAGGATACCGAGGCGACCTGGCGTGCGTTCTCGTCGGCGAGAGCCGATCGGCCGGTGGACCGGTGGACGGTCGCGGAGGTCTCGTCCAGGTCGGCGGTCGGCCACTGCACCTCGGACACCGGCTTCTGCGCGGTGGTCTCCGGCCGGTCGGCCTCCTCCTCCTGGTCGGTGCTGCTCACGGTCGGCCAGGCGACCCGCTCGGGAGCCTCCGCCCGGCTGGCGAACGGCCACTCGGCCCGGATCGTGCTGTCCTCGCCCGGCGCCGACGATCCACCGGCGGACTCGTCCAGCAGCGCAGACCCGTGAGCCCCAACGGACTCGTCCGTCGGCAAGGATCCGTGCCTCTGAACTGGGCCGCCGGAAAGTGCGGATTCGCGGCTCTGCCCAGGTTCGTCGGACACCGGTGATTCGGGCGCGGCGTGGCGGCCGGTGGACCAGCCGGCCTCCTGGTGGGCGGCCCAGTCGACGCGGTCCGGGTCTTCGGCGCGGCTGGCGAACGGCCAGTCCGCCCGCACGGTGTCCTCGGCCGCGGGGGCGGGCCAGGCCGTCTCGGCATAGGGGGATTGGGAGGTCACCGGCTCGGCGGCGGGTTCGTCGCGGAGTTGGGTCTCCAGTTCCTCGCCCAGGTAGGCCTCGACCACGGCGAGTTCCTCGGCGCCGGCCTGCGCCGCCGCGAACTGCGCCGCGATCCGCGACACGTCGGACGGCCCGGTGCCGGTCCGGCCGGGTCCGGAGAAGGCCCGTTCCGCGGACTCCGGCGAGGCCGGAACCGATTCCCCGGACACCCCGACCGGCTCACCGAGAGCAGACGCCGGCTCGCCGGAGAGGGAGCCGAGGGAAGAGCCAGCGGAAGATCCGACAGACGAGCCGGAGGAAGAGACGACGGACGAACCGGAGGAAGAGCCGAAGGAAGGGGCGGAGGAAGAGCCGAAGGAAGGAGCGGGCTCCCCGGAGAAGGCGGCCGGCTCGTCGAGGTGGGAGACCTCGGCAAAGGCGGTCAGTGGCGCGTCGTAGTCATATTCGGTCACCACCGCGTCGTGGATGTCGACGCCGTCGGTCTCGTGGGCCGCGGCGAGCTCCGCCTCAGCGACCGCTTCGGCCTCGGCCAGCCCGATGTCCCCGGCATCGTTCCAGGCGAGCACGATCTCCGGCTCCGCCCGCGCGAACGACGAGGCCCCAGCGGACGAGACCGCAGCGGACGACGAGACCGCAGCGGACGACGAGGCCCCAGCGGACGACGAGACCGCAGCGGCGGAGGACACCGGAGCGGACGACGACACCGCAACGGAGGGCGAGACCGCAGCGGCGGAGGTGGCCGCGGCGGACGGGGAGGCTGACCGGCTGGAGGACGAGACTCCGGCCACCGCCGCTGCCAGTTCCTCCTGGGATACGCGGGAACGTTCGACCCGGGGCTCCGACGAATCGGCCGTGCTCAGGTCGTACGCGAAATCCTCGGCCTCGGTGTCGGCGAACCCGGCGGCATAGGCCGCAGCCCCCTCCGCGGCCCCACTCGGAGCCGGCGAGACCGAAGCACCCGCCACCGTCAGCTCCGGCGCCTCCGCCTCCTCCGGCAACTGCGCGAACGCGTCCTCGATAGCCGCCCGGAGCCGAGTCTCCTCCCGCTCCCGATCCAGATACCAGGCCGTCCCCCACACCCGGTGCAGCTTCCACCCGAGCCGATCGAGCACCTGCTCCCGGATCCGGTCCCGGTCCCGGGCCGTCGGCGCCGAGTCGTACGTCGTCCCGTCGCACTCGATGCCCAGCGCATAGGGCGCGTTGCGCCGGGCCGACCGGCGCACCGCGATGTCGATCCGGTACGCCCCGGCCCCGACCCGGGTCTGCACCCGATAGCCCCACCCGCGGATCACGTCGCGCACCGAGTCCTCGAACGGCGTCTGCGACTCCAGCGGCTCCGGCTCGGTGTCCAGGCTGAGCGCGCCGATCCCGCGCGCCGCGTAGTCCAGGAAGTCGGCCAGCCGGGAGTCGGCGGGCACGTCGCGGGTCCGGACCGCGGAGATCACCTCGAGGCGGCGTCGGGCCCGGGTGGTGGCCACGTTGAGCCGGCGCCAGCCGTCCGGGCCGGTCAGCAGGCTCAGGTCGGCGCCGATCGCGAAGATCACCACGTCGCGTTCGTCGCCCTGCACGGCGTCCAGGTCCTTGATGAAGAAGCCGCGCAGCCGGTCGTCCTCGGGCGGGACCACCATGTCGGCGACCGCGGCCTCGATCTCCGCGGCGTCCTCGGCGGTGCAGACCACCACGCCGAGGCTGAGCTCGGGGCGGGTGACCAGGTGGTGGGCGACCCGGGTGGCGACCAGTTCGGCCATCGACAGGTCGCCGCCGGCCGGGTACAGCTGCACGCCGGCGTCCGGGCCGGGCGGCGCGAAGGCCGGGAAGGTGGTGAGCCGGCCCTGGTAGAACGCGTGGTTGGCGAACGCGATCAGCGACTCGTCCCGGCTGCGGTAGTGCGTGGTGAGGTCGAGGACCCGGAACGCGCCGCAGTTCAGCGCGAGCTCCAGGATCGAGCGCGGGTCGCCGCCGGGGATCGGGGCGGCGGTCAGCTGCCGGTCGTCGCCGCAGACCACCAGCGCGTTGCCGCGGTAGGCACAGGTGATCGCGTCCGGCACCGGCACCCGGGACGCCTCGTCGATGATCACCACGTCGAACAGCACGTCGGCCGGGAGCAGCCGGCTCACGTCGGCCGGGGACATCACCAGGCACGGTTTGACCGCCAGGGCGGCGTGCGAGGTGCGGGCCAGCAGGTCCCGGACCGGCAGCCGGCGGCCCTGCTGGGCGGCCGAGGCGCGGAGCAGGGCGGCCTCGCCGGCGGCCGACTCGGCCGGCTGGAGCGCGTCGACGGCGTTCATCACCTCGGCGGCGGCGGCCCGTTGCAGCCGCTCGTCCCAGAGCCGGAACTCGTCGACCAGCCGGTCCCGGCCGACCGCGTCGAGCGGGGCGAGCCGGTCGTCGTCCCGGATGATCTCGTCCGCCCAGGACTGGAAGAGGGCGCGGCCGAGCACCGGCAGGATCTGCTCGACCGGCAGGTCCTCGCGGGCACAGAAGTCGACCACCGGGTCCAGGCCGTGCTCGGCGAGCACCGCCCGGGCCGCCTGGTAGTCGAACCACTCCTGCTGCCCGCGGCTGTCGTCGAGCAGCTCGCGGAGCAGTTCCCGGGCGGACTCCCGCTCCTCCAGGGCGATCCCGAGGGCCGGGTGCCGGCTCGGCGCGAAGGCGCGCAGGATCCAGTCCCGGGCCGACTGCCACTCGGCGACCCGGGCCGGCAGGTTGTCGCTGGGCCGGGCCCGGCCGATCAGCTCGGCCTGCTCGGCGGTGAACGCGATGTCCCCGCCGTTGCGGATCCGGCGCGCCTCGGAGGTCCAGGCCATCGCGGTGGCCAGCGCCTCCACGTCGGTCTGCGTGCCGCGGTAGGCGGCGCCGAGCACCCGGGCGTACTCCTTGGCGTTGGCCGACAGCGCGGCCGCGGCCTCCGCGGCGGTCTCCCGGAGCAGGCCGATCGCGGCCGCCTCGGCCAGCGTGAAGTCCCGGCCGGCCGCCTGGCTGTACGCGTGCACCAGCTCGGCCACCGCGGTGAACGGCTCGACGTGCGCGCGCAGCCAGGTGACCGCGTCGTGGATCGGGCCGGCGGCCAGCTGCGGCCGGGGCGCCGGCTCGGGCGGGGTGCGCAGCGCCGCCGTCCACCGGTCGAACTCCTTGCCGGCCTCGCCGACGATCCGGATGATCGCGCTGTTCGGGGTGGCCGCGCAGATCCGCTCGATCACGGTGGGCAGCGCCTCGGGCGGGGTGATCCGCAGGGTCTCCTCGGCCGTGGCCAGCGCCCGCTCGATCGCGTCGAAGTCGGTGTCGGTGCCCGCCCAGTGCTTGCCGAGGATCGCGGCGTGCTGCTCCTCGGCCTCGGCCAGCTCCTGGAGGGCGCGTTTCCAGGCGGCGGCCGCGTTCAGGTTGGCGACCGCCTGCGACCGCTTGACGTCGGGCCGGGCGATGGTGGCGGCGGCCTTCTTGTCCCGGCGCGACTGCGCGCTCAGCTTCCGGAGCCCCTTGTGCTGGTGGGCGAAGCGCTGGGCCAGCTCGTCCACCGGCTCGGCCAGCGCGTTGTCGCTGAAGTGCTCGCGGGCGCGGCTCTCGGCGGCCTTCACCACGTTGACCACCCGGCGCAGGTTGCGCATCGCGGCGTGCGCGGCGGTGGTGCCGAGCCCGTCGAACCAGGCCGGCTCCGGCTTGTCCGGGCGGGACAGCAGGTCGACGATGGCGGCCAGCCGGGGCAGGTCGGTGAACGCCACCACGTTGGGCAGCCCGAGCCGCGCGGTGACCCGGTCCAGGCTGTGCTGGTGCTGTTCCAGCCGGTCGGCCTCGTCGGCGAACCGGCGGGCCAGGCCGCGGGCCTGCGCCGCGGTCAGCGGGAGCAGCTCGACGGCGGGCGGCTTGAGGTGGCCGAGGCTCGGGATGATCGGCAGCTTGGCGGGCGACGGCAGCGCGCTCCAGGTGGCCCCGGCCTTGGCCCGGACCGCGTCCTCGGCCTGGTGCAGCGCCTTGAGGTGACGCAGCAGCCCCTCGGCGGCCCGGGCGACCGGTTCCAGGCTGGCCATGGTGAGCCACTCGTCGGCGGCCTCCGGCGGGCGCCGGGTGGCATGCCCGACCAGGGTGGTCAGGGTGATCGCCTCGCCGATCGAGCCGATCAGGAACGCCTCGGACAGCGGGTCCTTCTCGATCGCCTCGGTGAGGTGGTCGAGGGCGGTCTGCGCCTGGTGCAGCCGGGCGTCCAGACGGTGGTGGTCGATCACGTCGCGCCACAGGAAGTCCTCGCCCTCGCGGGCCGGGCGCCAGGCCCGGCCGAGGCGTTCGGCGGCGTCCCGGACGCGTTGCAGCGACTGGGTGGTGAGCGGGATCGGCAGCTCGGCCAGGGCCGGGGCCTGTGGCACGTCGGTCATCTGCGCGCACATGCCGAGCACGTCGTGCAGCCGGTGGCCGAGCGGCTCGCGGACCTCGTTCATCGCCTCGGCGTACGCGTTCAACCGCTGCCGATGCTCCCGCAACGCCTCCCGCTCGTCGGTGGACAGGTCCGGCGGCGGCAGCGGGATGAAGTCGAGCGCGGCGGCCAGCGCGGCGGCCACCCGGTCCCGGCCGGTCTGCCCGCTGTGCAGTTCGAGCAGGTAGTCGTCGAGCCCGACCGGGGCGAGCCGGTCCCGGACGGTGTCCAGGGCGGCGGCCTTCTCGGCGACCACCAGCACCCGGCGCCCGGCGTGCAGCAGCACACCGATCATGTTGGCGATGGTCTGCGACTTGCCGGTGCCGGGCGCGCCGCGCATCACGAAGGTGCGCCCGTGCAGGGCGGCGGTGATGCAGGACCGCTGGGCGGCGTCGGCGTCGAGCACCAGCGGCACGTCGTCCGGGGTGGCGACCTCGTCCAGCCGGCGGCCGGCGATCACCTCGAACTTGAACGCGCCCGACTGCGCCTCCGGGGTGGTGGCCAGGGCGCGGATCACCGGGTGGGCGAGCACCTTGCGTTCGTGGTCGAGCAGGTCGGTGTACATCACCTCGCGGTGCACCGCGAAGCGGGCCAGCATGATCGCCTCGTCGGAGTGCCAGTCCGGGTGGTCGCCGAGAGCGGCGTCCAGGCGGGCCCAGAAGACGGTGACGTCCAGCCCGGAGAGGCTGTCCACCGCGGGCAGCTCGATGTTGTGCCGGCGCAGGCAGATGTCCAGGGCCGGGTTGACGATCGGGTCCTCGGCCCGGGCCCGCAGCCGCGGGTAGTCCTCCGGGTCCGGGCAGACCAGGTCGACCGGGATCAGCAGGATCGGGCTGCAATGCTCGTTGCCGGCGTCGCTCCAGCGGACCGTGCCGAGCCCCAGGTAGAGCGTGGCGACGCCCTGTTCGAGCAGGTCACGGCGGGCTGCCCGGCGCAGGGCGCGCAGCGTGGCGTCCATCTCCGCGTCGGTCATCGCGGTCTGGAAGACGTGGGCGGCGCGCGGTCGCGGGCCCTCGGCCTGCTCCTCGATGCCCAGGAAGCCGCACTCGCGGCCCTGCTGGAGCGCCTCGACGACGCTGCGCGGCGACGGACTGACGATCTCCACCACACCCGGCGCCGTGGTCCGCACGTCGATCAGCGGATTGGCGCCGGTGAGGTCGAGCAGCCCGTCCCGCCACGACTCCAGCGTCGCCCGCACCCGGGCATCCGGCCGCCCCGTCAACCCGTCCGACTGATCCCACCGCATTTTCCCATTCCAGCAAGGCAACGGGCCGCATGGTGGCGTTTTTTCGGGTTAATCCGACGTTCCGCCCAACTGGTCGGCGCACCAGTCACAGCAGCACCATCAGTCCCAGGTCGGGACCCACCACTGCCATCCGGCCGGGGCGAGCGGCCAGCCGGCGTCCGGCCGCCAGCCCTCCGGCGGGTACCACCCGTCCGGCGGGGTCGGCCAGCCCGGCGGCACCTGGAACTTGATGCCGGTGGGCGCGGGCGGGATCGGCGGGTGCCGGTTCGGCTCCGGGGCCGGCGAGACCGGTGCGGTGCCGGACGCGGCGGCGTGCTGGTTCGCCATCACCGCGCTGAGCGCCGGGATGACGGTGGTCTCGGCGATCTCCCCGGTGCCACCGAACAGCGAGGTGCCCGGGACCGGGGAGGTCGGCACGCCGGGGATCTGATGGGCCGGGACGTCCGGCACGGCCGGCTGCTCGGCCTGGGTCCGGCCGGCGATCGTCGGGACCGGGCCGCTGACCGAGGCGGCCCAGCTCGGCACCGGTCCGCTCGGCTGCACCCAGGCCGGCACCAGCTCGCTGCGGTCCATCCAGGTGGGCTGCGCGTCGCTGCCCTGCGAGGCCCAGGCCGGCACGGCGTCGCTGGAGCTCATCCAGCTGGGCACCGCGGAGGTGCCGGCGGCCGGCAGGCTCGGGCCGCCGCTGGTCGGCGTCACCGGGGTGGTGGCCGGCGACGGGGTCACCGGGGCCGGCGCCGGGGTGCCGGCCGGCGGCGAGACCGGCGCGACCCGGCCCGGGGCGGCGGCGTTGCGGGCCACCGGGCCGGTCCAGCTCTCCGGCAGGTCCTGGACCCGGGAGACGTAGAGCATTACCTCGGTCTTGATCGCGTTGCTCTTGACGATCGCGCGGGCCGCCACCACCAGGCCACGCTCCGACTGGTGGCGCAGCACCGGGGTGAGCTCGAAGCTCATCTTCGGGCTGAGGTCGCCGACCCGGGCGTCGCCGAGCCGGACCTCGACCAGGTGGCCGGCCATCTCGTGCAGGGTCACGTAGGCCCAGCACTCGCCCTCCGGCCGCTGGAAGCGGGCCAGCGCGTCGAGGTGCTGCTCCTGGCCGTTGACCTGGAGCGCCGAACCGGTGGGCAGCAGCCGGTGCTCCTGGCGGGGCGGCTCGTTGGCCGGCACGATCATGTGCGGCTCGGCGAGGTCGAGGCGGATGGTGCCGACGAAGGCCGGCGGGCGCCCGTCGTACTCCCCCCACTCGCGGCCGTGGATCTGGGCGGTGACCTCGGGGATCAGGTTGCGCTTGGTCAGCTCGGTGAGAACGCCGACATAGCGGGCGGCCTCCGGGCGCGGCAGGTGGCCGAGCAGCGCGTTGTCGGACCAGACGCCGACGGCATTGCGGTCGTGGCGGTTGCTGCGGTCGGGTATCAGCTGGACGGGGACGGTGATGTCGGTTCCCTGTGGGTCGAGCTTGGCTCCGAAGAGGGCACGGATCGCTTTCGCGTAGTGCGTCTCACCGACGACCTCGGCGCTAGCCCAGCCCGCCTGACCCCAAAGTTGGAACCGATTTGCCACACGGGAACGCTAGTGTCTGCTTTCCGTCAGTGACGTCGTCCATACGGATGAGTGGCGTCAGCCGGACGGTCCGTATCCAAAAGATCAACTCTCCGCGTCGGCCGTTTGATGCAGCTTCGCGAGCTGTTCACCCACACTTCCGATTACCAGCATCCCGGTCCCGGCTCCCGCCCACTCCCCCGCCGCGGGCGCCAGCGCCGTCCGCGCGCGGTCCATCATCGGCCGATCACCGCAGCTCAGGGCCGCTTTCGCGAGCAGCCACCAGAGGGCGTCGGCGAGCAGGCCCGGCGGCGGGTCCGGGAGATCCCGCAGCTCACGGTGATCCCACAAGGGCAAGACCCACTTCGCGTACGCCCCGAAGCCCTCCACCCCGGGCAGCGCGAGTCCCCGCCGCAGCCGCACCCCGAGCAACGCCAGCGCCACCAGCCCGTCGGAGAGCCCGGGCATCTCCGCCGCGTCCAGTCGCTCGCCGAGCCCCCGGTAGGCCCGCTCGACCTCGCCGAACCCGGCGCCGCCCAGGTCCAGCCGCAGCGCCGCGTAGCCGGCCGTGAACACCCCGACCAGCGGCAGCTCGTGCCGCACGCTCAGCTCCCCGGCCGCCGCCGCGTGCCGGTCCGCCCCGGGCAGGTCGCCGAGCGCGGCCCGCGCCTGCACCCGGATCAGGTGCCCGAGCACCTCGGCGGTGACCAGCCCGTGCGGCGCGGCCAGCCCGATCAGCTCCGCCCCGATCGCGTCCCGTTCCGGCGCCGTGCCGATCCGGTGGCAGCGCTGCATCCAGGTCGCGTTCAGCGCGAACGCCAGCAGCCCCGGATCGTCCAGCCCGCGGGCGAGCGCCTCGGCCTCCCGGGCGCACTCGCCCGGCCACGGGTCGGTGGTGCCGCGCGACTCCAGCCCGATGGTGGCCAGCAGCCGGGCGCGGGCCGCGGGCCGGCCGGCCGGGAGCGCGGCGAGGGTGCGGGCGGCCACCGCGACGATGCCGGCCGCCCGTTCCGGGTCGTCGGAGCGGGGCCAGACGGCCGGCACGTCGTACGCGCCGATCACCCGGGCGGTCAGCTCCGGGTCGCCGAGCTGCTCGGCCGCCGCCACCGCCGCGCTCCGCTGCTCCCGGGCCGCACGCAGGCCACCGGCCCCGGTCACCGCCAGGGTCCGCAGCAGCCCGACCGCCGACTCGAGCCGGGCGCGCGCTCCCCCGGCCAGCCGGTCGTACGCCTCGGCCGCCCGGGCCAGCGGATCCGCGCCCGGGTCGAGGGCCGGCGCCTGCCGGAGCACGTCCTCCTCCAGCCGGCGCAGCGCCGGTCCCGGGTCCAGCCCCAGCTGCTCGACGAGCAGGGTGCGGGCGCGGCGCAGCACGGCGAGGGCGTCGGCCTGGCGACCGGCCCGGTACAGCGCGAGGGCGAGCAGGCGCCAGCCTTCCTCCCGCCACGGATGCGCGGTAACGTGGGCGTCCAGGTCGGCGACGGCCGCGGCGTCCAGGCGGGCGGCGGCTCGGCGTTCGACGGCGTGCAGGCGCAGTTCGGTGAGGCGAGCCCGGTCCGCGGCGGCCCACGGCGCGTCCGGGAAATCGGCGTATGCGGGACCCCGCCACCAGCTCAGCGCCTCCTCCAGCCGCGCCGGGTCGCCATGGACCGCCGCCTCGAAACTCCAGGCGTCGACGGCCTCCGGGGCGGGGCGCAGGGCGTACCCCAAACCCTCGGTGACCAGCAGCGATGCCGGCGCCCGCGGGCGTCGGTCCGGTTCCAGGGCGCGCCGCAACGCGGCGACGAACGTCCGCACCGCGGCGACCGCGCCGTCCGGCGGCGCCACCCAGAGGTCCGCGACCAGGTCGCCGACCGGGACCACCCGCCGCCTCGCCACCAGCAGCCGGGCCAGCACGGCCCGGTGCATCGGCCCCTTCAGCGCGATCGGCGTCCCGGCCGCGTCCGTGGCGACCAGCGGCCCCAGAACCCCGAAGCGGATCTCGCTCATCGGTTGCTCATTCGCCTTCCGCAAGCTCGTTCGCAGGTCACCACGAAAGGATCACCCATGTTCGAGTACCACCGGCTTCAGGTCGCCGAGGGCGTCGCGCTGCACACCGCGGTCGCCGGGTCGGGACGCCCGGTCGTGCTGCTGCACGGCTTCCCGCAGACGCACCTGATGTGGCGGCACGTCGCCGCCGCGCTCGCCGCGGATCACACGGTGATCTGCCCGGACCTGCGCGGGTACGGCGCCAGCGACAAGCCGGTCGAGACCGGGCCGGACGTCTACAGCAAGCGGACCATGGCCGCCGACATCGTGGCGCTGGCCCGGGAGCTGGGGCACGAGCGGTTCGCCCTGGCCGGGCACGACCGCGGCGCGCTCGTCGCGTTCCGCGCGGCGATGGACCACCCGGACGCCGTCACCCACCTGGCGAGCCTCGACGTGCTGCCCACCGTGGACATGTGGGACGTGATGCGCGGGGCGAGCGCGGCGGTCGGCTGGCACCTGTACCTGATGGCCCAGCCGCCGGGCCTGCCGGAGCGGATGATCGCGGCCACCGCCGACGAGTTCTTCGGCCACTTCCTGGACGTCTGGACCCGGGATCCGGCGGCGATCCCGGCCGATGTCCGGCGGGCCTACCTGGACGCGAGCCGGGACGCGGTGCCGTCGATCGTGGCCGACTACCGCGCCACGGCCGGCATCGACCTCGCGCACGACCGGGCCGACCGGGCCGCCGGGCGGACGCTGGCCATGCCGGTGACCGTGCTCCAGCAGGACTGGGGCTCACTGCTCGGGTTCGACGCGGCGGCGCTCTGGGGCGCGTGGGCGCCGGACCTGCGGCACGTTCCGGTGCGGGCCGGGCACTTCATGGCCGAGGAGGTCCCGGATCTCGTCGCCGGCGAGATCCGGGACCTGCTGGTCAGAGCTTGATCACCATCTTGCCGGTGTTCTCCCCGCGCAGCAGTCCGAGGAACGCCTCCGGCGCGCCGGCCAGGCCCTCGACGACCGTCTCCTGCGCCGAGATCTGGCCGGCCCGCAGCCAGGCGCCGACCTCGGCGACGAAGTCCGGCATCCGCTTGTTGTGGTTGCTGACGATGAAGCCGCGCAGGGTGAGCTCCTTGCCGATGGCCAGGGCCAGGTTGCGCGGGGCGGCCGGCGGGGCGGTGTCGTTGTACTGGGCGATCGCTCCGCAGAGCGCCACCCGGCCGTACTTGTTCAGCGACGAGATCGCGGCTTCCAGGTGGTCGCCGCCGACGTTGTCGAAGTAGACGTCGATCCCGTCCGGGGCCGCCTCGCGCAGCTGGTCCCGGACCGGGGCGTCCTTGTAGTTGAACGCGGCGTCGAAGCCCAGCTCGTCCACCAGGTACCGGACCTTCTCGGCGGATCCGGCGCTGCCGATGACCCGCTTGGCGCCGCGCAGCTTGGCGACCTGGCCGGCCACGCTGCCGACCGCGCCGGCCGCGCCGGAGACGAAGACCGTGTCGCCCTCGCGGAACTGGGCGATGTCGAGCAGCCCGACATACGCCGTGAGGCCGGTCATGCCGAGCAGCCCCAGGTAGGCCGACGGCGTCGGCGCGGCGGCCGGGTCGACGGCGCGGACGTGGGCGGCGTCCAGCACCGCGTAGTCGCGCCAGCCGAGGCCGTGCAGGACGGTGGCGCCGACCGGGACGTCCGCCGCGTTCGAGGCGACGACCTCGCCGACCGCCGCGCCGTCCAGGGGCTTGCCGAGCTGGAACGGGGCGACGTACGACTCGACGTCGTTCATCCGGCCCCGCATGTACGGGTCCACCGACATGAACTGGTTGCGCACCAGCACCTGCCCCGGGCCGGGCTCCGGGGTGGGCAGCTCCACCAGCTCGAAGTTGTCGGCGGTCGGCCAGCCACTGGGCCGGCTGGCGAGACGGATCTCCTGCATCGGATCCTCCACGGGTCGTCGTTGATACTCGACAGTATGTCGAAAAAATCGACGCCGCGTTAATGTGATCGTCATGACGACGGTTCCGGCCGGCCGGCGCCGCGGCCCCAGCAAGGGTGACCTGCGCGAACGAGCGATCCTCGACACCGCCCGGGCACTGCTGGCGCGCAAGCCGCTGGCCGACATCACGATCGACGAGCTGGCCGCCGGGGCGCAGATCTCACGGTCCAGCTTCTACTTCTACTTCGACTCGAAACTGGCCGTCGTGGTCGCGCTGCTGCACGGGCTGGCCGGCGAGCTGGGCCGGGACAGCGAGCCGTGGCTGGCCGGCACCGGGCCGGACGTGCCCGCGCTGCGCCGGTCGCTCACCGCGCTGGCCGGGCTCTGGCGGGACCAGGGCCGGCTGATCGCCGGGGCGCTCGCGGCGGCGCCCGGCTGCCCGCCGATCGCGCAGTGGCGGGCCGGCCTGCGCGAGGCGCACGTGGCCCGGCTCGCCGCCCGGATCACCCGGGACCGCGCGGCCGGCCTGGCGCCGGACGGCCCGGCGCCGCGGGTGCTGGCCGCGCTGATCGACGACCTGCGCACCGCCGCGTTCGCCGCCGCCACCGATCCGGAGGGGCTGGTCGACGACCTGGTCACCGTCGAGTTGCGGATGCTGTACGCCGATTTCCCGGTTCCCCGCTCGGACGGGTGATCGCCGGGGCACCCTGAGACCATGCGTATCGGTGTCATTGGGGCAGGGCAGCTCGGCGGCACTCTGGCGAGTTGGTGCGCCGAAAGTGGACATGAGGTGGCGGTCACCTCCCGGCATCCGGATCGGCTGACCGACCTGGTCGAGCACGGTGACGGGCACATCCGGGCGATGACCGTTCCGGAGGCCGCGGCGTTCGGCGAGATCGCCTTCTTCGCGCCGAACTGGGAGTCGGCCCACGAGGCCATCGACCTCGCGCACGACGCGCTGTCCGGGAAGGTGGTCATCGACGCCACCAACCCGTCGACGGTCGCGGCGAGCCCGCCGCCCGGGATGACGCCCGGCGCGCCGGGGCCGGGCGGGCTCGGCGCGTTCGCGCCCGGTTTCCCGTCCGCACTGGAGATTCCGGCCTTCGTCGGGGTACCGGACGCGCCGGGTACCAGCCGTGCGGTGGGCGCGTCCACCAAGAGCGGGTTCGAGCAGCTGATCTCGTGGGCGCCGGACGTGCACTGGGTGAAGGCGTTCAACACCATCTCGGCGGACGTGCTGGGCCGGCGGCGGGGGCACGATCCGCTGCTCGCGGAGTATCTCTGCACCGATCAGCGGGACGCCCGGGAGACGGCCTGCCGGATCATCCAGGAGCTGGGGTTCGCGCCGTTCTTCGCCGGGGGCCCGGAGGCGGCCCGCCTGACGGAGCCGGGTGGCCCGCTCCAGATGCGCGAGGTGGATGTCAAGGACGCCAAGGACGTCCTGGCCGAGGCCCTGGCCACGATCCACTGAGGGCACACCGGTCACACCGCTGACGGCTCGATGGCCGCCACGAGGGGTCCGACCCGGAGCACTCCGTCGTTCAGCGGGACGCATCGGACACCGCCGCGGCCGCGCAGCGCCTTCATCGCGCCCGGCCCGACGGTCACGTCCATCCAGGCGCACGGGTTGGCCCGGCGGCGCACCGCCAGCCGGACCGGCCCGTCCCCGGAATCCAGCACGAGCACCTCCCCGACCAGGTCGTCCAGCCCTCGATCGCCGAACCGCAGCCCGGCGACCAGCACGTTGCGCCGCACCTGGGCCAGCCCGGCTCCGTCCGGCAGCGACTCCCGCGCGATCACGGTGATCGCCGCGTCCCGATGCGCCGGATGGTTGAAGTACCGATCCCCGACGATCCCCATCCCACCCCGCACCCGGATCTCCCGGACCAGCTCACCCTCCGGCGCCGGCGCGGGCCCGTCCCCGGGCCGCCCCTCGAACCGATGCACCGGCGACGCCAGCAACCCCACGATCTCCATCCGGCAAACCTAGTCGGCCGGCACCCACGCTCAGGAGGTGCGGGAAGCGGCCGAAAGGAATAGGTCAGAGGAGGTGACTTGGCTGTGTTGCGGCGGTCGCTCGTCCGGACCGCGCTCTTCGCCCTCCTGTACGCCGCCGCGGTCTATGCCGGGCGGCGGACCGCGATGGTCGCCGACGGTGTCAGCCTGGTCTGGCCGGCCGCCGGCGTCGCGGTCGTCTGGTTCTGCGCGCATCGCGCCGCGCCCACCCGCCACCTGGACATGCTGCTGCTCGCGGTGATCCTCGGCGTCGGGAACTGGCGGACCGGCGCCACCCCCGCGGTCGGCGTGGTCGCCGGGCTGGTCGGCGTGATCCAGGTGGTGATCTTCCGGTGGGCGCTGCGCCGCTGGCGGCCGAACCTGTGGGGCGCCGGCGGCAGCGACGGCCTGCGGTCGCCCCGTGACCTGTGGGCGCTGGCCGGGGCCGGGCTGGCGTGCAGCGTCGGCGCGAACGTCGCGAGCCTGCTCGGCCGCTGGCTGGTCACCGGGTCGATGCCGGTGGCGCTCTCCGTCATGTCGCTGGCCCGGCACATGGCGAGCATCCTCATCTTCGGTGCGGTCGGGATCTGCGTCGGCGCGGCGCTCACCGCACGGCAGCGGCCGCGCCCGCGGCCGGTTCCGGCCTGGCGCAAGGCGGAGATCGCGGGAATTCTCACGGTGAGCATCGTGGGCCAGGTCGCGGCTTTCGCGTACGAGCATCGGATGCCGCTCTCGTTCGCGCTCCTCGGCTTCACCGTGCTGGTCGGCACCCGGTTGCGCACGCCGTGGGTGCTGCTGCACAACCTGGTGATCAGTCTGGTGGCGATCCAGTACACGTTGCAGGGGTCCGGTCCGTTCGCGCAGGTCAGCGAGATCAGCCGGCGAGCGGTGATCGTGCAACTGTTCTGCATCCTGGTCACCCTGGTCGGGCTGTCCCTGTCGCTCGGCCGTGACGAACGGCGCGAGCTGCTGACCGCGCTCGCCGAGGAGAAGGCGGAACTGGAACGGCAGCGACGCCAGGCGGCCCACCACGCGGACCTGCTGACCGCCATCATCGACTCGATGGCCGACGGGCTCGCGGTGATCGGCCCGGACCGGCGAGTCGCCCTGCACAATCCGGCCGTGGTCCAGTTGCTCGGCAGCGCGTCCGGGTGGCAGGGCCTGTGCCATCTGGACGGGACCCCCTTCGACCTGCCGGCGCTCGCCGGGGAGGAGGTGGCCGGGGTCGATCTGCTGGTCCGGAATCCGGGGGTCCCGGAGGGCCGGGTGGTCCGGGTGACCGCGACGTCGCTGCCGCACCCGGACGGGACGCGCAGCGCGGTCGTGCTCTTCCACGACGTGACCGCGGAGCGGCGGCATCGGGACGAGCTGACCAACTTCGCCGGGGTGGTGGCGCACGATCTGCTCAATCCGCTCGCCAGCATCGAGGGGTGGACGACGGCGGCGCAGGACGCCCTCGACGACGTGCCGGCGCACCCCGGGGTGGATCAGGGGCTGGCGTACCTGACCCGGCTGTTGCGGGCCTCCGGGCGGATGCGGGGGTTGATCGACGGGCTGCTGGCATATGCGACGGCGCGCGAGGCGGCGGTCGCTCCGGCCCGGGTCGAGTTGGGCGAGGTGGTGGCCGACATCTGCCTGGCCCGCACGGACGCGGCGGTGGCGGCGGGCAAACCGGAACCGGTCTTCGACATCGGCAAGTTGCCGGCGGTCCAGGCCGATCCGATCCTGGTCCGGCAACTGCTGGACAACCTGATCGGCAATGCCGTCAAGTACACCGCTCCCGGGGTGGTCCCCGCCTTGCGGATCACCGCCACCGCCCCGTCGTTCTCTCCCCTCTCACCGGCGCCCGGGATGGTGACCGTGCACATCGCGGACAACGGCATCGGCATCCCGGACGGCCAGCACAGCGCCATCTTCGACAACTTCCACCGCGCACACGCCGGCGGCGGCTACCTCGGCACCGGCCTGGGCCTGGCCATCTGCAAACGCATCGTGGAACGCCACGGCGGCCGCATCGCCGCCACCGACAACCCCGGCGGTGGCTCCTGCTTCACCTTCACTCTCCCGGCGGCGCTGCCAGCCACCGCCCCGGCCCAGGTCCTCTCCCGAGCCCGCTAGACCGGCCCGCTAGACCAGGATGTTGACCCCGCTGCCCTCCTGGAGCCGCGCGATCGCGTCCCGGCTCTCCAGCACCGCGATCCGGTCCGCCTCCAGATCCGCCCGGGCCGTCCCCTCCCGCACATGCTCGAACATCTGCTGGCAGTCCTCCCGCAGCCGCAACCACGCGGCGTGCGTCTCCCACGCGGACGACGGTGTCGAGGTACCGATACTGATGCTCATCCCAGCTCCTTGATCGTTTCGAAGGCCCCGACCATCGGCCGCCAACCCCGAACCTGAGGAGTCCGCCACACTTTTTCGCAGGCGGCTCGCCGGTCCGGCCGCGAGGGGCGAGCAAAGCGCATACACCGGACAGTTCGGTCAGGTAGCGTCGGAACCGCCTTCGCACCCAGCCTGGACGGGAGGGACCGTGGTCCTGTCGGCAAATCCCGGCTTCGGAAGCGCCATGCAGCCTGACCGCACGACGGCCGGGCGTGGCGTCGACTTCTTGGCGTGATAACGGTGTGGCTGCTCCTGATCGTTGTGCTGCTCGCGGTCGGTGCCGGGGGCGCGGTCCTGCTCCGGCGCCGGACGGCGCGGGCCGCCGGGAGCGCCGACGCCGGCCTGCTCGCCGGCGGCGGGCCGAGCACGCTGGCCGACGCCCGACGGGTGATCGCGGAGCTTTCCGAGTCGCTGCGGGAGCGGGACGCCGAGCTGGAGCAGCTGCACGCGGACCGGGCGGCGCAGGTGCAGTCGACGGCGTTGCAGCAGAAACAGCAGCAGCAGACGTTGCGGCGGCGGGCCAAGGAGGCGATCGACAGCACCGCCGCGGTGATCGGCGGCAAGCTGGAGGACGTGGTCGTGCAGGTGGGCGCCGCCCGGGAAGCGGCGACCGCCACGCACGAGGGTGTCTCGCTCACCAATGACGCGGCGGCGGCGCTGGTCCGGCGGGCGCACAGTGCCGACGAGGCGGCCACCGCGCTGAACGCGAGCCTGCGGCAGGTCGCCGGGATCGCCAGTGTGATCTCCGGGATCGCCTCGCAGACGCGGCTGCTCGCGTTGAACGCGACGATCGAGGCGGTCCGGGCGGGCGCGGCCGGCAGCGGCTTCGCGGTGGTGGCCGACGAGGTGAAGAGTCTGGCCGACACCACGGCCGACTCCACCGAGCAGATCACCAGTACGATCGCGACGCTGGAGGCCGACGTGGCGCAGATGGGCCAGACGCTCAGCGCGATCATCCACGACGTCGGGGACATCGAGGACGCGATGCGCCAGCTCGGCGCGATCGCGGACCAGCAGCACGACATCGTCGGCCGGTTGCACAGCAGCGTGGACGCGACGATGGCGCAGATCGGCGACCTGTCCGACGTGGCGGAGCGCCTGGAACGCCGCCGCCACGACCGGCTCCCGATCGAGGGCTCGGTCCGGCTGCTGATCCCGTCCCGGTCGCAGCCGGTCACCGGGCAGCTGGTCGACCTCAGCTCGGACGGTCTCGGGTGCACCGTCCCCGGCGACGTGCCGATCACGGCCGGCGACCTGATCCGCACCGAGTTCACCTCGGACGGCCTGCGCGGCGCGGCCGACGCCAAGGTGATGCGTCGCACGGCGCGGGACGGCGGCGTCGAGATCGGTCTGCAGTTCCAGGACCTGCCCGCCGCCACCCGCAACCAGATCGACACCTATCTGACCGGCCTCGGCGTCGGCGACGACTAGCGAGTCACGCCGGCGGTGTGGCACTCTCCGCAAGCTCGAAGACTCCGGGCAGCGGCTCCATCAGGTACTTCTGCAGGGACGGTCCGACCGCCGCCACGATCGCCTCGGACGGCGCCGAGGCCAGCGGCTCCACCTTGATCACGTAACGGGCCAGGGCGATCCCGACCATGTGGCTGGCGGCCAGGCTGACCCGCAGCGGCCCCTCGGCCTCGTCCAGCCCCAGCTTGGGCACCGCCCGCCGCAGGATCTGGCTGACCACGAACTCCCGGAACAGCTTGGTGGTCCACTCGGTGCCGACCGCGGACCGCAGCAGCGCCACCCCGGCCGCCCCGCCCGGCCCGTCCCAGATCCGCAGGAACAGCCGGACGAACCGGATGCCCACCTCACCCCGGTCCCCGTCGGTCGCCGCGTCGATCACCTCGAGCGGGTCCATCGGCGCCTGCATCGCGGCCAGGAACAGCTTGTCCTTGGTCCCGAAATAGTGGTGCACCAGCGCCGGGTCGACCCCGGCGCCGGTGGCGATGGCACGGATCGACGCCCCGTCGTAGCCCTTGTCCGCGAACGCCGTCCGGGCGGCGTCCAGGATGGATTCGCGGGTGTCCGGGTTGCCGGGCCGCCGCCCGGTCCGCCGTGCCATCAAGAAGACCCCATTTCCGTACGCCCGGAGCACCGCGCCGCCGGCCGTCCTCACATCATGCCGTCCGCCGCCGCAACGTCGCGGCACCCACCGCGAGGGCGACGATCACCGCGCCCACCACGATCAACAGGTCCCGCCACATCGTGCCGGTCGGCGTGGCGTGCGCGCCCACCTCGTTGAGCGCCTCCACCGAGTAGGACATCGGCAGCACGTTGCTGACCGCCTGGAGCCACCCGACCATCGCCTCGCGCGGCACGAACAGCCCACAGAGGAACAGCTGCGGCGCCACCACGAGCGGCATGAACTGCACGGCCTGGAACTCGGTCCGGGCGAACGCGCTGCACAGCAGCCCGAGCGCGACCCCGAGCACGGCATTGGCCACGGCGATCAGGATCACCAGGCCGACCGCGCCGGCGGTCCGCATGTCCAGCACCCAGTAGGCGAACCCGGCCGCGACGGTCGCCTGCACCGCGGCGGCCACACCGAACGCGATCCCGTACCCGAACAGCAGGTCGAGCTTGCCGACCGGGGTGGTGAACAGGCGCTCCAGGGTGCCGGTGGTGCGCTCCCGGAGCATCGCGATCGAGGTGATCAGGAACATCACGATGAACGGGAAGACCCCGAGCATGGTGAGCGCGATCCGGTCGAAGACGCGGGGCTGGTCGTCGTACATGAAGTAGATCAGGGTGATCAGCAGGGTCGGCACCACGATGATCAGCGCGATGGTGCGCGGGTCGTGCCGCAGCTGGGTCAGAATGCGCTTGATAGTGCTGAGCAGAATCATGCTGTGCCCTCCTCAGGCATGCCCTTGTGGCCCTCGCACTCACGGTCGGCGACGGGTGCGGGTGAGTTCGGCTCGGTGGGGGCGGTCATGCGGCAACCGCCTCCTGCGCGCGGATCAGGTTGAGGAAAGCCTGGTCCAGATCGTCGGTGCCGGCCGACTTCTTGACCGCGGCCGGGGTGTCGTCGGCGATCAGCGCGCCCTCGCGGATCAGCAGCAGCCGGTCGCACCGGTTCGCCTCGTCCATCACGTGACTGGAGACGAGCACGGTGGCGCCGTCGGTGGCCATCCGCCGGAAGTGTGCCCACAGCTCGTCGCGCAGCACCGGGTCCTGCCCCACGGTCGGCTCGTCGAGCACCAGCAGCTCCGGCCGGCTGACGATGGCGCAGGCCAGTGACGCGCGGCTGCGCTGCCCGCCGGAGAGGTCGCTGACCAGCTGGCCGGCCGCGCCGGTCAGCCCGACGGTCTCGATCGCCCGGTCGGCGGCGTCCTTGCCGAGGCGGTAGAGGGAGGCGAAATACCGCGCGTTCTCCCGGACGGTCAGGTCGGCGTAGACGCTGGGCGCCTGGGTGAGATAGCCGATCCGGCTGCGCAGCGCGGGCGCGCCGGCCGGGCTGCCGAGCACGGTGACGGTCCCACCGGCGACGCGCTGAACGCCGACGATGGCCCGCATCAGGGTGGTCTTGCCGCTGCCGCTCGGGCCGAGCAGCCCGGTGACGCTGCCGCGCGGGACGGCGCACGAGAAGCGGTCGAGAACGGTCCGCTTGCCGCGGGTGACGACGAGGCCGGTGACCTCGATCGCGGTGTCCATGGTTCCTCCCGGGAACTCATCAGGTGTTGAACTCAACGGTAGATGAATTCCCGGGACCGGTCGAGAGCCTATTTCAACGCATGATGAAATCGCTGCATGACCGCGTCGACGTCGTCGTCGGTGAGCTGCGCGAAGTCGTGGTACCAGTAGCCGACGGCACGGAACTCGGGCGGCGCACTGAGGCAGACCACCCCGTCGGTCTCCGGAGCCAGCAGATCCCGGGCCTGCGGCGAGCAGACCGGCACCGCGAGCAGCACCCGGGCCGGGTCGCGCCCGTTGATCCAGCGCAGCGCGGCGTGCGCGGTCACCCCGGTGGCCAGGCCGTCGTCGACCAGGACCACGACCCGGCCGGTGACCGGCGGGGCGGGCCGGCCGCCCCGGTACCGGCGCACCCGCCTGCCGAGCTCCGCTCGCTCGGCGGCCAGGGTCGCCGCCATGTCCTCCTCGGTGACCCCGGCGTACCGGAGATTGTTCCGGTCGTAGACGGGCGGGCCGTCCTCGGCGATGGCGCCCAGCCCGAACTCCGGATGCCCGGGCGCGCCCAGCTTGCGGGCCACCACGATGTCCAGGTCGGCGGCGAGCCGGTCGGCGATCGGCGCCGCGACCGGGAGCCCGCCGCGCGGCAGCGCGAGGACGATCGACCGGGCGCCGACGTCGCCGACCGCCTCGGCCACGCGCTCGGCGAGCGCCCGGCCGGCTTGCGATCGATCCTCAAATATCATCAGAAATCACCCCCAGCGACGGGCGGCTGCCACGTGGTCGAGCGCGGGGTGCCGGCGCGGCAGCACCGCGGTCAGGAAACCGGCGAACCACTCCCCCGCCTCCTCGGCGACCGTCTCGAGCGTGCCCGGCTCCTCGAACAGGTGGCTGGCGTCCGGGACGATCCGCAGCTCGGCGTGCGCCCGCATGGTGGTGCGGGCCCCCTCGTTGAGGGCGAGGACCACGTCGTCGCGCTCCCCGACGATCAGCAGGGTCGGCGCCGTCACCTCGATCAGGGCCGGTCCGGCCAGGTCGGGACGGCCGCCGCGGGAGACCACCGTGCGCACGCTGGCCGGCCGGGCCACCGCCGCGAGCAGCGCGGCCGCCGCCCCGGTGCTGGCGCCGAAGATCCCCAGCGGCAGTCCCGCGGTGGCCGGCTGCACGCCGAGCCAGTCGACCAGGCCGACCAGCCGGTCGGCGAGCAGTCCGATGTCGAACCGCGAGGCCCGGGTGTCCTCCTCCGGCGCGAGCAGGTCGGCCAGCAGGGTGGCGAACCCGCGCTTGTTCAGCTCGCGGGCGACGTACTGATTGCGGGGACTGTGCCGGGAGCTGCCGCTGCCGTGCGCGAAGAGGACCACACCCGTGGCGTGCTCGGCGAGGGTGAGGTCGCCCTCGATGGCCACCTCGCCGAGTGTGATCCGTTCCGTAGTGGTCCAGGTCGTCATGTCCGTCCCTTTCTGCTCGACCATGTCGGGGCGTGCATTCCGGGGAGACAGTTCCCACCGTACGCGTCCTCAGGTGCACCGGTGGCCAGCCGATCTGGAGGAGGACGAGTGTCCAGGAGGTTTACCCCCGATGTCCGTTTCCCGGCTGAACCGCACCCAGCAGCCGTCCACGGTGACCCCGGTCCGGCCGTCTGCCCGGGAACGTCATCAGAACGCCCGCGACGACGCCGCCTCGCTCACCGCCCGGGACCGGGAGCTGATCTATCAGGCCACCGGCCAGCGCATCGGGGACGGCCAGCCGAACGCCGGCTGGATCAACTCCCTCGCGGCCGCGCTCGCCGCGGACCGCACAGCCGGGCGGCTCGCCCCCGGTCAGGAGGTGACCGCCGCGTACCTCAAGGATCTGTCGCGGCGCTGGGACCAGGCCGCCCCGGGCCGCAACCCGGTCGCCGGCTACCTGGAGCCGGCCCTGCGATACCTGTCCCAGCGCGGCGACGGCAACCGCCTCGACGTCAGCGCCTAACCCCTGGCTGGCCCTCAGCGCCCTATCCCGACCACGAATAGGGCCACCAGCACCAGCCCGGGTCGTCGGGCTGGCCCTCACGGCCCTATCCCGAGCCCGGAAAGGGCCACCAGCACCAGCCCGGGTCATCCGGCTGGCCCTCACGGCCCTATCCCGACCACGAACAGGGCCACCAGCACCAGCCCGGGTCGTCCGGCTGGCCCTCACGGCCCTATCCCGGGCACGGACAGGGCCACCAGCACCAGCCCGCGTTGTCCGGCTGGCCCTCACGGCCCTATCCCGAGCGCGGAAAGGGCGGTGAGCACCAGCTCGGGACCTCGCACCGGGCCGCTTCGCGTACCGGAAACTGGCGGACCTCAGCCGCGCTGGGTCCGGTCGACCAGAGCGGCCGCGACGTCGCGCAATTTGCGGTTGGTGTCCTGGGAGACCTTGGTGAGGATGGCGAAGGCGTCGTCGGCGCTGCACCGGCGCTCGCCCATGATGATGCCCTTGGCCTGCTCGATCACCGCGCGGCTCTCCATCGCCGCCTGCATGTGCTGCGCGAGCGTGGCGGTGGTGTCGTAAAGGTGCGCGTTGGCCAGGGCGACCGCGGCATACCGGACGAAGGTCTGCGCGAGAGCGATCACGTCGTCGCCGAACGCGCCCGCCCGCCGGCCATAGATGTTGAGCGCCCCGCTCACGTTCTCCACGATCGGCAGCCCGACCGAGAGCATGCTGCCGATCCCGGCCGCCGCGGCCCGCTCCGACCAGCCGTTCCAGCGACGGTCCTCACCGGCTTCCGGCACGTGCACGGTGGTCTTGGCGGCGGCCGCCTCCAGGGACGGGCCACTGTCCTGTTCGTACTGGAACTCGTCGAGCTGCAGAGCGGTTTCGCCGGTGTGCGCCGGGGTGCAGGCGGCGCCGTCCCGGATCAGGGTGATCGATACCTGATCGGCGCCGGGAAGGGTGCGCCGGGCCAGGTCGGCGACCCGGTCCAGGACGCCGTTGAGGTCGGTTTCGCCGAGCTTGATACGGCCGAGTTCCGCGAAGGCCGCGGCTTGCTCGACCGGGTCGTGCGCCATCAACGTCAGTGTTTCCCCGCAGCGAAGCGGCGGGCCGCCGGTGAGCGTCCCGCGCAGAGTGAGTCTGGTGTCGCTGCCCGGAGGCCGGAGGGGCCCTCGGACCCGCGCCGCTGCTTGACGCTGGTTGGCCGGTGTCAGTGTCGGACACCGGCCGCAGGACGCCGATAATACCCAAAGTCACCCGGCAATACGCAGCATGGTGCCGAGTCCGGCGATCAGCAGGACCTCCACGGCGGTGCCGCGCGCCCCGCACAGCTCCAGTGTGTGTCCGCGCTCGACGCCCCGCTGCCGGGCCGCCGCGATCGCGTTCGCCCCCGCCGCGCCGAAGAAGCGCACGCCGCTGAGATCGCAGGTGACCAGTGGATACGCGTCGATGGCGTACTCCAGCGCGGTCATGAGGACGCCCGCGGTGTCGGCGTCCACCTCGCCGTGCGCGAGAACGACGGCGGACTCCGGGGACAGCTGACGGAAATACACGGTCAGCGGGGGATCAACGGACACGGGCGCATCCTTACCGGCGGCTGGCGATGATGCGGGCACGTGGCTTGACCCGGGCTCAGCCTACTGGGCCGGAGGGCCCGGCGGCGATTGTCGTCTGGCGAGCCGGGAATGCGGGTAGAAAAGGAGGACATGATGCCCGAACCGATGGATCCCACCGCCGCCTTCCGCGAGCTCGGCCGGATCAACCTGGGCGAGACCGACCTGGAGGGAGTTCTGGCCACCGTCGCCGACCTGGCGAAACGGACCATCCCCGGCGCGTTCGAGGTCTCCGTGACGCTGATCCGCGACCGCGGCCCGCACACCGTGGCCAGCACCGGCACAGCCGCCGACCGGATCGACAAGTGGCAGTACGAGCGCGGCTCCGGCCCCTGCCTGGACGCCTGCCGGCAGGGCGCCACGCTCTGCGTGGACGACGCGAGCGCGGAACGCCGCTGGCCCGGCTGGGCGGAGCAGGCCGGCAGCGTCGGGGTGCGCAGCGCGCTCAGCGTCGGCCTGCCGATCCGGGAGCGGGTCGGCGCGGCGCTCAACATCTACGCCGAAGCGGTCTGCGCGTTCGACGACGACGCGGTGGCGCTGGCCGAGACGTTCGCCGGTTACGCCGCGGTCGCCCTGGCCAACGCCCACCTCTACGACACCACGATGACCCTGGCCCAGCACATGCAGACCGCGATGGAGACCCGCGCGGTGATCGAGCAGGCCAAGGGGATCATCATGGGCCAGCGGCGGTGCGACGCGGACGAGGCGTTCGCCATCCTGGCCCGGGCCTCGCAGGAGTCCAACCGCAAGCTTCGCGACGTGGCCGGTGACCTAGTCGAACGCGCGGCGCGCTCCTGAGGCCCGGACCAGCACCCGGACCCCGCTGCGGACCGCGCCGCCGAGCGCCAGCACGCTCGGCACCACCGCGATGACCAGCGCCACCGCGCCCTGCCAGGCCGCCACCGTGGTCAGCCCGTCGGCCCGGATCGGCGCGACGCACATCTCCACCAGGTGCGGCAGGCTCGGCAGCACGATGGTGACGAGGTAGCCGAGCGCGACCGCGATCCCCGGCACGTAAAGCCACAGGTACCGCCGGGCCCAGGTGATCTCCCGGTCCCCCGCGGCGACCAGCTGCCGCTCGTCGTCGGCGGTCGCCCGGCGCAGCAGCCGGCGCAGCAGCGCTCCCTTGGTCGCCCACAGCGTGGTGCAGCCGGTCGCGTTCACCAGCAGCGCGTACGCGTCCGTCCGCATGAACACCAGCGCCTGCATGACCAAAGCCGTCACCTGCATCAGCACCAGCGCCCGGAGCAGCGGGTTCGCCCCGTACCAAGCCTCCAGGACCAGCGCGAGCGCCATCAGCACGGCGTCCCAGGCCAGCCCGGCCAGCAGCGGGCCGTACCGGGCCCGGCGCGGCACGCTCCACAGCCGGGTGAGGTCGGCCTGGAAGGTGAGGAAGTAGAGCCGGCGGCTGACCGAGAGCCGGCTGCGCAGCCCGAGCGCCGCCGCGGCGAGCACGTGCCCGACCTCGTGCGCCGCCACCGCCGCCATCCCGACCGCGCTCATCACCAGCAGGTTCAGCAGCTGCGCCGAGTAGGGGAACGCGTCCCGGTAGGTCGGCCGCAGCGACGGCATCGCGATCAGCAGCGCCACCCCGGCCACCGTGAGCAGCGCGTAGATCGCCCACGCCACCGGGTGGAACAGCACCCGTCCGAGCCCCTCCCAGCGCGTACCGTCCGGCTCGTCCACCGCCCCGAACAGCCCCTCGCCGGCGAGCACCTCCAGGAAGTCGGCCACGTCCACCGGCTCCCCGGCGAAAGCCTCGGCCCGCCGCCCGCACTCGCCCAGGTCGGCGCCCTGCCGCAGCCATTCGATGATCTTCGCGCCGATCTCCGGCACCTCGACGTAATCGGCCGCCGCCGGGCTGCCGATGATGTAGCCGTCGCCGTCCGGCACCACGGTGAGCACGGCGATCTGCCCGGCCGAGGGCACCATCAGGCCACCGCCACGGCCGCGGTCCGGGCGCACAGCCGGCACGCCGGGTGCCGGGCCCACGACTCCCGGGAGGTACGCATCCCGTCGGTCAGCTCGACCGTGTGGTAGGTCGCGGCCGCCACCGGCGCGTCGGTGCCGGTCAAATACCGCCCGGCCTCCAGCGTCACGAACCCGGCGAGCAGCTGGGCGATCGGGCCGGTCGCCCGGTTCACCTTGTCGGTGCTGCGCAGCACGTGCTGGGTGGCCAGCTCCGGCATGGTCGCGCTCTGCTCGTCGCGGCCGAGCTCCAGGCAGAGCCGGCACGGGCTGACCCCGGGCTGCACCGACCAGTAGAACAGCATCGAGTACTGCAAGCCGGCCGCGATGAACGGCACGCCCAGGTCGAAGCAGGCCTCGTTGACCATCAGGTGCACGTCGTCGGGCGTGTCGATGGCGCAGATGACCAGGTCGGCGCCGGCCCCGAGGCGCCGGACCGCGTCGGCGCCGGTGATCTCCTCGTGGATCGGCTCGACCACGGTGTCGCCGGCGGCGTACCGGCGTGCCCAGTCCCGTGCGGCGGTCACCTTGGGCCGGCCGATGTCGTAGTGGCCGTACGCGAACTGCCGGGCCAGGTTCTTCTCCTCCACGGTGTCGCAGTCGACCAGCCGGATCCGGCCGGCGCCCAGCCCGATCAGCGACTGGAGCACGCCGCTGCCCATCCCGCCGGCGCCGAGCAGCAGCACGTCGGCACGGGCCATCGCCCGGTGGTGGTCGGCGCTGGTCCGGCGCATCCCGGCGTACAGGTCGTAGAACCGCAGGTTGCTCTCGTGCCGGCGGCGCGTGGACGGGGCCAGGTCGTCGTCGGATCCGGCGCGCAGCAGCACGCCGACCTCGTCGAGCGCCTCGACGGCGGCGGCCATCTCCGCCCCGGTCACCGTGTAGCCCCGCGCGCCCATCGCGGCGGGCAGCTCACCGACGGTGTGCTTTCCCTCGGTCAGCAGATCGAGCAGCGCGCTGGTGCTGCCGTCCGTGTCGTCCAGGTAGGTGGCTTCCAGGGCCCGCCCCACCAGGATCACCTCGGACGGGCGCCGGATCACGGCGATCGGTTTGAGCTGCGGTCGCGCACGCACGGATGGTTCCCTTCAGATCGGTCAGCGCTCGGAGGTGTCGGACACGATGAAGGCCGGCCCGGCGGAAGCCAGGCCGGCCTGAACAGATCAGATCAGACGGCGCCCTGCGGAGCCTCCGGGTCCAGGTGCGGACGGGTGGCCTCGATGCGCTCGACCTTCTTGACCTTGATCTTCACGTGTTCTCCCCGATGGGTTTCTTCTCCGGCAGGCGGTCGCTCGCCGGTAATTCCACTCTGGCGGACCACAACCCGGAAAACTTTCAGGAAACCAACCGTTCCGCTGTCTCGAACGTGACGGCGCGAAACCGGCGCCCTGCCGCATCACGCGTGAGCGCGCCCAGCGCGCGCGATCCTAAATGGACCCGGCAACCGCGCTGCTCACGACCGCTTTTCCCCGATGTCAGAGCACATTTCCGGTACGCCCAGGGCACCGCCGGTGTGGCCGGATGCTCAGTGCGTGCGGTCGAGCAGGTGGCGCCAGTGCCGGATCAGCGGGGCCGGGCAGCTGACGTCCCGGACGCCGGCGGCCTGGAGCTGATCGTGCAGCTGCGGGCTGGGACGCAGGTCCAGCGCGACCTGGCAGGGGATGCCCTGGGTGGTGGCGACCGACACGGACCACTCGACCAGCTGAAGGATCACCAGCGGCAGGTGGCCGGGCGGGAGCAGGACGTCGTTGCGGACGGTGCGGTCCCAGACCATCGTGTGCTGGGTCAGGTCGGCGGCGTTGACGTGCAGCAGGTGGCAGTCGTCGACCAGGTCGGCGATGCCCAGGGCGGCGGCCGGGGTGGCCACGTCGAGGCCGAGACGCCAGCGGGATCCGAACGCGGCGCGGAAGGCGGTGATCTCCTCGCGCGCCGCCACCATCGGGACGATGATCAGCGGATCGTCCTCCGGGGACTGCTCGACGAGCGTACGGAAAGCATCCAAAGCGTCCGGAAGCAGCGAGCGGACCCCGCGCCGGCCGAAGGAGGCCGCGGGCGGGCCACCGGCCGGCTCGTCGAAATACCGGATCGGCGGCAGCGGCCGGCCCGACTCGGCGAGGAACTTCCACAGGTCGGCGCGCTCCCGGTCGGGCAGCGCGCGCAGGTCCTCGGCCCGCAGCGGGGCCCAGCCGTCGGCCAGGTGCCCCGCCTCCAGGGCCTCGGCCAGCGACGCCACCTCGGCGTGCAGGCGCAGACCGGCCGCGTTCAACAGGAAGGGCGCGGTGGTCGCGGCGTCGAAGTCGACGACCACCTCGTGGCCGAGCCAGCTGTCGTCGACGGTGATGCCGGTGAGCACCGGGACCGGCAGCGACCAGAGCGCGCGGGCCTCCGGCGCGTACGGCGTGACCGGCTCCTCGACGATCACGCCGGACAACCGCGGCGCCAGGGTGCGTATCAGGTCGGCGTCGGGTTTCTCCAGGTAGAGCAGGACGCGGCCGTAGACGATCTCCTCGATGCCGCTGCGGTCCACCAGGAGTCCACGGTGGCGGCCGAACCCGTACGTGATCCCTGGATCGTCCTCACCCATGTGACCCACCTCCCGTTACGCACCGTAGCGCCGCTGCGTGGTTCCCGCAGCCCCCGTTCATCGAGTGATCGGAATACGCCACAGCATCGGCGACTCCCGGTCGGCCTTGCGGGCGACGGCGCGCAACCACAGCAGGGCGATCAGCGAGATCAGGATCAGCCCGCCCCAGGAGAGCACCGTGAACAGGTGCGTCTGCGCGGCCGTCGGCTGCGGCTCGTAACCGCGCTCCAGCAGCGCGAACTGGTACGGCGTGCCGGTCAGCACCAGGGTGACCAGCAGCGCGATGCTGTGCATGCTGTCCCAGAGCGCGTGCAGCACCGCGACGCCCAGATAGGACAGCAGCAGCCGCCAGGTGAGGGCGAAGTGCCGCCGGCCGCTGGCGGAGAAGAGCACCCCGCCGAGGATCGCGGTCCACAGGCCGTGGCCGACCGGGGCGAGCAGGCCGCGCAGCAGCTCGGTCTGCACCAGCTGCATCAGCGACAGGCCCCGCTCGGTGAAGAGCGCGGTGAACGCGTAACCGGCCGACTCGAACGCGGCGAACCCGAAACCCACCGAGGCGCCCAGCACCAGGCCGTCGGCGGCGTACTTGTGGGCCAGGTGGCGGGTGAGGAAGGCGAGCGCGGCGAGTTTCGCGGCCTCCTCGATCAGGCCGACGCCGAGGAAGAACGCCGGCGACGGGTGCAGCAGGTAGGTCTCCAGCAGCGAAGCGGCCAGCACACCGAGGATGCCGCCGGTGACGAACGTGCTGAACAGCAGCTCGGCGGTGACCTCGCCGCTGTGCCGCCGGCCGAACGCCCACAGCACGAAGGTGACCGGGACCAGGAAGCTGCCGAGGAGCACCAGGGTGGGGATCAGGTTGGGGTTGCCCGTGGCGAGCGTGACCACCACCGTGAGGATCCACAGCAGCAGACCGGTCAGGAAGACCCGCAGCCAGTGACGGCGGCGGGGTCGTGCCGTGGCTTCGTACATGGCGCCGGAATACCCCGTCCCGGCGCCACGCACAAGTGACCTCTATCGCTTGGTGTAGATGAAGCCGAGTTTGTCCACCGCGTCCCCGGCCCGCCCGTGGAAGCCGGCGATCTGCCAGCCGGACGGCGCGGTGCGGGTCACGCAGTCCGCGGTGGTGGTGCCACCGGCCAGGGTGTGGCCCAGGTTGGTGGTGAACTTGGCGTAGAAGATCCGGGTGTGTGAGTTGTACACCCCACGGCACAGATAGGCACTCGTCACGTACTCCCCGCTGCCCAGGGTCAGCGACGTGAGGGTGCCGCCGGTCCCGCCGTGCTCGGCGATCCGATCGACCCGCGAGCCCGCCCGCATCGTCAAGGCCGGCAGAGGACCGGCCGTGCCGAGGTCGGTGAAGTAGTCGCCGTGCGGCCCGCCGAACTGCTCGCTGAACCGGTACGCCGGATTCGTCGTCCAGCTGAACCCCGCGCTGATCGGGTCGTGGTCGGAGAGCATCAGAGCGTCGCCGGTCAGGAACGAGGCGTGCTCGTTGTGGTACGACGTCGCGGTCAGCGTGACGAACGCGCTGCTCCGGTAGAGGATCTTGTCGACCACCTCGCAGGTGTCCTCGGCGCAGAGCAGCGGGTCGCTGCCCTTGGCCGGGGCCACCCCGCCCCGCTCCAGCTTCACCCAGGCGTCGGTGAGGCCGTTGGCGGCCACGAAGTCGGCGATGGTGTCGCCGCTGCGGGTGTACCGGGTGTTGGTGTCGCCCATGACGACGACCGCGTTGCCGGTCGAGTGGCTGCCGATGAACGAGGTCAGCTGGCTCAGGTTGGCGGCCCGCGAGGCCAGGTCGCCGTCGTTGGTGCCGGCGTTGGTGTGCAGGTTGTAGAAGTCGACATAGACGCCCTCGGCCAGCCGGACCCGGCTGAAGGTGAAGCCCTTGGGGGTCAGGCAGTCACCGGAGTCGTACTGGCAGGACGTCCAGCGGGTGCGCTCGAAGTCGTCGGTGTCGTAGGCGTACGACGAGAGGCTGTTGAGCCCGGAGCCGATGCCGGCGCCGCCGCTGGTCGGGGTGCGGTAGGCGTGCGTGTCGGCGGCGTACAGATAAGCGTGGTAATTGAAGTCCTCCTGCACGTGGATGACGTCGTAACCGGTGAGCCGCCCGCCGATCGCGGTGGTCGCGGTGGCCCGGTCGGTCTCGGCACTGGACAGGATGTCGGGGAGCCCGGCAATGTTGTAGGAAAGAACCTTGAAAGTTCCACCCTCGGCGGCGGACGCGGAGGCGGGGACAGCGAGCAACGCGGCTGTCAGAGCAATCGCCATGGGGATGCGCACGACCGGGACGGTAGGCGTCGCACCACCCGAAGGGAACCGTTGCTACTCGTAAGTAGCACTATGTTCACGTTAACAGCCGCGCGCGTTCGCCGCCGGTTCGCACCCCGCGCCGAAGCTCTCACCTCATGCCATCTCTCTCCCGCCGGACCGTGCTGCGCGCGTCCGCGGCCGGCCTGTTCGCCGGCCCGATCCTCGACGCCACGCCGGCCAACGCCGCCACCGGCCCGAACTTCGTCGACGACTACCGGACGAACGTCACGGCGAACCTGACCGCGGAGACCAACGCCGCCGTCCGGATCCTCTCCGGTTTCGCCACCACCTGGGCCACCGGCACGGCCTGGAACACCGGCACCGTCCTGGACCGGGCCTTCCTGCGGGCCAACGTGCGCTACGTCGTCAAGGTCACCACCCACCGCACCGACGCCGAGGCGGCCAAGGCGTTCCTCGTCGACCGCCGGCACCAGAGCTACTCGGTGATCGCCGGGCTCGGCCCGCTCGCCGAGCTCTACAAGGCGGGCGCGCTCGCCGTCACCGGCATCACGACGGCCCCCGCCACCACCCCGGCCACCACGGTCAGCGACGCGGTCCCGGCCGGCGCCCCGGCCGGCGCGGCGCTCGGCGCCGGCTCCACCACCTCGGCGCTCGGCAAGGTCGCCACCCTGGTCAGCACGCTGCGAGGCAACTACTCGTCGGGCAACCCGGCCAAGCTCTCCTTCCAGTACCCGCGCCCGTGGCGGATGGCCGAGGACAGCAGCGTCACGCCGACCGGCGCGGTGGACGCGTTCGGCTTCCCGGTCTACGACTCCGGCGTGGTGGTGGCCCCGGCGCTGCTGCGCCAGCGCGGCACCGACCCGGCCGAGGACGGCGGCTACGTCTCCGGGCACACCAACGCGCTGTTCCTGGCCGCCCTGGCCTACGCCTACGCGGTCCCGGAGCGCTTCCAGGAGCTGGTGACCACGGCCTACGACCTGGCGCACACCCGGATCGTGGCCGGCATGCACTCCCCCGCCGACGTGCTCGGCGGCCGGGTCCTGGCCACCGCCCTCGCCGCCGCGATCCTGCGCGACCCGGCGAACGCGACGATCAAGGCGGAGGCGCGCGCCCAGGCTCTCGCGTACTTCCAGAGCGCCGTCGGCGACGTGCGGAAGTACGCCCACGACCCGGCTGAGCGCACGGCGAACCTGGCGATCGTGCGGCACAAGCACACGTACGACCTGCCGGCGCACGGCAAGCGCGTCCCGGTGACCGTGCCGGTGGGCGCCGAGGTGCTGCTGGAGACGCGGTTGCCGTACCTGGACGCCGCCCAGCGCCGCGAGGTGCTGCGGACCACCGGCCTCACGTCGGGCCACCCGATCCTGGACGGCCCGGAGCAGTGGGGCCGGCTCGACCTGTTCGCGGCGGCCGACGGCTACGGCGCGTTCGACCGGACGGTCGCCGTCACGCTGGACGCGGCCCAGGGCGGCTTCCACGCCGCGGACGCCTGGCGCAACGACATCGGCGGCCGCGGCGGCCTGGTCAAGCTCGGCTCCGGCGCCCTGGAACTGTCCGGTGACAACAGCTTCCGTGGCGGGGTCACCCTGGCGCAGGGCACGCTGACCGCGGCCTCGCACACCGCGCTCGGCGAGGGCGACGTGACCGTCACCGGCGGCACGCTGAACCTGGCCGTCGACGGCGTCCGGGTGCGCGGCGGCTTCCGGCAGAGCGCCGGCGTCCTGGCCGTCACCCTCGACCCGAAGGGCAAGACCCCGCTCACCGTCGCGGACGACGCCACGCTCGGCGCGCACGTGACCCTGCGGGTCGCGGTCACCCGGGCGGCCCCGCGCGGCGCCACGGTGCCGGTGCTCAGGGCCCGGCGGTTGCGAGGGCGGTTCGCCACGGTGGAGGTGACCACGCCCGGCGTCAAGGCCGATCTGGTCAGCTTCGGCGACACGATCGCGCTGCGCATCCGCTGAAACGGTGCCGGGGCCCGGTCAACGGGCCCCGGCACTGTCCATAAAGCCGTGTTGGCCTTGACAAACGTCGATACCCGGCCATTTCATGTGTCCGGGAGGTAACACGATGACCATGCGCCGGAGATGCCTCGCTCTGCTCGCCGTGGTGCTGGCCGTGGTCACCGCACTGAGCGCGCCGGCCTCGGCCGCGCCGGCGACCTGTGCCGCACCCGTGCCCAGCACCACCCACCCCGGCTACCTGGTCTTCGACCCGGCCTGCGACGTGTCCGGAGCGGCGTTCACCCCGCTGACCGATGCCGCCGGCACACCGGTCTCGCGCATCTGGACCGGCATCCGGGACGGCGCGAGCTACCGCATCGAGGTGCCGAACCGCTGGAACGGGCGGCTGGTCGTCTACGCGCACGGCTACCGTGGCACCGGCACCGTGGTCTACGTCGACAACCCGTCGCTGCGCGCGCACTACATCAAGTCCGGGTTCGCCTGGGCCGCCTCCAGTTACGCGACCAACGGGTACGACGTGGGCCAGGGCGTCCGCGACTCGCACTCGATGATCGACACGTTCCGTCAGGTCACCGGCAAGTACACCCGCTCGGTGATCATGACGGGGGCGTCGATGGGCGGGCAGGTCACCGCGGTGGCGATCGAGCGCTTCCCGAAGGCGTTCACCGCCGCGATGCCGTACTGCGGGGTGCTCGGCGACACCAAGCTCTACGACTACTTCCTGGACGCGAACGTGACCGCGGCCGCCCTCGCCAGGGTGAAGGTCGACTTCCCGCTCACGCCGCCCGCCGACTACCAGGCCACCTGGCGCGCCCAGGTCAACCAGATCGCGCCGGCGCTCGGCGTGAAGGCGGGCTCGGCGCCGGTGCTCACCGCCGCCGGCCGGGAGTGGTCCAACGCGGTCGAGCGGCGCAGCGGCGGCGAGCGGCCCGGGTTCGACTCGGCGTTCGCGTACTGGAACGCCGCGCCCGCCCTGGCCCCGCTCAACGACCTGCCGTTCCTGTTCGGCGTCTACCCCGGCCTGACCGGCGGCACCGGCGGGATCGCGCCGGGCAACGTCACCGACAACCGGTTCACCTACTACAAGCTCAGCGACGGCCCGCTGCCGTCGATCGCCGAGCTGCGGCTCAACGCCGAGGTGCTGCGCGTGCAGCGGACCGCGACCGCCGACCCGGGCCTGGCCGGCATCCCGCGCGTCAACGGCACCCCGTCCATCCCGGTGCTCTCCCTGCACGACGTCGGCGACCTGTTCGTGCCGTTCTCGATGGAGCAGGAGTACGCTCAGCGCGCCGCCCGCAACGGCCGCGCGAACCTGTTCGTCTCCCGCGCGATCCGTGGCGTCGGCCACTGCGACTTCACCGAGGCCGAGCTTGCCCAGGGCTTCGACGACCTGATCCGCTGGGTCCGCACCGGCCACCGCCCGGCCGGCGACGCCATCCTGGACCGCCGCGCCGTCGCCTCGGACTCGTTCGGCTGCCGCTTCACCAACGGCCCCCACCCCACCTTCGTAGCCCCCACCTGCTCCCCATACAACCCCCGCTACTGAGCCCCACCCCGCACTCCCACCCCGCGCTCCTGCTCCTGCTCCTGCTCCTGCTCCTGCTCCCGCTCCCGCTCCTGCTCCTGCTCCCGCTCCCGTCCCGTCCCGCGCTCCCGCTCCCGCTCCCGCTTTCGCAAGATCAACTTCACAATCAAGATCATCCTGACTCGGATCCGCGCTGATCACCGATCGTCGCTCCCGCCAGGGACCCTTCCGGGCCGGGCTGGCCGCTGACGCGTCCAAAACGCCCACCCCTCCAGGGCGACGCCCGCAGCTGCCCACGACCGCCAACCCCAACCCCCGAGCTGGCCCTGACGGCCCTATCCAGACCCGGGAAAGGGCCATGAACGCCAGCCCGAGAACCCAGCTGGCCCTGACGGCCCTATCCGTACTCGCGATAGGGCCGTGACGGCTAGCCCGAGAACCCCAGCTGGCCCTGGCGGCCCTATACGGGCTCGGGATAGGGCCGTGACAGCCAGCCCGACAAGCCCGGCTGGACCTGGCGGCCCTATCCGGGCTCGGGACAGGGCCGTGACGGCCAGCCCGACAGGTCCGGCTGGCCCTGGCGGCCCTACCCGGGCTCGGGATAGGGCCGTGACAGCCAGCCCGACAAGTCCGGCTGGCCCTGGCGGCCCTACCCGGACTCGGGACAGGGCCGTGACAGCCAGCCCGAGAACCCCGGCTGGACCTGGCGGCCCTACCCGGACTCGAGACAGGGCCGTGACAGCCAGCTCGACAACCCGACAAGCCCGGCTGGACCTGGCCGCCCTACCCGCACTCGGAACAGGGCCATGAGAGCCAGCCCGACAAACCCGGCTGGACCTGGCGGCCCTACCCGGGCTCGGGACAGGGCCGTGACGGCCAGCTCGGCAAGGCCGGCTGGGCCTGGTGGCCCTATACGGGCTCGGGATAGGGCCGTGGGGGCCAGCTCGGCGAGGCCGGCTGGGCTTCAGCGTGGGGGTTTGGGCGGACCAGCGGGAGGTGGGCAGTTCGGCCCGGATGCGGCCTCGCGGTCGGGAGGGGGCAGGGCCTGGCGTCGAGGGGCGGGACGGGGCTGTGCGGGTGGGGCGGGGCTAGGGCGTACCGAAGGAATGGGTTAATAGACGGTCTGCTCGAGGATTTCTCGGAAGGCTCGGGCGGCCGGGGATTCGGCGCCGGAGAGGCGCTGGGCGGTGAAAATGGTGCGGCGGGGGGCGTCGGTCAACTCCAGGAGGCGGCAGGACGTCTCGCGGCCGGCCCAGACCAGGTCCGGGATCAGCGCGACCGCGTTGCCGGACTCGACCAGGCGGATGTGGGCCTGGAGGTCGGCGGTCTCGTAGCGGACGTCCGGCTCGAAGCCCGCGCGGCGGCACAGCTGCTCGGCGAAGTGCCGGGACGCGGCGCCGCGGGGCTCCATCACCCAGGGCATCTGGCGGGCCGAGTCGAGGGAGTCGACCGGGTGCAGCGACTCCGCCGGGGACGGCAGCGCGAGCCGGATCGCGTCGGTGGTGAGGTCCCGGCGGTCCAGGCCCGGGTGATGCGGGGCGGCGTGCGCCGGATATTGCTCGGCGATCACCATGTCGAAATCGCGGGCCCAGGTTTCGCGGAGCGCTTCCTCGGGCTCGCGCTGGACCATTTCCACGCGTACGTCGGGAAAGCGAGCGGCCGTGGCGCGCAGAGCGGCCGGCATGAAAGCGAGCGCCGCGGATTGGAAGACCGCGACCCGGACCGTGCCGGTGACCCGGGTGGCGGCGGCTTTCAGGCGCGCCTCGGCGCGCTCCAGCGTGTCCAGCACCTCCCCGACCGAGGCGACCAGCACCTCGGCCTGCGGGGTGAGCTGCACCCGGCGGCCCGCCTTGCGCAGCAGCACCGTGCCGGTTTCCTTCTCCAGCTGGCTGAGCTGCTGGGAGACTGCGGACGGGGTGAAGTTGAGCGCCTCGGCGACGGCCGCGAGGGTGCCCCGGATGGCGAGTTCGCGGAGCAGGATCAGGCGGCGGATCTCCAGCATGGCTCGACACGTTAGCCGAACTGAAGGTTATTCGTCAGAAAGCTTCGCTTTTCCTTACCGGATTGCTGGATACAGACTCTCGGTGAATGCGAAAGGAGCATCCCGATGTCTGAGATTGCCGAAGAGACGATCGCCCTCGTGCGTCGCTGG
The DNA here is from genome assembly GCF_018324205.1 of Actinoplanes ianthinogenes. Lineage (NCBI taxonomy): Bacteria > Bacillati > Actinomycetota > Actinomycetes > Micromonosporales > Micromonosporaceae > Actinoplanes > Actinoplanes ianthinogenes. The sequence goes on from NZ_AP023356.1 coordinate 1,413,202, forward strand.
CTGACCGAGGCCGCGACCGTCCCGGTCGGCGGCTCGGCGGCGCAGCTGGCCGGCCTGCTGCGCGACCCCAAGGGGCTCGGGTTCGCGGTCGGCTTCGTGGACGGCGTGATCCGCCCCGAGGACCGCAAGGTCAGCGCCCGCACCCTGCGCGAGCTCTCCGCTGACGTCCCGGCGTTCCTGCCGGCGCACCTGCGCGCCGCGGTGAAGCTGGGTGGCGCGCTCGCCCCGATCATGCCGGGTGTGGTGGTGCCGATCGCCCGCCGTGCCCTGCGCCAGATGGTCGGGCACCTGATCGTCGACGCCGGCGACGCCCGTCTGGGCCGCGCCATCAAGCGGATCAAGCAGCGCGGCGTCCGGCTCAACGTCAACCTGCTCGGCGAGGCGGTCCTCGGCCGCAACGAGGCGTCCCGGCGGCTGAAGGACACCGAGCGGCTGCTCGCCCGGACCGACGTGGACTACGTGTCGATCAAGGTGTCCTCCACCGTGGCCCCGCACAACCCGTGGGCGTTCGACGAGGCCGTCGACGACATCGTGGCCGAGCTGCTCCCGCTGTTCACCCTGGCCGCGCGGACCGGCAAGTTCGTCAACCTCGACATGGAGGAGTACAAGGACCTCGATCTCACGATCGCGGTCTTCACCCGGCTGCTGGACCGCCCCGACCTGCTCGCTCTGGAGGCCGGCATCGTGCTCCAGGCATACCTGCCGGACGCGCTGAGCGCGATGATGCGGCTCCAGGTCTGGTCCGCGGCACGGCGCGAGCGCGGCGGCGCCGGGATCAAGGTGCGCCTGGTCAAGGGCGCGAACCTGCCGATGGAGCGGGTCGAGGCCGCGGTGCACGGCTGGCCGGTCGCCACCTGCGACAGCAAGCAGGCCACCGACACCAACTACAAGCGGGTGCTGGACTACGCGCTGCACCCGGACCGGATCGGCAACGTGCGGCTGGGGGTCGCCGGGCACAACCTGTTCGACGTGGCCTACGCCTGGACACTGGCCGGGCGGCGCGGGGTGCGGGACGGGATCGAGTTCGAGATGCTGCTCGGGATGGCCGAGGGGCAGGCCGAGGCGGTCCGGCGTGAGGTGGGTGGGCTGCTGCTCTACACGCCGGTGGTGCGGCCGGAGCAGTTCGACGTGGCCATCGCCTATCTGATCCGGCGCCTGGAGGAGGGCGCGAGCTCGGACAACTTCATGTCGGCGGTGTTCGAGCTGCACACGTCCGCGGCACTGTTCGAGCGGGAGAAGGAGCGGTTCCTCGCTTCCCTGCGCGACCTGGACGACGTGGTCCCACCGCCTCATCGGGTCGAGGATCGGCACGCCGCCGTCCCCGCCGCTTCATCCGGACATTTCGTGAATTCTCCGGACACTGACCCGGCGGTGGCCGCGAACCGAGCCCGGATGCGCGAAATCCTCTCCCGCGTGCCGTCCTCCCAGCTCGGCCTGGACATTCCTCATATTTCCGAAAAATCGTCTCTTGACGAGCTGCTGGGCAAGGCGGCCGCGGCAAGCTGGGGGGCGGTGGACCGCCGCGCGGCACTGCACCGGATCGGCAACGCCCTGGAGAGCAACCGGGACATTCTGCTCGAAGTGATGGCCGCCGAGGCCGGCAAGACCATCGACCAGGCCGACCCCGAGGTCTCCGAGGCGATCGACTTCGCCCACTACTATGCCGAGCTCGCCGCCGAGGAGATCGACGGCGCCACCCCGGTCCCGGCCCGGGTCACCCTGGTCACCCCGCCGTGGAACTTCCCGGTCGCCATCCCGGCCGGCTCGATGCTGGCCGCCCTGGCCGCCGGCTCCGCCGTGGTGATCAAGCCGGCCGGCCCGGCCGAGCGCTGCGGCACCGTGCTCGCCGGGATCGTCCGGGACGCGCTCGCCGCGGCCGGCGCCGACCCCGACCTGGTCACCCTGCTCCAGGTCGACGAGGCCACGCTGGGCCGGGAGCTGATCGCGCACTCGCTGGTCGACCGGGTGATCCTGACCGGCGCCTACGAGACCGCGGAACTGTTCCGCTCGTTCCGGCCGGACCTGCCGCTGCTCGCCGAGACCAGCGGCAAGAACGCGATCATCGTGACCCCGAGCGCCGACCTGGACCTCGCGGTCAAGGACGTGGTGGCGTCCGCGTTCGGGCACGCCGGGCAGAAGTGCTCGGCCGCGTCGCTGGTCGTGCTGGTCGGGTCGGTGGCCCGCTCGCAGCGCTTCCGCACCCAGCTGCTCGACGCCGTGTCGTCGCTCTCGGTCGGCTGGCCGTGGGAGGTGACGACGCAGGTCGGCCCGCTGGTCGAACCGGCCGCGGGGAAGCTGCTCGACGGGCTGACCACGCTCGGCGCCGGGGAGAGCTGGCTGCTGGAGCCGCGGAAGCTGGACGAGGCCGGGAGACTGTGGAGCCCGGGTGTGCGGGACGGGGTGCGGCGCGGGTCGGCGTACCACCGCACCGAATACTTCGGCCCGATCCTCGGGATCATGACGGCGGACACCCTGGACGAGGCGATCGACCTGGTCAACGAGGTGGAGTTCGGGCTGACGTCCGGGCTGCACTCGCTGGACGCCGGCGAGGTCCGCACCTGGCTGGACCGGGTGCAGGCGGGCAACCTCTACGTGAACCGGGGCATCACCGGCGCGATCGTCCGCCGCCAGCCGTTCGGCGGCTGGAAGCGGTCCGCGGTCGGCCCCGGCACCAAGGCCGGCGGTCCGAATTACCTCATCGGGCTGAGCGGTTGGGCGCCGGGCACGTCGTCGGCCCGGACCGACATCCAGGATCCTTCGGTACGCGCACTGCTCGCCGACGCCGCCGCCCACGTCACCGGGGAGCAGCTCGCGTCGATCGAGCGCGCCGCCCGCAGTGACGCGGCCGCCTGGGCCGGGTCGTTCGGCCGCGCCGAGGACGTCTCGGCGCTGGGCGTGGAGCGCAACGTCCTGCGCTATCTCCCCACTCCGGTGACGATCCGCCTCGCCCCCGGCGCTCCGCTCGCCGACCTGGTCCGGGTCCTCGCCGCGGGCCTGCTCGCCGGCGCCCCGATCCGGGTCTCCTCGGCCGTCGAACTGCCCGCCGCTCTGGCCGCGCGCTGCCCGTCGCTGACCGTGGAGTCCGACTCGGCCTTCGCGGCCGGGCTGACCGGCACGACCCGGGTCCGCCTGATCGGCGGCTCCGCATCGGACCTGGCCACGGTCACCGGCGGCCGCCCCGACCTGGCGATCTGGTCCGGTCCGGTGGTCGAGGCCGGCCGGGTGGAGCTGCTGCCGTTCCTGCGCGAGCAGGCGGTCAGCATCACCGCCCACCGCTTCGGCAACCCGCTCCCGATGGCCGCCGAGGTTCTCTGACAAGCATCACGGCGCTCAGCGCGTGCCCGGATCCCGGGCGCGCGCTGATCTGCTTCTTTCCGGGGGAGGTCGCCGCGCCGCTTCCTTCCGGGAGGCTGTCACGCCGACCAGGAATTGCCCGGTCGCGGCTCCGGCCGTCGGTTGCGGTTTGCACGCCAGGCCACGTTGCCGCTGGTCAGGGCTCCGGTCGCCGGCCGGCCGATGACCCCGCTCGGATCCGGTCCTTGCCGCATTCCCTGGCCCGACTTTTCCGGTACGCCCGCAGCCCGGGTCTCCCCGTGCTGTCCGGCTGGCCCTGGCGGCCCTATCGCGACTTGCCACAGGGCCATAGGCGCCAGCCCGACACACACAGCTGGCCCCGGCGGCCCTATCCGCACCCGCCACAGGGCCACACGCGCCAGCCCGACACACACAGCTGGCCCCGGCGGCCCTATCCGCACCCGCCACAGGGCCACAGGCACCAGCCCGACACACACAGCTGGCCCTGGCCGCCCTATCCGGACCCGCCACAGGGCCACAGGCGCCAGCTCGGGGCTTGACTTGCGGGCGGGGACTGGCGAGGGCGGTTAGATGATCGAATAGCCGGCCGGGAGGGGGTCGCGGCCGGTGAGGGCGCGGAGCAGGCGGATGCTGTCGCCGACCCCGATCGCGGTGCGGGTGGCGAGGGTGACGGCGTCGGCGATCGTCTCGATCGGCAGCTCGTAGGGGACGCCGGCGGCCGCGGCGGCGTCCAGGCCGTGCACGACCAGCTCGAAGGTGCGGGTCGGGATCCAGTCGCGGACCCGCATGCCGCCGACCGGGGTGATGATCAGGTCGTCGTCGTTGACCCGGGACAGCGCCTCGGTGGCGCCGCCGATCAGGGTGCTGACCTCGGCGGACAGGTCCTCGCCGAAACTCTTGGCGGTGGTGCGGGCGTCGTCGGAGGAGGCGGCCGACGCGGCGGCGAGCAACTCCGGCGGGGCGGAGCGGGCGAAGGCGAAATAGCCCTCGGCGGTCTCCACGTCGACGTGCGGCGCCCGGGTCGCGAGGACCTCCGGGACCTGACGCAGCGCTGAGCTCACGGTGTGGCCGAGCAACTCGCGGAGCGTCCACTCGCCGAGGGCCGGCTCGTCCAGGCGCTCCGTCGGGAGGCCGGCGACCAGTCCGGCGTAGGCGATCGCGGCGGATCGGTAGGTGCGGCGAAAGTCCATCTCACCAATTTGCCAGATCCGCGCGGGGCGGAAAGGCCGCGATCTCCGCGGCCCAGGCCGCCGCGGCCCGCTGGAGGGCCTCCTCGGTGACCTCCAGGCGGATCCGGTGCACCCGGCCCAGGCCGGTGCCGGGCAGCCAGGGCGGCAGGTTCTCGTGCGAGAACGACACCTCCAGGGTGTGCTGGCCGGGCCCGGCGGGCAGCTGCCGGAACGCCACGTTCGGCTCGATGAACTCCAGCTCGTCGGTGTCGAAGCGACCGTGCAGCCAGTCGGCCAGCTCGATCGTCTCGGCGACGGTCAGGCAGGGGCTCTCCGCCTGCCAGGTGTGCCCGTTGCGGTCGGCGGCCGCGACCGAGACCACCAGCCAGTCCTCGGTCGGGTCGCCGGGTTCCGCGTCGAACTCGTACCGCAGCGGGCGCATCCGCAGCCAGCCGCCGTTCTCCGAAGCGATCTCCACGACACCATTCTCCCGATCCGGCCGGGCCGCCGGGTAGCCTTCGGCCGTGCTTCTACCGCTCCCTCCCGGTGACTTCGACGCGTACCTGTTCGACTGCGACGGCACCATCACCGACTCGATGCCGGTGCACTACCAGGCCTGGCAGGACGCCCTGGCCGAGTGGGAGTGCGACTTCCCGCAGGAGCTGTTCTACGCGTGGGGCGGCCGGCCGGTGGTGGACATCGTGGCCGACCTGAACGCGCGGTACGGGCTGGCGATGCCGGTGACGGCGGTGGCCGCGCGGCAGGAGGAGCTGTTCCGGGCCGGGCTGGGCACGATGCGGGCGGTGCCGGGGGTGCTGGCGCACATCCGGGCGGCGCATCGGCGGGTGCCGTTCGGGGTGGTCTCCGGCAGCACCCGGGAGGCGGTGGTCGCCTCGCTGACGGCGCTCGGCCTGCTCGACCACTTCCCGGTGCTGGTCTGCGCCGAGGACTACGAGAAGCCGAAGCCGTTCCCGGAGCCGTATCTGACCGGCGCCCGGCTGCTCGGTGTCGACCCGGCGAAATGTCTGGCCTTCGAGGACACCGAGTTGGGGGTGCGGGCCGCTGAGGCGGCCGGGATGACTTGCGTACGGGTGCCGCCGCCCTGGGAACGCTGACCTCTCGTTAAGGTCATCGCCATGACGATCGGTGACTTCCAGCAGATTCCGCCGACCACGCTCGCTGACGTGCTCGGCCGTGACCGGGTGATGGACATCGGGATCCGGCCGCTCTGGACGCCGGTGCCCCGGGTGGCCGGCCCGGCGTTCACCGTCCGCTGCGTCCCCGGTGACAACCTGATGCTGCACGCCGCGATCTATCGGGCCGAGCCCGGTTCGGTGATCGTCGTCGAGTCCGGCGATCTGGACTATGCGCTGGCCGGCGGCAACGTGTGCGCGGTCGCGCACCGGCGGGGCGTGGCCGCGTTCGTGCTGGACGGGCTGATCCGGGACCTCGGTGAGGTGCGCGAGGACGGCTTCCCGGTGTTCGCCCGCGGCGTCATCCCGATCCCCGGCACCAAGTCTCGCCTCGGCACCCACGGCGAGCCGGTGGTGTGCGGCGGCGTCACGGTCCGCCCCGGCGACATCGTGGTGGCCGACGAGGAGGGCGTGGTCGTCGTCCCGGGCGACCGGCAGGCTCCGGTGCTGGAGGCGGCCCGGGCCAAGCTGGCGAAGGAGTCGGCCGAGACGCTCGACGACTGGACGGCGTCCCACCGCGCCCGCATCGAGAAGACCCTGGCGGAGCAGGGCTTCCCCGCCTGACGGCCGTCGCTCTTCGAGCGACCGATCGACGGGCTCCGGCGCACCTCGGGCGGATTCGCGACGCGTGGTGCGCCGGAGCGTCGTGCGGTCACGTGCCGGACCACACCGGCATGAGGTCATCACCGGCGGCATAGAACACATACGGCCGAAGTTCAGGGAGCGCGCTCAGGCCGGCGTGTGAGCCCGCCACCACTCCACATCGATCGTCAAGTCGCCGGCTCGCAGGGCAGACTCGAACCGGTCCGGATCGACCGCGGAGGGGACGCCGCGCGCGGCGATGGCGACGACCTCGTCCGGCAGGCGAACGCCGTGCTCCTCGACGTAGTGCGGCAGGCCTTCCGGCCAGACGAAATACACTCCGTCGGTCTGCTCGGCACTGCCGTTCGCGGCGCCGCACAGCCGGCACACGGATACGCCCGCCGACGCCACGAACCGCGTGCCTGACCGCAGGTACGCGACCACATTCCGCTGCACCGTGCTGTCAACGGCGGTCACGAAGCCGCAGACGTCGGGCCACCCACCCGGCGCCTGCCGTCCGTCCCAGTACCCGATCAGCCTGAGAACCTGTGCCATCGTCGGTCACCAGCGGTTGCGGGACTCCTCGGCCCAGCCGGTGAGGCCGTCCAGGTCGAGTTTGTGGCCGTCGGCGGTTCGGGCCCAGCCGGAGAAGCGGCCGAAGCACTGGTGGGTCTCGGAGGCGACGACGGCCAGGTTGGTCCGGGCGACGCGCTCGTGGAAGGGCTCGAAGGTGACGTCGACGCCGCTGCCGGTGATGCGCCACGGCTTGAGCCAGTCGGTGCGGTCGTACTCCCAGCGCAGGTCCGCGCCGATCTTGTGGAGGCGGCCGTCCTCGATGACCGCGTTCTCGGTGTTGCCGGTGCCGTCCGTCCACTTGCCGCCCAGGGTGACGGCCCGGTCCGGGCCGGCGGCCGCGGCCCAGTTCCAGGTGGCCGAGTACGGCCACTTGCCCCGCCCGTGGTCGAGCGTCGCATACGACCCCTGCGCCGGGACGACGTGCTCGACGCCGTCGACCACCAGGCGGCCGTGGACCGGGCGGCCGACGTCCTTCACCGTGTACTGGAAGCGCTTGCGGCTCCAGGCGACCACCACGCCCAGCGAGTCGCGGCCCTCGACGGCCGGCATGGTGAGGTCGGCCTCGACGTGGCGAGTCCGGGCGCGGAGCGTCGTACCGTCAAGGGTTTGATCGATCTCGATGCTCAGGCCGCCGCCGGAAGCGACCACCCGCCCGGTCCCGCTGCGGTCCGGAAGGACCGCGCCGCGGGCGAGCGGGACCGTCGCGTCCACCGCGATCTCCTTGCCGCTGACCCGGTCGAGCAGGTAGAGGCTGTGCACGCCGGCGTAGTCCAGGTTCGACACGACCACGCCGAGGATGTGTGCGGGGGTGACCACGCCCCAGTACTCCCAGCGTTTGGTGCGGCCCCAGCCACGCAGGTTCGCCCGGTGCAGCGGCTTGCGGCTCCAGCCGACGGCGGCCGGGTTGAGACGGCCGTCCGGCAGGCACAGGTCGACCGGCTCGGTGATCTGGATCTCGTGGGTCACGCGCGCAGGTTACCGCCGGGTCAACCAGGCCTCGCGCTTGAGGTGGTCATCCGACAAGAACCGGGATCAAAACGGATAGGAGCGGGGGTCGGCGCGGGTCGTCACCCACTGCGTCTCGGTGAACTCCTCGGCCGCGAAGCCCATCCCGAATCGACCGGCGCCGCTGTCCTTGACCCCGCCGAACGGCATCTGCGGCTCGTCGTGCACCGGCTGGTCGTTGACGTGCACGATGCCGGCCTGCAGGCGCCGGGCCAGGTCCAGGCCCCGGTACGGATCGGAGGTGAGCACGCCGGCGGTGAGGCCGAAGCCGGACGAGTTGGCCCGGTCGACCGCGTCCCGCACGCCGTCGGTCTCCTCGATCAGGACCACCGGGCCGAACGTCTCGTCGAAGGCCAGCTCGGCGGCGGGCGGGACGCCGCGCAGCACGGTCGGCGGGAAGCACCGGCCGGCCGGCACACCACCGGTCAGCAGCTCCGCGCCGAGGTCGACGGCCTCCCGGACCCGGCGGGTGAGCAGCGACAGCGCCCACTCGTTGATCACCGGACCGATCACCGTGGCCGGGTCGGACGGGTCGCCGACCGGCAGCGCCGCGGCCCGCTGGACGAACCGGGCGGTGAACGCCGCGGCGAGGGACCGGTCGACCAGGATCCGGCGGGCGCACATGCAGGTCTGCCCGGAGTGCACGAACGCGCCGTAGACCGCGGCCGACACCGCGTGGTCCAGGTCGGCGTCGGCGAGGACCAGCAGCGGGTTGTGGCCGCCGAGCTGGAGGACCGCGCGTTTGAGGTGGCGGCCGGCCAGCTCGGCGAGGCGGCGGCCGGTCACGGTGGAGCCGGTGAAGCTGATCCGGCGTACCCGGTGGTCGGCGATCAGCGCGGACGCGACCGCCCCGGCCTCCCCCGGCGCGTGCGTGATCACGTTGAGCACGCCGGGTGGCAGCCCGGCGCCGGCGAGCAGCTCGGCCCAGAGCGCTCCGCCGGTGCGCGGGGCCTCCTCGGACGGCTTGAGCACCACCGTGTTGCCGACCGCGAGCGGCGCCACCACGGCCCGGCCGGCCAGGACCAGCGACGCGTTCCAGGGGGCGATCGCGGCGACCACCCCGACCGGGCGGCGCACCGCGAGGGCTCGCGTGCCGTCCAGGTCGGACGGCAGGATCTGCCCGGTGGCGGCGTAGGCCAGCCCGGCCGCCTGGCGCAGCAGGTTCACACAGAAGTCGAGCTGCACCTCGGCGAAATGGGCCCCGCAGCCGGTCTCGGCGGCGAGCATCCGGCGGATCTCCGCGTGCCGCTGCCGGAGCGCCTCGGCGGCCCGCAGGAAGATCTCCTGCCGCCGGCCGGGTGGCGTGCCGGCCCAGGCCGGCGCCGCGGCGGCGGCCGCGTCGACGGCGAGCCGGGCGTCGTCGGCGTCACCGGCCGCGACCCGGGCGAAGACCGCGCCGGACCACGGATCCAGCTTGTCGTACGTCCGGCCGGTCCCGGCGTCCGCCCACGATCCGCCGATGTGGTGGCGGATGTCAGTCGTCGGGTCCATCGCGGTGCCGATGGTAGTCGACCGATCGCGCGTTCCGGTGGCTCGAACGCCGTCCTACAGTGACTCATGGCCGCCGAGGCGTTCTCCCAGTCGCTGGAGCGTGGGCTGATGATCCTGTCCACGTTCTCCGAGCACCGCCCGGTGCTCGGCATCGCCGATCTGTCCCGGGCCGTGGCGCTGAACAAGAGCACCACCTACCGGTACGTCGCCACCCTCGCCCGCCTCGGCTACCTCCAGCAGGACCCGGAGACGAAGAAGTACTCGCTCGGCCCGAAGGTCGTCGACCTGGGTTTCGCCGCGATCAACGCACTGGAGATCACCCGGGTGGCCGGGCCGTACCTCCAGGCGCTCTCCGACGAGACCGGATACACCGTGAGCATGGCGGTGCTGGACGGCGCCGACATCGTCTACGTGGACCGGCGGCGCAGCGGGCGGGCGGCCGGCTTCGCGATGGCGCTGAACCTGCACGTCGGGTCGCGGCTGCCGGCGTACTGCACGTCGATGGGCAAGGTGCTGCTCGCACATCAGGAGCCGGCGGTGCTGCGCGGGCTGCTGGACCGGACCGACTTCGCCCGCCGCGGACCGAGAACGATCACCAACCGGGAGCAGCTGACCGCGGCCCTCGCGAAGATCCGGCAGTGCGGGGTGGCGGTCAACGACGAGGAGCTGGCGGCCGGGCTGCGCTCGGTGGCCGCGCCGGTGCGGGACCGGACCGGCGCGGTGGTGGCCGCGGTCAACATCGCGGTGCACCTGACGGTCTGGTCGACCACGGCGGATCAGGTGGTCGCCCGGCTGGAACGACCGCTGCGGCACACGGTCGGGGAGATCTCCACCCGCCTGGGACATCGCTGAGTCGTGCCGTTTGCTCAAAACAGCGTTCGAATCACTGGAACACTCCGTTGATACGCCCGCAGCGTGGGCCTACGGTCGGCCCAACCCCGAAGGAGGCGATCGGCGTGTTCCTCGACGAGAAGATCTGGACCGGCAACATCTTCCTCGGCGGCGGCTGGAAACCCGGGCGGGCCGCGCCCTACGACGTGGTCGAGCCCGCCACCGGCGACGTCCTGGCCAGCAGCGGGCAGGCGAACGCCGAGGACGTGGCCGAGGCCGCCGCGGTGGCCGCCGAGGCGCAGCGGTCCTGGGCCGCCACCCCGCATCCGCGCCGGGCCGCCGTGCTGCGCCGGGCGGCCGCGCTCTGGTCCGAGCACGCCGAGGAGATCTCCTGGTGGAACGTGCGGGAGGTGGGCGCCATCCCGCCGATGGCCGGGTTCGCGCTGCACGTGGCCGAGCAGGAGTGCTTCGAGGCCGCCGCGCTGCCCAGCCGTCCCTACGGTGAGCTGCTCCCCAGCGAGGAACCCCGGCTGTCGATGGCCCGCCGGGTGCCGGCCGGGGTGGTCGCGGTGATCGCCCCGTTCAACGTGCCGATCATCCTGGCCATCCGGTCGGTCGCCCCGGCCCTGGCGCTGGGCAACGCGGTCATCCTGAAGCCGGATCCGCGGACCGCGGTCACCGGCGGCGTCACCCTGGCCCGGGTCTTCGAGGAGGCCGGCCTGCCGGAGGGCCTGTTCCAGGTGCTGCCGGGCGGCCCGGACGTCGGCGAGGCCCTGGTCACCCACCCGCTGGTGCGGGTCATCTCGTTCACCGGTTCGACCCGGGCCGGCCGCCGGGTCGGCGCGCTCGCCGGCGAGCACCTCAAGCGTGCCCACCTGGAGCTCGGCGGGAACTCGGCGATGATCGTCCTGGACGACGCGGACGTCGACCAGGCGGTGGCCGCGGCGGCCTTCGGGTCGTGGTTCCACCAGGGCCAGATCTGCATGACCACCGGGCGGCACCTGGTGCACGAGCGGCTCTACGACGACTTCGTGGAGCGGCTCGCGGCGAAGGCGGCCGCGCTCCCGGTCGGTGACCCGGCCCGCCAGCAGGTGGCGCTCGGCCCGATCATCGACGCCGGTCAGCGCGACAAGATCCACAGCCTGGTCACCGGGTCGGCCGCGGCCGGCGCGCGGGTCGCGGCGGGCGGCTCGTACCAGGACCTGTTCTACTCGGCGACGGTGCTGGCGGACGTCGCGGACGACACACCGGCGTTCACCGAGGAGATCTTCGGGCCGGTCGCGCCGGTGCTCCGGTTCAGCGACGCGGATCAGGCGATCCGGCTGGCCACCGCCTCCGAGTACGGCCTGTCGCTGGGCATCATCACCCGCGACGTGATGAAGGGCCTGGCCCTCGCCGACCGGATCCCGACCGGGATCGTGCACATCAACGACCAGACCGTCAGCGACGAGGCGAACAGTCCGTTCGGCGGGGTGGCCGCGTCCGGGACCGGATCCCGTTTCGGCGGGGCGGCGGCGAACATCGACGCCTTCACCGAGACTCGCTGGGTGACGGTCCGCGATCAGCCGCCGTCCTATCCGTTCTGAACTAATCCTGCCCGGCCGTCCTGAGAAGGTGGTTTCGGGCTCGTTACCATCCGTCGAGAAGCCTTGCTATCCATGCATCCTCATCAATAATGAGCGCCATGACAGGAGCCGAAACAGGGGGCCGCGGCACGAATTCCCACCCCGCGGCCCAGCCCCGCCCACCCGACGGGCGGGTGGCGCCATGACCACGGTGGCCCACCCATCCAGCGACCGACTTCGATCCGATCAGACCCGGCCGCCGGGCCGGAAAACCATGCGGTGGCCGAGCGCCGCCGTCCCGCCACGCTCCACCAATTTCCGGTACGCCCTGAGCCGCTCGCCGGGTAACCACGCCCCGAGCCCGCTCGACCCCCGGGCCGCGCACCCCAGCCTCGCGGCCCCATCGCAGCAGCCCGGCTCTACGGCCCCCGCCGAGCCCGCCCTCCGCACCGCTGCTCCCGGGACTGCTCCTGACGGCTGCGGAGTCGATCCTCGCGGAGCCGCTCCTTCCGGTCGCGAGACTGCTTTCGCTGGTCGCGAGACTGCTTTTGGCGGGGGCTGCGCCACTCCTCGTGGACGTGCGCACTCCGGCGTCAGAGCCGCCACACGCGGCCGGGAAATCACGTCGCCCGGTACCACTGCTACCGGCCGGCGAATCGCTCCTCCCGGAACCACTGCTACCGGCCGGCGAATCGCTCCTCCCGGAACCGCTGCTTCCAGCCGGCGAAACGCTCCTCCCGGAACCACTGCATCCAGCCGGCCAATCGCTCCTCCCGGAACCACTGCATCCAGCCGGCGAAACGCCCCTGCCGGAACTCTTGCTTCCGGTCGGGGAGCTACTCCACCCGGCACCGCTACCTGCGGCCGGGCGACCACTCCTTCGGGCCCCGAATCCGCTGCGCCCAGGCTCGGAGTCGCGCCTTCGCGCCAACCCGGCCCGGGAATCGCCGACGGGACAGTTTCCGGTCGATCTCGTGGGGAAGCCGCCGGCGACGCGGTACCCGGCGGGTCCGGCCCCAGCTCCGCGGCTACCGCCCACAAGGCCCCGGCCGCCGCGGCGTTCCTCGCGTCGGTTGCCGCTGGTCGCACGCACCGCCGGGAGGACGGCACCGGCCGCCCGCCGCGTTCGGCCTACTTCCCCGCCGCGGCTCCCGGCCGCCCGGCGCGCCCACCACCAAGCTCCCCCGCCCCGAAACTCAGCGACTGGGTGAGGGGTGTCTTGGGCACCACGCCGAGACACCCCTCGGCGCGAGCCGGGACCGCGATGCACGCCACGGACCCGACCGCCACGGCCCCCAACCGCCACGGACCCCGACCAGCACGGGCTGCGACCAGCACGGACCCCGACCAGCACGGGCTGCGACCGGCACCGACCCCGACCGGCACGGACCCCGACCCCACGGGCTGCGACCGGCACGGACCCCGACCGGCACGGGCTGCGACCGGCACGGGCTGCGACCGGCACGGGCTGCGACCGGCACCGACCCCGCGCGGCCCGCCACGACCCGCAACCCGCGCCGCGGGCCACAACCAGCACAGACCCCGCACAGCCCACGACCGCAACCCGCCCGGCGGACCGCGACCAGCACAGATCCCGCGCGGCCCGCCACGACCGCAACCCGCGCCGCACACCCTGACCAGTACAAACAACGCGCAGCCCGCCGCGACCGCAACCCGCGTGCCGGCCTGGGCCGGGGCGGGCCTTGCGGTGCGCCGGGACACACCCGTGCGTCGCCTCGTCGGTCTCGAGCGGGACTGCCTCGCGGGTTGGCTCGGGACGGGGCTGGTGCGGTTGGGGTAGGGCGAGGTCGTACAAAATACGGTTTTAAGGAAGTAAACCGACAGCCGCCTCCCAGCTGAAGGCACGGCTGTCGGTCAGGCGGACGCCGGCGGACCGAAGCACAGCGAGGTTGCCGGCGAAGGCGGGGTGCGCGGCCAGCTCGGGTTTGACGTGTACGGCGGCGACGATCGGGATGTCGCTGCTCAGGTACTCGTTGAGGAGACCGACGGCCAGGTTGTCGTTCACGCCGGTGGCCCACTTGTTGAGGGTGTTGAACGTGGCCGGAGCGACCAGGATGGCGTCCGGGGTGAGCTCGGGCCACGGTTCGTCGGGGAGCGGCATGCGATGCAGCAGCGGCCGGCCGGTCCGCTCGGCGACGTCGCCGAGGAACGGCCAGCTGGCGGCGGTCGGCGTGGCCAGCACGGTGATCTGCCAGCGCCGGCCCACCGCCCTCGGCCCCTCCCCCGGCGGCCGAGCGCCCGCCCGCCCATCCCCCGCCACCCGAGCGCCCGCCTGCCCATCCCCCGCCACCCGAGCGCCCGCCTGCCCATACTCCGCCGGCCGAGCGCCCGCCTGCCCATCCTCCGGCGGTCTCTCGCCCACCGGCCGATCGTCTCGTGGCCGACCGTCCGGCGGCCCGCTCTGGAGTAGGTCGATCAGCTCGCCGATCCGCCGCAGCGGGGTCGCCGCGCACACCACCAACAGCAGTTGATCAGTCACATACCGCAGGTTAGGCCCTGTCTGGCCGATCCTGCGAGGCTGCGGCACGGCCGTCGCTCGATCCACCGAGCGGGACCTAATCCTCAGCGGTTATTCAGCGACTTCACAACCAACCGCGTCACAGTGGGAGCACATCCCCCGACCTGGAGGTAGGTAATGGGTCTACTCGGCATCATCAGCCTGGCCCTGCTCATCGTGCAGTTCCTGCTGATCGCCCGCGCGGTGCTGGACTGGAGCGCGGTGCTGGCCGGTCCGGCGATGCCCGGCTCGTTCCGCTCGCGGCTGTCCGGCGGCGTGTTCGCGGTGACCGAGCCGATCCTGGCCCCGGTGCGGAAGCTGATTCCGCCGCTGCGGGCCGGTGGAGTGTCCATCGATCTGGCGTTCATCATCGTGTTCTTCGCGGTCACGATCCTGCACAGCCTGATCTGACCCGTCCCGCGACTTTGCTCTGATCCCACGCGCAGCCTGATCCGACCTGCCCGCGCCGTCCCCGCCCCTGGGATGGCCTGGGCGGTCCCAGGCGCCCTGGCCGGCCCGGGCCGTCTCCCCCTGACGAGCCCGGGCCGCTCCAGGCCCCACTCCGGCCCGGGCCGTCTCCCCCGTGACGAGCCCGGGCCACTCCAAACCGTGACGGGTACCGGCCGCGTCCGCCCGACGCGTCGGGGCCGCTTCACGCCCCTGACCGGCCCGGGCCGTCCTCCCCCCGTGACGAGCCCGGGCCACCCCACCCCCCTCACCGGCCCGGGCCCCTTTCCCCCCGAGGAGCCCGGGCCACCCCGACTCTCCCGACATGACGGTCGGTCCTCTGACGACAGTGAGCCGCGCATCCCACCGGATGCGCGGCTCGTCCGTGTTTGGAGTCGTTGTTCCCGTGCGCATAGGGTCGATGTGTGACCGATTCGCACAGGGAACTCTTCGAACGGTATGTCTACGCCGGCGCGATCACCCGCAACCCCGACGCGATCGCCGATCTGTTCACCGAGGACGGGATCTTCGAGGCGCCACTGGTCTCACCGGGCGGCCCGTTGCCGAGCCGGCTGGCCGGGCGGGAGGCGATCCGGGCCGGGATCGGCGCCTTCCAACAGGATGCTCCCGGGCCGGTCGACCCGGCACGCAGCGGATATGTGCTGCACGAGACCGCCGACCCGGGCGTCTTCATCGCCGAGATCGACGCGGTGTCCGGCGGTGTCGAGATGTCCCTGGTCCAGATCTTCCGGATCCGCGACGGCCAGATCGCGCATCTCCGCGACTACTTCCGCGCCTGACACAAAGCCCGGCGCCGGCCGGCCCGGCGTCAGAGCAGCGTGGCGATCGAGTCGCCCCGAGCCCCGTCGAGCGGCGTCGACACATCGCAGAAACGCCACTTCTTGTCACTGCCCCGGACCAGCGAGATCCGGACCGTCGTCGACTTCAACTCCGGGAGGTAGGACAGCACCTCCGTCTGCTTACCGGTCTTGCGCGGGGTGATCGCCTCGGCCGGGCGGCTCACCCGGATGTCCAGGCTCGCCCGATCGCCGAACGGGGCCGCCCCCGCCGACGGGGACGGCCAGCGCACCGCGGTCACCGTCGGCGTGCTGGTCGTCACGTAGGCGCCCTGGTCGATCAACGACTGCGTCTCGGCGATCAACTGGTTGGCCGCGCTGCACCCCGGGGCCGCGATGGTGGTGACCTTCGACGGGTCCGGGTTCGCGATCAGCCATTGGCCGTATTTGATCAGGGAGGCGACGACCACGGGCAGGTTCGTGCCGGTGTTCGACAGTCCCGGGGCGGAGGTGTTCGGCACCGCGGGGGTCTGCACGAACG
This sequence comes from Actinoplanes ianthinogenes, assembly GCF_018324205.1. NCBI lineage: Bacteria > Bacillati > Actinomycetota > Actinomycetes > Micromonosporales > Micromonosporaceae > Actinoplanes > Actinoplanes ianthinogenes. Next base: position 1,429,232 of record NZ_AP023356.1, read on the forward strand.
TGCTGGTCGGGGCCGCCTGGATCGGCGGCGCGGAGGTCGCGGTGACGGCGGGGGCCGAGGTCAGCGCGGCGCACCCGGTCAGGGCGCAGGCCGAGGCGACGACAGCGGTCAGCCGCAGGGCACGACGGGGGGTCGGCTGCATCAGGGTTCCTCCGGTACGACGTTTCGCGACCAGTCAGGTCGGTACCGGAGGGCGCCGCTTGAGGAATCGAGACGCAGTCGAACCGGGGCGCTCAGGTGGTCTGCGGCTCGGGGAGGCCGAGGCCCCGGGTCAGCTGCCGGTTGAGCTCGGCGAGCTCGGCGCGGGCCGCGACGGCTCCGTCGCTGGTGAGCCGGTAGTACTTGCGGGCCGGGCGACCGGCGGCGACCGGGTCGAGAGTCTCCCAGCGGGCCTCGATCCAGCCGGCTCTCTCCAGCCGCATCAGGATCGGGTAGAGCGTGCCGCTCGGATAACCGCTGTCACGCATGAGATCGAGCCCATACCGATCCGCGGCCGGGTCCTCGAGAAACGCGGCCAGCACCCTGGCCACGGCGGTCGTGGCCCGGATCGGCTTGATCATGCCGACCAACCTACCGCACCCCGGATAGCGAATCTACATAGGGTTCTTCCAGGGAAGATCAAATTCAACGAGCACATACTTCATTGACGCAGGTCCGCGCGGGTGCGGATCGCATGCTCCCGCGCGGGCCGGAGGCGGCGATCTGGCCGCTGACGCGTCCAAACCAATCGCCACCTCCTTCACTGTCCGCGGCCGGTCCCGGAGATCAACCCCCAGCTGGCCCCCACCGCCCTATCCCGTGCCCGGATAGGGCCACCAACACCAGCCCGACACCCCCCAGCTGGCCCCCAGCGCCCTATCCCGTTCCCGGATAGGGCCACCAACACCAGCCCGACACCCCTCGGCTGGTCCTCAGCGCCCTATCCCGTGCCCGGAAAGGGCCACCAGGACCAGCCCGACACACCCCGGCTGGCCCCCAGCGCCCTAACCCAACCCCGGAAAGGGCCACCAGGACCAGCCCGACACCCCCCGGCTGGCCCCCAGCGCCCTATCCCGTGCCTGGATAGGGCCATCAGGACCAGCCGGGCACTCCTCGGCTGGCCCCCACGATCGATGCCACCGGGCCTAGAAGACGTGTTTCGCGGCGAACTCCAGGGCTTCCACGTCGAAGAACGAGCGGCCGCCGTCGTGGCCGTCCCACTCGTAGACCCTGATGTCCTTGGCGCCGGGGATCTCGTTGTAGGCGGCGAAGACCCCGGACGGCGGGCACACCTGGTCCATCAGGGCGGTGGAGAACAGGGCCGGCGCGGTGACCCGGCGGGCCTGGTGGACCACATCGAAGTGGTCCAGGGTGGCGAAGGTCTGCTCGGCCCGGTCCGCGTTCGGCCGGAGGAACTGGACGATCTCCTGGAACGGGAAGCTGTCGGTGATGGTGACCGCGCGCCGGATGTCGCAGAGGAACGGCACCCCGGCCACCACGGCGGCGACCCGGTCCGGGACCAGGCCGGCGGCCGCGATCGACAGCGCGCCGCCCTGGCTCTTGCCGGTGGTCACCAGCCGTGCCGCGTCCACACCGGGCAGCTCGGCGGCGGTCTCGACGGCCCGGGCCGCGTCGGTGAACAGCCGCCGGTAGTAGTGCGTCTCGGGCGAGCGGACCCCGCGAGTCATGAAGCCGGGCGCGGACGGGCCGGCGCCGTCCGGGTCGACGTCCGGGGTGCCGCCGCCGCGCCAGTTGCCGCCCTGGCCGCGGGTGTCCATCACCAGGTGCGCATAGCCCGCGGAGGCCCAGACCAGCCAGTCGATCGGCAGGCCACGGCCACCGCCGTACCCGATGAACTCGACCGCGATCGGCAGCGGACCGGACGCGCCGGCCGGGACGTTGAGCCACGCCTTGATCGGCTGGCCGGCGAAGCCGGTGAAGGTCACGTCGTAGCTGGTGATGCCGCGCAGCGGGGTGGTGACCTCGGTGAGCTCGACCGGCTTGGCGGCGGCCCGCGCCTCGTCGAGCGTGCGGGACCAGAACTCGTCGAACCCGTCCGGCACCGGCGTGGCGGAGCGGTAGGTGCGCAACTCGGCGAGCGGGAGATCAAAATGGGCCATGCGGCAACGGTAGGCGACCGTGGCCGCGCTCCCAAGGGGGTCTGCCGACAGCCGAATCCGGCGGGGAGGGCACGATGGTCGCCATGTCCGGTGCGGCACAGACCTCCCGCCCGGCGCCGCACGTCCTGGAAGCGGTGCTGGAGCGGCTGACCTATGTGAACGAGGAGACCGGTTACACGGTCGCCCGGGTGGCCACCGCGAAGAGCGGGCCGGACCTGCTGACCGTGGTCGGGGCGCTGCTCGGCGCGCAGCCCGGGGAGAGTCTGCGGCTGTCCGGCTGGTGGACGTCGCATCCGCAGTACGGCCGCCAGTTCGAGGTGGTCTCGTACACCACCGTGCTGCCGGCCACCGTGCAGGGCATCCGGCGTTATCTGGGATCCGGGCTGGTCAAGGGCATCGGCCCGGTCTTCGCCGAGCGGATCGTGGACCACTTCGGACTGGACACGCTCCAGATCATCGAGGAGTCGCCGGCCCGGCTGATCGAGGTGAACGGGCTCGGCCCGAAACGCACCGCGAAGATCACCGCGGCCTGGGCCGAGCAGAAGGCGATCAAGGAGGTGATGCTGTTCCTCCAGGGGGTCGGCGTGTCCACCTCGATCGCGGTCCGGATCTACAAGAAGTACGGCGACGCGTCGATCTCGGTGGTGAAGAACAGCCCGTACAAGCTCGCCTCGGACGTCTGGGGCATCGGGTTCAAGACCGCGGACACGATCGCGCAGGCGGTCGGCATCCCGCACGACAGTCCCGAACGGGTGAAGGCGGGTCTGCAGTACACGCTGTCCCAGGCGACCGATAACGGTCACTGCTTCCTGCCGGCCGACGATCTCATCGCGGATGCCGCCAAGATCCTCGAGGTTCCCGCCGGACTCGTCCCGGCCTGTCTGGACGAATTGGTCACCGAGGAGGGTGTGGTCCGCGAGGACGACCACGTCTATCTCGTGCCGTTTCATCGCGCCGAAGTGTCGCTCGCCTCGCAACTCGTCCGTCTGCTGCGGGAGAAATCGGACCGCATGCCGCATTTCGCGGAGGTCGACTGGAGCCGGGCCCTCTCGTGGCTGCACCGGCGCACCGGCTCCACCCTCGCCCCGGAGCAGGAGGAGGCGGTCAAGCTCGCGCTCACGTCGAAGGTGGCGGTGCTCACCGGCGGCCCCGGCTGCGGCAAGAGCTTCACCGTCCGCTCCATCGTCGAGCTCGCCGCCGCCAAACAGGCCAAGATCCAGCTGGTCGCGCCGACCGGCCGCGCCGCCAAACGCCTCGCCGAACTCACCGGCCATCCCGCCGCCACGGTTCATCGCCTGCTCAAACTCCAGCCCGGCGGGGACGCGAGCTACGACCGCGACAACCCGCTCGACGCCGACCTGCTGGTCGTCGACGAGTCCTCGATGCTCGACCTGATCCTGGCGAACAAGCTGGTCAAGGCGATCCCGCCGGGTGCGCACCTGTTGCTGGTCGGCGACGTCGACCAGCTGCCGAGCGTCGGCGCCGGCGAGGTGCTGCGCGACCTGCTCGCCGCCGACGTCATCCCGCGGGTCCGGCTCACCCAGATCTTCCGGCAGGCCGCGGAGAGCGGCGTGGTCACCAACGCGCACCGGATCAACCAGGGCCGGCCGCCGCTGCTCGACGGGATGAAGGACTTCTTCCTGTTCCCGTGCGACGACACCGAGGCGACCGCGGCGCTCACCGTGGACGTGGCGTGCACCCGGATCGCCCGCAAGTTCGGCCTGGACCCACGCCGCGACGTGCAGATCCTCACCCCGATGCACCGCGGGCCGGCCGGCGCCGGCGCTCTCAACACGCTGTTGCAGCAGGAGCTGACCCCGGGCCGCGAGGGGCTGCCTGAGCGCCGGGTCGGCGGGCGGGTGTTCCGGGTCGGCGACAAGGTCACCCAGATCAGGAACAACTACGACAAGGGGGTTGCGGGCGTCTTCAACGGCACGGTCGGCGTCGTGACCGGGCTGTCGCCCGAGGAGCAGACCCTTACGGTACGCACGGACGAGGACGAGCTGATCGAGTACGACTTCGACGAGCTGGACGAGCTCGCGCACGCGTATGCGATCACGATCCACCGGTCGCAGGGTTCGGAGTACCCGGCCGTGGTGATCCCGCTGACCACCAGCGCGTGGATGATGCTCCAGCGCAACCTGCTCTACACCGCGATCACCCGGGCGAAGAAGCTGGTCGTGCTGGTCGGCTCGCGCAAGGCCCTGGCCGCCGCGGTGCGCACGGTCGGCGCGGGCCGGCGGCACACCGCGCTGACCGAGCGCCTCACCGTGTAGGCCGCGGGGCGCTTCGGCTCGTCAGCCGCGGGGCCGGGCGCTTCGGCTCGTCAGCCGCGCGGCGGGGCGCTTCGGCTCGTCAGCCGCGCGGCGGGGCGCTTCGGCTCGTCAGCCGCGCGGCGGGGCGCTTCGGCTCGTCAGCCGCGAGCCGGGCTGGTAGGTCGCCGGGCCGGGCGCCTCAGCTCGTCGGCTCGGGCTGCGCCTGCGGCTGCGGCTGCGGGACCGGCGCGGCGGCGATCGCCGCGCCGACCGCGTGCAGGCCGCGCAGCCGGCGCTCCAGCTCGGCCGCGTTCACCCCGGAGATCTTCGACTTCGGGTCCTCCCAGATCAGCCCGCCGTCCGCGCTGAACTCGTCGGGATGCCGCGAGTCGACGACCGCGCGCAGCCCCGGCCAGACCGCACGCCACCCGGGCGCCGAGCCGGACGCCAGCCGGTCGGTGATCGCCACGTCCTCGACCTGGAGCAGCGGCACCGCGCCGGGCAGCGCCATCGCCCACGCGGTACGCCCGACCCCCTTGCCGTCCCGATAGGTGAAGACCACGAACGGCATGCCCTCGTAGACCCCGTAGACCAGGTACTCCGCGAACGCCTGGCCGGCCTTGAGCCCCGGCAGCCGCAGCCGGGCCACCAGGTCGTGGTCGAACCGGCGATAGAGAAAGCCACGCTTCCTGGCCCACTGCCGCCGTCCCACCCGGGTGCGCCAGATGTCCACCAGGCTTCCGCAGCCGGTCAGCGCGAAGGCCAGGGTGATCAGCATGATGCCCCAGGCCCAGAGGTTCTCGTCCTCGACCACGAAGACGAACGCCACGAAGGAGGCGAGCGCCATGATCAGGACCAGCACCACCGTGCCGGCGACGCTCTCCGCGCGGGGCCGCTTGCCGACCGTCTCGCCGAGCGGGTGCAGCGCCGGGTGCGCCGGGACCGGGTGCAGCGGCGGGCCGGGCCGGAACCCGGCCGACGCCCTCTCCGCGGCGGCCTCGCGCCGGGCGGTGCGCACCGCGCTGACCGGCACCCCGAGGATCAGCAGCACGCCGAGCCCGGCGGCGCCCCAGCCGACCTTGCGGATCAGGGCGTGGTGCTCGGTGCGGCCCTCGACCGAGTACTTCTCCCGGATCTCGGCCATCTCGTCGGCGTACTTGCGGGTGCCGGTCTCCCGGCCGTTGGTGTACGACACGCACTCGTCGCCGGCGCTCATCTCCTGGCCGCCGCAGTCCACCTTCTGCGAGTAGATCATGTGGTCCGAGTCGGCCTGGATCTCCTCGGCGGTCAGCGTGTGCCGGTCCACCGTCCACAGCCCGCCGGCCACGATGCCCAGGCCGATCACCAGCTGGACGATCCATCCGAAAAGTCTTCTGCGCACGGCGACCTGTATAGCACCCGCCGCCGGCCGGCCGCGGCACCCCCATTAGCACCATTTGCCGCCGGCCGGGCCGAAATGGGCAGATCCCGGCCGAATGGCCGGTGCGAGAAGACACCCGGACAACGAATTCCACTGAACACGGCGAGGGGGAATCAAATCGCGAGAGGCGTCGCGGAAATATTCTTTTCCCAACGCACCAACCGATTCGATAAACGGGGGTTATTCATGTTCCGTCAACTGACCGCCGGCGCGGCAATGCTCGCTTCTCTCGCCGTCGCCGCACCCGCGCAGGCCTCGCCGCTGCCCACTCCGGACGAGATGATGATCATCAACGTGGTGAACGCGAACGGCTCCGGCTGCCCGGACAAGTCGGCGAAGATCACGGTGTCGCCGGACAACACCGCGTTCACCGTGACCTACTCGGACTACACCGCCCAGGTCGGCCCGGAATCATCACCACTGGATTTCCGAAAGAATTGCCAGATCGCGCTGGACATCAAGGTGCCGTCCGGATTCACGTTCGCGATCGCCAGCGCGGACTACCGCGGATATGCCAGCCTGGCGCGCGGCGCGTGGGCCCAGGAAGCCGCCAACTACTACTTCCAGGGGCATTCTCAGACGACCCGGATCGAGCACAACTTCCGCGGGCCGTTCGACGACAACTGGCAGCGCACCGACCAGGTGGGAATCGCCTCGCTGAGCTTCCTGCCGTGCGGTGAGCGCCGTTACCTGAACATCAACACCGACCTGCGGGTCAACCGCGGCTCGTCGGACGCGCACAAGTACACCAGCTTCATCTCGATGGACTCCACCGACGCCGCGATCAACACGGTGTACCGGGTCGCCTGGAAGAAGTGCTTCTAGTTGTCGAAGGCCGCCCACGGGCTCTCGGTGGGCGGGCGTGAGCCGGTCGTCGCCACGACGGCCGGCTCCGCTGTCCGCGCCACCGCGATCCGGTGCGCGATCAGCGCGGCCAGGGCCGTGGTGATCGGCACCGCGGAGATCAGGCCGATCGTGCCGACCGCGCTGCGCACCAGCTCCTGGGCGATCAGCTGCCCGGTGAGCAGCTCGCCGACCGGGGTGCCGCCGGTCGCGAAGAGCAGCATCAGCGGCAGCGACGCGCCGGCGTAGGCGAGCACGATCGTGTTGATCACCGAGGCGATGTGCGCCCGGCCGATCCGGGTGGCCGCGCCGTACAGGCTGCGGAAGCCGTACGCCGGATTCGCCAGTGCCAGCTCGGTGACCGTGGCCGACTGCGTGACGGTCACGTCGTCGAGCACGCCGAGCGAGCCGATCACGATGCTGGCCAGCAGCAGGCCCTGCATGTTGACCGCGCCCTGGGTGATCGACAGGAAGTTCGAGGTGTCGTCGGCAACGCCGGTGAGGTGGACGGCGGCGACGCTGATCTCGGCGAGCACGGTGGTGATGACCAGGCTGGTCAGGGTGCCGGCGACGGCGATCGTGGTGGTGATGGTCAGGCCGTGCGTCAGGTACAGCACGGTCAGCATGATCGCGGCGGAGCCGACCACGGCGACCAGCATCGGTGACCGGCCGTCCAGGATCGCCGGGACGATGAAGAACAGCAGCACGCCGAACGTGACGGCGAGCCCGGCCAGGGCGGTCAGCCCGCGCCAGCGGCCGAAGGCGATCACCGCGAGGGCGAACGCCGCGCCGAGGATCCACAACTCGCGGGAGCGCTGGTGATCCGAGATCGAGTAGGTGAGGCCGCCGCCCTCGTCCTCCAGGCCGATCAGCACCACCCGGTCACCGGCCTCGATGGTGGGCGCGCCCGGCCCGTACGGCAGGCCGGTGCTGATCACCTCGCCGTTCGCCAGCCGCACCACGGCGGTGCCGCACCCGGTGGGCTGCGTCTCGCCCTCCGGGACCGGGGCGCACGCGGCCGGCGTCGTCGTCTGGACCACGCCGTTGACCGGGGCCGGGCCCGCGGCGTTGTCCGACTTCGGGGCGTCCCGGGGCCAGAGCAGCAGCATGCCGAGCGCGGTCAGCAGCACCGCCGGAATCAGCAGTGCCAGGGTCAGCTTGCGCGCCTTGGGCAGCGGGTCACTGGGATGGTGGTGGTGACCACCCATGGGCAGGACTCCTCAGGTCAGCGTCGACGACCCGCCGAACCTACCGGTGCCCGGTCGTCCCCACTCCCGCACGGGTGCTTTTCTTCCGAGGGGGCAAGAACGCGGTCCGCCCCGTCCCGAAGCGCTCTCGCACCGGCCGGCCATGGTCAGCGCGCCACGCCACGAAGCCGCCAGCCATGGTCGCAGCCGCCCGTCACGGCCTGCCCGCTCGCAGTCTCCGGCTGGCGCTCGCGGCCCTATCCAGGCGCTCGATAGGGCCATGAGCGCCAGCCCGACGGTCACGGGCTGGCCCTGGTGGCCCTATCCGAGCGTGCGACAGGGCCATGAGCGCCAGCCCGACAGTCGCGGGGCTGGTCCTGGCGGCCCTATCCGAGCGTGCGACAGGGCCATGAGCGCCAGCCCGACAGTCACGGGCTGGCCCTGGTAGCCCTATCCGGGCGCTCGATAGGGCCGTGAGCGCCAGCCCGACAGTCACGGGCTGGCCCTGGCGGCCCTATCCGGGCGATAGGCCAGAGCGCGCCAGCCCGACGGTTGCGGGCTGGCCCTGGTAGCCGGCCGTGAGCGCCAGCCCGACGGTCACGAGCTGGCCCTGGTAGCCCTATCCGGGCGCTCGATAGGGCCGTGAGCGCCAGCCCGACAGTCACGGGCTGGCCCTGGCGGCCCTATCCGGACGTGCGACAGGGCACTGAGCGCCAGCCCGACAGTTACGGGCTGGCCCTGGCGGCCCTACCCGGACGTGCGACAGGGCCCTGAGCGCCAGCCCGACGGTCACGGGCTGGCCCTGGCGGCCCTATCCGGGCGCTCGATAGGGCCGTGAGCGCCAGCCGAGGGTTTGGGTTTGCGGCCGGGGCGTGCAGGCCGCGAGCAGCCACGACGGACGGGGCGATCGGACGCTGGGAGGGGCTTTCTCAGTGGGGGCGGGCGGCGGCGCGGTCCTTTGCTGAGCGGCCGAAGACCAGCCAGAAGTCGGTGACGGCGAGGTTCAGCACGGGGCGGCGCCCGGCGAGGTAGGCGAGGGGGCCGTCCGGGTCGGGGCGCCACGCCGCGTTGCTCGTACGCAAACCGGCGCGGCCTCGCACCGGGGTCCGCCGCACCTGGTCGCCGAGAGCCTGAGCCACCGTGAGCCCCAGCGGGAAGCGGCCCGGAACCCGCCGTTTCAGCCGGATCAGAGCGGACCCGATCGGGGCGCCCCCGGGCGCCGCGGCCGTCGCGTCGACCAGCTCGTCGTCCGCGTCGAGGGTGAACTCGGCCAGTTCCTTGGGGATGCCCCAGAGCCGGCGACCGCCGTCGCGGGAGGCGACGCTGTCGACCCAGATGTCGGTGATGCTGACCCGCGGCCGGCCGTGCTCGTGGGTCAGCACCGCGCTGAGCAGCTCCCGGTAGTGCAGGACGCCGCCGGGCTGGTAGTCGACCCAGGCGGCGCCGACCGCGGCCCGCCCGCCGAACGACAACGGCCGTGCCGCCGCGCCCAGCACCTCGGGCAGCGGCGGCACGGCACGCATCGGGATCAGGAAGACCGACAGGTACATCTGTCCGCGCAGGTGCCAGGGCTCGGGCGGGTACATGCCCCTAACACTGGCATCGATGGGTCAGTAACGGAAGCGGGACACCAGGCTCTGCAACTGGCCGGCGGTGACGGTGAGCTCGTCGGCCGCCCGGCGGGTGTCGCCCATCGTCTCGGTGGTCCGCTGGGTGGCCGCGGAGACCCCGGTGATGGTGGCCGCGATGTCCCCGGCGCCGCCGGCCGCCTCGGTCAGCGTCCGGTTCATCTCCTGGGTGGTCGCGGTCTGCTCCTCGACCGCCGAGGCGATGGTCAGCTGGAGGCCGTTGATCCGCTCGATGATCTCGCTGATCTCCTCGATCGCCATCACCGCGCCGCTGGTGTCCGCCTGGATCGACTGCACCCGCTGGGAGATGTCCTCGGTCGCCTTGGCGGTCTCCTGGGCCAGGTCCTTCACCTCGCCGGCCACCACCGCGAAGCCCTTGCCCAGCTCACCGGCGCGGGCCGCCTCGATGGTCGCGTTCAGGGCGAGCAGGTTGGTCTGCTCGGCGATGCTGGTGATCACCTTGACGACGGTGGCGATCTCGGCGGACGACTCGCCGAGCCGGGCCACGATCTGGTTGGTGGCCGCGGCGGCCTGCACCGCCTGCACCACCACCTGGGTGGCCTCGGAGGTGGAGACGCTGATGTCCCGGATCGCCGAGCCCATCTCCTGCGCGCCGGCCGAGACGAACTGCAGGTTGTTGGAGACCGTCTCGGCGGCCGCGGAGACCGTGCCGGCCTGCGAGGACGCCTCGGTGGCGGCCGCGTCGACGGCGCCGGAGACCGCGGTCAGCTGACCGGCGGCGTGCTGGAGGGTGGTGGCGCTGCCGGCCAGCTGCACGACATCCTCGCGGAGCCGGGCGATGCCCCGGTCGAGCGCGGCGGCCATCTGGCCGACCTCGTCCTGGCTGGTCACGCCGGAGGTGCGGGTGAGGTCACCCTCGGCCAGGCCCTCGGCAAGCTTGGAGACGCCGCGGACCGAGGCCCGCACGCTGCCCGCCACCCGGAAGCCGATCAGCAGGCTGAGCAGCACGCCGGCGGCGAGCACCGCGGCGATCGTCCAGGTGGCCGTGTTGGCCGCGGACTGCGCGTCGGTGATCTGCTGCTCGGCCAGCTTGGCGGCCTGGGCCTGGAGCGACTGCGCGTCCTCGAGGAGCGCGCCGTGCAGCTTGGTGTACTGGGCCAGGCCGGCGTTCATGTCGGCTTCGGTGTTCGGGGTCGACGGCACCGCGGTCATGAACTTCATGTAGGCGGCCCAGTCGTCCTTGGCCTTGGCCACGGTGACGTTGCCGGGCAGCTGCTCGCCGAGGCGGGCCAGCGCGCCGTCGACCGCCGCCTTGTTGGCGTTCATGACCTCGAGGATCTGCTTGGCGATCTTCGGATACAGCTGGACCGCCGAGGCGTTGCCGGCGTACGCCTCGATGTTCTGGCTGTAGTCGGTGACCGCGGACCCGATCGCGAGCGACTGGTGCTGCGCGTTCTTCGCCTTGTCGTTCAGGCTGCGCACCGTGTTGATCGACATGCCGCCCACGATCAGGCCGCCGATGGTCGCGGTCAGGGCCGCCGCACCGATCTTCGTCCGCAAAGAGCGGTTGTCGAACGCCCCACTCAACCCCATCGCCGTACCTTCTCTCAGCAGTGTCTGATACCCGCTGAATCGGCACGGTTTGCCCTCAGTTAAGAAACGTCGGCCAATGCTTGAAAGATCAGGCCGGTGGAGGTGGCTCCTGGGTCCCGATGTCCGATACTGCGTTCGCCCAGGTAGGAGGCCCGGCCCTTGCGGGCCTGCATCGGCACGGTGGCCTCGGCGCCCGCCTCGGCGGCCCGGGACGCCGCCGCGGCCGCCTCGGCCAGATCCGCTCCCCCGGCCACCGCTTTCTCGAACGCGTCCAGGGCCGGGGTGTACGCGTCGACCAGGGTCTTGTCCCCGGGCGCCGCCCCGCCCAGCTTGCGGACCGCGTCCAGGCCGGCGTGCAGCGCCGTGGCCAGGTCGGCCGGCTGCACCTCGGCGGTGGGCGGCAGGGCCTTGCCGGCCGAGCGCAGCGCGGTGCCGTACAGCGGGCCGGACGCGCCGCCCACCCGGGACATCAGCGTGGCGCCGGCCTTGACCAGCACGTCCGACACCGTCTCCGGCGGCGTTTTCTCCAGGGCGGCGACCACCGCGGTGAAGCCCCGGTTGAGGTTCACCCCGTGGTCGCCGTCACCGATGGCGGAGTCGAGCTGGGTGAGCCGGTCGGCGTCGGCCGCGATCAGGTCGGCGGCGGCCCGCATCCAGTCCCGGGCGAGTGCGACATTCACTGTTCAGGCACCCCAGCGCAGTCCGGGGGTACGCGCCGGCGCGTCCCAGAGGCGGATCATCTCGTCGGTGGCCTGGCACAGGGTGAGCGACATCCCGGCCATGTCCAGGCTGGTCACGTAGTTGCCGATGAGCTGCCGGGCGATCCGGACACCCCGGTCCTCGAGGTGTTTCGCCAGCTCGCCGTAGATCAGGTACAGCTCGATCAGCGGGGTGCCGCCGAGCCCGTTGACCAGCACGATCACCGGGCCGGGGAACGGCTTGGCGTCCAGGATCGCGTCCAGCGCCGAGCGCACCAGCTCCCTGGCCGGGCGCAGTTTCTCGCGGCGGCGGCCGGGCTCGCCGTGGATGCCGACACCGGCCTCGATCTCGTCGGCCGGCAGGTCGAAGCCGGGACGACCGGCGGCCGGGGTGGTGCCGGCGGTCAGCGCGTACGCAAAGGATCCGGAATTGGTGTTGACCTCGCGGCCGATCGCGGCCACCTCGGCGAGCTTGCCGCCCTCCTCGGCCCGCGCGCCGGCGATCTTCTCGACCAGCAGGGTGGCGCCGGTGCCGCGCCGGCCGGCGGTCCAGGTCGAGTCCTCCACCGCCACGTCGTCGTCGACCAGCACGGTCTCGACGCTGATCCCCTCGTCGGTGGCGAGCTCCGCGGCGAGCTGGAAGTTCATCACGTCGCCGGTGTAGTTCTTGACGATGTGCACCACGCCGGCGCCACCGTCGACGGCCTTGGTGGCGGCCAGGATCTGATCCGGCACCGGGGAGGTGAAGACCTCGCCGGGGCAGGCCGCGTCGAGCATGCCGGGACCGACGAAACCGCCGTGCAGCGGCTCGTGCCCGGAACCGCCGCCGGAGACCAGGCCCACCTTGCCGGGGCGTGGCGCGTCGGCCCGCACGATGTATTGCTCGTCGATGTCCACCCGCAGCTCCGGGTGGGCGGCGGCGATCCCCGCCAGGGCCTGCGCCACCACGTCGGCGGGATCGTTGATGAATTTCTTCACGACCGGCTCCCTTCCGTGATTACTCCATCACCTCCTGCATCCTCGCGCGGTCTAGAGTCGAGATCCATGGGGCTCGTGGGAATCGTGTTGGTATCGCACTCCGAGCAGTTGGCGTCAGGCCTGGCCGAGTTGCTCAGTCAGGTGGCCACCCCGGACGTGCACGTCGTGCCCGCCGGCGGCACCGACGACGGCGAGCTGGGCACCAGCGCCGACCGGATCACCGCGGCCATCGAGCGCGCCGAGGACGGCGCGGGCGTGCTGATCCTGGCCGATCTGGGCAGCGCGGTGCTGACCGCCCGGGCGGTGCTCGACGAGGCGCCGGGCCCGCTGCTGGTGGACGCGCCGTTCGTGGAGGGCGCGGTGGCCGCCGCGGTCACCGCGTCGACCGGCGCCGATCTGGCGACCGTCGCCGAGGCCGCCCGGGAGGCGCGCGATGTCGACAAGTTCTGAGATCCCGGTCGTGCTTCCGGCGGCGTTGCACGCCCGCCCGGCGGGCGAGGTGGTCCGGACCGCCGCCCACTTCCCGGACACCACGATTTCGGTACGCCACGGGGCGCGCGAGGCCTCCGCTCGCAGCGCCCTCAAACTGATGTCCCTGGGCGCGAACACCGGCGCGACCGTCACCGTCATCGCCACCGGTGACGACGCCTCGACCGCCGCCGAGGCGGTCGCGGAGGCCCTGCGCACCGCCGAGTGACCGGCCGCCCGCCGAGTCCGTGGTCGATGCGCCCGGCCGCTGCCCCCACGGCGCCGACTGAATCGGTTGAGTCACCTATTTTGTGAAAAAATCGGCCGAACCTACGCATCCAGGTGGATCTTGCGGCGTTGGGCATATGACTTTCCCGAATCTCGCCAGAGAGAAAATCGATGCCTTCCAACGCCTCGGACGACCGCGGCCGGCAACGCGGCAAACGGCGGACGCGCCGGAACAGGTCCACGAATATCGGCGAATCCATGTCCATGCTCAGCCTTGGAGCAGTCAGACTCCACGTCGTCAAGGCGACGATCGGTCTCCTCACCATTTCGACGGGGCTGGCGATAGCCCCCGAGAAGGCCGTCGACGCCTGCCGGAATCCGGCCGGTTGCGTGCGCCGAGCCGACCCTCGCCACGTCGGACAGCAGACGCAGGACCGGTGCGCGGCGGACCCCGCGGACGTGCCCGAGCCGGACGACGCTGTGCTGCATTGCGTGACCATGACACCCGGCGAGACGCTGACCATCCACCTCAGACCTCGGCACTCCAAAGGATTCAAGCCGATCCAGCGACAGAGGGTGCGCGAGAGGGATTTCTGGATCTTTCTCAACCTGGGTGACCACGTGAAACCGGACGCCACGAGCGCGGACCTGTTCATCGAGGGCAACCGGGGCACGCTGAGTCGCATCAAGTTCAGGTTCACCGGCTGATCCCGCATTCACGAGCTGGACGTAACGGCGGCTGCACGCCAGCCGCCACTCAGCGGACGGCCGGGAGGCGGTGCGGTGTTCGTACCGTAAGTGGGTTTGATCTTTCGGAAGTTTCGGAGGCTGGGAGCTGGGAACTTCCGGACTGAACCGGTTGAGGTTTCCGAGAAGTGTCGGTAGCGTTTCGGCCGGTGTCGATAACTGTCGATGCCTCCAGACCCCCGACTGGAGCTCCCATGAAACGAAGCCACGCCATCCTCACCGTCGTGACGGCCGGCGCCCTCGCCGCGGGCACCCTCGTCACCCTGTCCCCGGCAGCGAACGCCGCCACCACGCTCGGCTCGGCCGCCTCGGCCAAGGGCAAGTACTTCGGCACGGCCGCGGCCGCCTACAAGTTCAGCGACTCGGTCTACACCGGCATCCTCGACCGTGAGTTCACCATGGTCACGCCGGAGAACGAGATGAAGTGGGACGCCACCGAGCCGTCCCAGAACTCGTTCAGTTACGCCGGCGCGGACACCATCGTGAACCGGGCCAAGGCCAACGGGCAGCGGATGCGCGGCCACGCCCTGGCCTGGCACCAGCAACAGCCCGGCTGGGTGTCGTCGCTCTCCGGCACCGCGCTGCGCACCGCGATGGTCAACCACATCACCAACGTCGCCACCCACTACAAGGGTCAGATCTACGCCTGGGACGTGGTGAACGAGGCGTTCTCCGACAACGGCGACGGCTCGCGCCGCAACTCGAACCTCCAGCAGACCGGCAACGACTGGATCGAGGTCGCGTTCAAGACCGCTCGGGCCGCCGATCCGGCCGCCAAGCTCTGCTACAACGACTACAACACCGACGGCGTCAACGCGAAGAGCACCGCCGTCTACACCATGGTCAAGGACTTCCTGTCCCGCGGCGTGCCGATCGACTGCGTCGGGTTCCAGTCGCACATCAACTCGGCGTCCCCGCTGCCCAGCGACTATCAGGCCAACCTGCAGCGCTTCGCCGACCTGGGCGTCGAGGTGCAGATCACCGAGCTGGACATCGCCGGGTCCGGCAGCGCGCAGGCGAACTCGTACGCCGACGTGGTCAAGGCCTGCCTCGGCGTCACCAAGTGCGCCGGCATCACCGTCTGGGGCATCCGTGACTCGGACTCCTGGCGCTCCGGGGACACCCCGCTGCTCTTCGACAACAGCGGCAACCCGAAGGCCGCGTACAACTCGGTGATCTCCGCGTTCGGCGCGACCACCACCAGCCCGTCCCCGTCGGTCTCGGCAAGCAGCAGCTCGCCCGGCCCGGGTGGTGACGGGGCCTGCACCGCGACGTACTCGAACAACGCCTGGACCGGCGGTTTCGTCACCACGGTCACGGTCAAGGCCGGCTCGTCGGCGCTGACCGGCTGGAAGGTCGCGCTCACCCTGCCGTCCGGCGCCGCGATCACCAACAGCTGGAGCACCACCGCCAGCGGCTCCAGTGGCGCGGTGACGTTCGGCAACGTCAGCTACAACGGCAGCGTCGCTGCCGGAACCAGCACGAGTTTCGGCTTCCAGGGCACCGGATCCGCCCCTTCGGGTACGGCTACCTGCACCGCCTCCTGACCCGCGGGATCGCCCGGGGCCGCCATGATCAGCACATGATCTGGCGGCCCCTCCCCCTGCTCGCGCTGGTCCTCGTGGCCGGCTGCACCGACGCCGGCCCGCCGGCACCGGAGAAGACGGTGGCCGCCTGCACGGGCGGGCAGATCACGTTCGGCACGGCGGTCACCGGCGAGCTGCTGACCGGCGTGACCGAGATGCTGGACGCCGAGGTCAAGGGGATGACGCTCAAGGACGACTACACCGAGCTCGCCACCCGGACCGCTCAGGTGCGGGCCCCGGCGCAGGTGCCCGCGCGGGAGGTCTATCAGCGGCTGGCGGACACCTACGCGGCGGAGGACCGGCCGCTGGTCGATCTCGGCAAGGTCCACCACCTGGACACGAGCGGCTCGGCGACGTTCGACGGGACCGGCCGGTTCGTGAGCTACGAGTCGATCACCACGCTGGACATGCCGTTCAGCTACACCTGCGGCGGCACGACCAGCCAGGGCACGGTGGTCAGCTGGCTGGCCACCGAGCTGGCCGGCCTGCTGAACTGCGATGAGCCGGAGGTGGGCCCGTCACCGGCCGGCCAGCGAGCCGCGGTGACCGATCAGGTCCGCGAACTCCGCTGCCCGGACGCCTGACGGGTGGCACGGACATTGGCGACGGGGACGTGCCGCGTGAGGAGATCTACCGGCGGTTCGCGGCGAGGGTGAACACCGACGGCGAGATCGACGTGGTCGCTTACGGCACGGCGTGGGAGCTGGATCCGGACAGCGGCGTCACCACGCAGGGCCCGGGCGACGTCGCGGTGGCGGTCGGGATCACCGCGGTCGACGCGACCTTCACCTATGCGTGCGGCGGCGTCACGGTGCGGGGAACGGTCAACTCCTGGCGTCCGAGCCACGAGACGCTGATCTTCGACTGCTCGGACGACGCCGATCCGCCCGCCGGCGCGATGGAACGGCAGGCCCGGAAACTGACCTGCCGCTGACCTCGGCAGCCGGGGGGTCCTGGGCATCCTGGGACTGGTGGCGGCGGCGTCACCGGCCACCGCCCCGCCGGCCGCCGGCGCCGCCCAGGCGGCCGCGCTCGCCGGGTGCCCGGCCAACTCGCGCAGGCGGGCGACGTGGGCGTGCAGCGAGCGGCGCGCCTGCGGCGGCGGCTATCGGATCGAGGGGCGGGTCCCTACTTCTCCGGGATCACTTCTCCAGGATCGCGACGACGCCCTGGCCGCCGGCGGCACAGATGGAGATCAGGCCGCGGCCGGAGCCCTTCTGCGCGAGCAGCTTGGCCAGCGTCGCGACGATCCGGCCGCCGGTCGCCGCGAACGGGTGGCCGGCCGCCAGCGAGGAGCCGTTGACGTTCAGCTTGCTCCGGTCGATCGTGCCGAGCGGCGCGTCCAGGCCGAGTTTCTCCTTGCAGAACTCCGGCGACTCCCAGGCCGCGAGGGTGGCCAGCACCTGCGACGCGAACGCCTCGTGGATCTCGTAGTAGTCGAAGTCCTGCAAGGTCAGGCCGTTGCGGGCGAGCATCCGGGGCACCGCGTAGGCCGGCGCCATCAGCAGGCCCTCGTCGCCGTGCACGTAGTCGACCGCGGCCGCCTGGGAATCCGCGAAATACGCCAGGACCGGGAGCGAGTGCGCCTCGGCCCACTCCTCGGAGGCGAGCAGCACCGTGGACGCGCCGTCGGTGAGCGGCGTCGAGTTGCCCGCCGTCATGGTCGCGCCCTCCTTGCCGTATACCGGCTTGAGTTTCGCCAGCTTCTCCAGACTGGAGTCGGCACGCAGGTTCTGATCGCGGGTCAGGCCCAGATAGGGCGTCATCAGATCGTCGAAGAAGCCCTTTTCGTACGCCGCGGCGAGGTGCTGATGCGACGCCAGCGCCAGCTCGTCCTGCGCCTGCCGCTCGATCTGCCAGCGCAGCGCGGTGATCGCCGCGTGCTCGCCCATCGACAGCCCGGTCCGCGGCTCGGCGTTGCGCGGGATCTCCGGCCGCACGGCGTGCTGCGGCCGGAGCTTGGCCGCCGCCTTGAGCCGCGCGCCCAGGGTCCGAGCCCGGTTCAGCTCCAGCAGCGCGAGCCGCATGTCCTCGTTCACCTGCAACGGCGCGTCCGAGGTGGTGTCCACGCCACCGGCGACGCCGGCCTCGATCTGGCCCAGCGCGATCTTGTTGGCCACCAGGATGGCGGCCTCCAGGCCGGTGCCGCAGGCCTGCTGGATGTCGTAGGCCGGGGTGTGCGGGTCGAGGCGGGAGCCGAGCACCACCTCGCGGGTCAGGTTGAAGTCGCGGGAGTGCTTGAGCACCGCGCCGGCCACCACCTCGCCGAGGCGCTCGCCGGCCAGGCCGAACCGGGCGATCAGCCCGTCCAGCGCGGCGGTGAGCATGTCCTGGTTGCTCGCCGCGGCATATTTGCTGTTCGACCGGGCGAACGGGATACGGTTACCGCCCAGGACGGCGACACGGCGCACGGTCGGCACGGCGATCCTCCACACATCGAAGATTGATTCACTTCACAAGCGCAAGCTATCGACAAACTCGAAGCTACTGACGGGTAGGGTACTCGCATGGCTGACAGGTACGCGAACTTCGCCAACTCCGGTCTGGGCCGGACGGTGGTCAAGCGGCTCGGGCTGCCCGACCCGCCCCGGCTGCGACGCTACCGCCCGGGCGACCCGCTCGTGTCCGGTCCGGTGCTGCTCGGCGCGGCGCCCGGCGGGCGGCTGTCCGGCGAGGTCGGCAAGCTGCTGGAGAGCGCGGGCGTGACGGTCGCCGAGAGCGGGGCGGCGGGCACGAAGTACGCGGCGCTGGTCTTCGACGCGACCGGGATCGGGGACTCCGAGCAGCTGCGAGCGCTTTTCGACTTCTTCCAGCCGTACGCGAGGAGTTTGACCGGGTGCGGCCGGGTCATCGTGCTGGGCACCCCACCGGAAGCCGCAGCGGGCCCGAGAGAGGCGACCGCGCAGCGGAGCCTGGAGGGTCTGACCCGCAGCATCGGCAAGGAGTTCGGCCGCGGCACCACCAGTCAGCTGGTCTACGTCGCGCCCGGCGGGGAGCAGGCGGTCGAGTCGACGCTGCGGTTCCTGCTCAGCGGGCGGTCCGCCTACGTCTCCGGCCAGGTGATCCGGATCGGAGCCGGCAGCGCGAGCGCCCCGGCCGACTGGGACAAACCGCTGGACGGCAAGCTCGCGCTGGTCACCGGCGCGGCCCGGGGCATCGGCGCGGCGATCGCGGCGACCCTCGCCCGGGACGGCGCCGAGGTGATCGCGCTGGACGTGCCGGGCGCCGGCGACGCCCTGGCCGACGTGGCGAACAAGGCGAGGGGCCGCGCCCTGCAACTCGACCTGACCGCCGCCGACGCGGCGGAACGCCTCGCCGGTTACCTCTCGGCCGGACCGCACGCCGGTGTCGACATCGTGGTGCACAACGCCGGCATCACCCGGGACAAGACCATCGCCCGGATGGACGCGAGCCGGTGGGACTCGGTGATCGGGGTCAACCTGACCGCCCCGGAGCGGGTCAACGACCTGCTGCTGGAGCGCGGCCTGGTCACACCGGGCGGCCGGATCGTGGGCGTCGCCTCGATCGCCGGGATCGCCGGGAACCGGGGGCAGACCAACTACGCCACCAGCAAGGCCGGGGTGATCGGGCTGGTCCAGTCGACCGCGCCGATCCTGGCCGCCAAGGACATCACGATCAACGCGGTGGCGCCCGGGTTCATCGAGACGGCGATGACCGCGAAGATGCCGATCGGGCTGCGCGAGGCCGGGCGCCGGCTGAACAGCATGTCGCAGGGCGGCCTGCCGATCGACGTGGCCGAGACGATCGCCTGGTTCGCGTCGCCGGGCTCGGCGACGATCACCGGGAACGTGGTGCGCGTCTGCGGCCAGAGCCTGCTGGGGGCCTGAGGTGGTGGCGGTCGTCGAGCTGAGCGAGGGGCCGGGCACCGGGGCGGCCTATGCCAAGGCCGCCCTCGGGATGCTGCCCGGGATGCGGCGCGGCGGCGCCCTGCCGGACGTCGAGCTGGTCCATCGTGGGGTCACGGTGGACCGGGCGCACCTGGCTCGGTACGACCGGGTGTGCGGGCTGCGGCTGACCGATGCGCTCCCCGGGACCTATCCGCATGTCTTGGCGTTTCCGCTGGCCATGCGGCTGATGTCGGCCGGCGACTTCCCGCTGCCGATGATCGGGCTGGTGCACGTGTCGAACCGGATCACCGTGCGGCGGGCGATCGACGCGGGCAGCCGGTTGGATCTGGCGGTGCGGGCGGTCGATCTGCGGGAGCATCCGCGGGGGCGGCAGTTCGACGTGGTGGCGACGGCCTCGGTGGACGGCGAGGAGGTGTGGCGGGGCGTGTCGACCTATCTGCGCAAGGAGTCGGCCGGGTCGCGTTCGGAGCACCCCGATCCCGTCCCCTCCGGTGGCGCGGTCTGGCGACTGACCGCTCGCACGGGCACGGACTACGCCGCCGTCTCCGGGGACCGGAACCCGATCCACACCTCCCGGGTCGGGGCGAAACTGTTCGGCTTCCCGCGGCAGATCGCGCACGGCATGTGGACCAAGGCCCGGTGCCTGGCCGCGCTCGAGGGCCGGTTGCCGGCGGCGTACACGGTCGAGGTCGCCTTCAAGCAGCCGATCCTGCTGCCGTCCACGGTCCGTTTCACCTCGTCGCCGGCGGACGGTGGCTGGGAGTTCGGCGTGCACGGCAAGCGGCCGCACCTGACCGGCGCGATCACCGCTTAGCCGGGGCCTCGGTGGGGTCGGCGGACGGCTGCCAGGCGCTGACCGCGAAGCGGCCGGTGCTGCCGAAATCGAGGGGCCCGTCCGGCTCGAGGGTCTGTGCCGGGCGGCCGGCGAGGGGCGCGATCCGCAGGTACTTCCCGTTGGCCGGTGGTTTCGAGATGTCGTCGTAGGTGCTGCGCCAGGCCAGCGCGAAGCCGGCGCGCCGGCCGGGGCGCAGTGTCACCGGTTGCGGCGGGCCGTCCCACGGCATGGTGCCGAGGATCTCGGTGACCCCGTTGAGGACCCGCACGTCAAGGGGCGCCCGGTCCTCGTCGAGCGCCTGGACGGCCGGGTAACCCTTCAGGCGGTAGGTCTCGGTGCCGCAGTTGACCAGCGTGATGCTGAGGACGCGCAGGCCGGCCGCGGCGTCGCCGCCACCCTGCTCCAGGCGAACCCCCTCGGGCGGGCAGGTCGGCGCGGTGCTGGGCGACGGCGCTCCGGACGGCGTTCCGGCCGACGCGGAGGGCGGCGGCGGGGAGGGCGTCGTCGCGTCGCCGTCGGCCGTGCCGATGGGCTGGGGCGCGCAGCCGGCCAGCAGCACGACGGCGGCCAGCGGAACGGCACGGCGGCAGGCCTGAATTCCGATCACCGGGCCATCCTGCCCGGCCGGGGCAAGCACCCTCAGGAGTGGGCGCTGCTGAACGCGATGTAGATGATCAGCAGGGCGGGCACCAGCAGGCCGTAGGCGGCGGAGCGGTCCAGCAGGGGCTTGCCCGGGTCGAGGGTGCGGTCGTTGGCGGGCCGCTCGGAGTCCGGCAGCAGCGCGACCCGGGCCCGGCGCACCGTGTTCAGCACCAGCACACCTGGCGTGATGATCATCGACAGCATCCCCCACCAGCCGCGCAGCAGCGTGTGCGCGCTGATGTCGCGGTAGGCGGCCAGCCCACACTGCTTGCAGAACGGGCCGTCGATCCGGCGGAAGCGCATCAGCACCAGCAGGCCCTCGTGCCCGTGGAAGCTGACTTTCGCGGCGGGCGCCCGGTGACAGACGCGGCACGAGGTCTCGGACACGAACACTTCCTTCGGAACGCACGCGGGCAGTGATGGATTTACCTGATCCACTTGGCGGACGCATGCTACGGCATGGCACTCCGGCGGCGCGGCGGTCGGCCTCGCGCACGGACCGGCCGCGGTGCTCCGGGTCGTACAAAATGGGGTGGGGGAAAGCGGTGCCGGACCAATGAGAAACCTCAGGGGGTTGTGAGTTCCGTTACGCGGCCCGTAGGGTTACCGGCGAGTTAACTGGATGCGGTCGAAGGGTCCTGTGGTGGAGTTCTGGCTCGATCTCAACGAGGAACAATCGGATCTGCGTGACTGGATCCACGGCTTCGCGGAGCAGGTCATCCGGCCCGCCGCGGCCGAGTGGGACGAGCGCGAGGAGACGCCCTGGCCGGTGCTCCAGGAGGCGGCGAAAATCGGGCTCTACGGTTTCGAGTTTCTGATCAACACCTGGGCCGACAACACCGGGCTGTCGCTGCCGATCGCCAACGAGGAGCTGTTCTGGGGCGACGGCGGGATCGGGATGGCGATCTCCGGCACCTCGCTCGCGGTCGCCGCGATCTACGGGTCGGGCACGCCGGAGCAGCTGGTCGAGTGGGTGCCGCAGTGCTTCGGTGACGCCGACGAGCCGAAGGTGGCCGCGTTCTGCTCGACCGAGCCGGAGGCGGGGTCGGACGTCGCCTCGATGAAGACCCGGGCGGTCTACCACGAGGCCACCGACGAGTGGGTGCTCACCGGGCAGAAGGCTTACGCCACCAACGGCGGCATCGCCAACGTGCACGTGGTGACCGCCAGCGTCGACCCGGAGCTCGGCTCCCGCGGGCAGGCCGCGTTCATCGTCCCGCCCGGCACGAACGGGCTGGTCGGCACGAAGAAGCTGAAGAAGCTCGGCCTGCGCGCCTCGCACACCGCCGACGTCTTCCTGGACGAGGTCCGGCTCCCGGGCAGCTGTCTGCTCGGCGGCAAGGACGCCCTCGACGAGCGCCTCGCGCGAGCCCGCAGCGCCGCTCCCAAGAACAAGAACGCCGCCATGCGGACGTTCGAGCTGTCCCGCCCCGCAGTCGGCGCCCAGGCGCTCGGCATCGCCCGCGCCGCGTACGAGTACGCGCTGGAGTACGCGAAGCACCGCGTCGCCTTCGGCCGGCCGATCATCGAGAACCAGGCGATCGCGTTCGCCCTGGCGGACATGAAGATGGAGATCGACGCCGCGCGCCTGCTGGTCTGGCGGGCCGCCTGGATGGGCCGCAACGACAAGCCGTTCACCGCGGGCGAGGGCTCGATGTCGAAGCTGAAGGCCGGCGAGGTGGCCGTCGCGGTCACCGAGAAGGCGGTGCAGATCCTCGGCGGCGCCGGCTACCTGCGCGAGCACCCGGTGGAGCGGATGTTCCGGGACGCCAAGATCTACACGATCTTCGAGGGCACCTCGGAGATCCAGCGCCTGGTGATCTCCCGAGCGATCTCCGGAATGCAGATCCGCTGACATGGACGCGCTCTTCGTCGGTGGCACCATGCTGCGGCGCGGGCTGCTGCACCCGGGCAACCCGGTCCGGATCGTGCGGCAGTTCGCGGCGCTGGGCCGGTGGGGGTTCGGGCTCGCCGGCGAGCTACGGCAGGCCGCGGCTCGCAGTCCGCACCGGATCGCGGTCATCGACGATCAGCGCAGTGTGTCGTACGCGAAACTGCTGGACCGCGCGGAACGGCTCGCCCGCAGCCTGCCCGCGGGCCCGGGCGACCGGATCGGTCTGCTCTGCCGCAACTCGGCGCGGATGATCGAGGCCATGATCGGCGCCACCACGCTGGGCGCCGACCCGGTCCTGATGAACACCGGCCTCTCGCCGCACCAGCTGGTCACCGTGGCCAAGGACCAGGGGCTGCGCGCGCTGATCCTCGACGACGAGTTCGGGCCGAAGGTGGCGCTCGTCGACGGGGTCGAGAAGATCACCGAGGAGCGGTTCGAGGAGCTGATCGCCGGGGCGCCCGAGGGCGGGAGTCAGCCGCCGGAGCGCCCCGGGCGCACCATCGTGCTGACCTCCGGCACCACCGGCGTGCCGAAAGGCGCCCGCCGCCCGACGCCGGGCGGGTTCCGCCCGCTCTGCTCAGTGATCGACCGGATCCCGTTGCGCGCGGAGCAGCGCGTCATGATCGCCGCGCCGCTCTTCCACACCTGGGGCTTCGCCGGTCTCCAGATCGCCCTGGCGCTGCGGGCGACCATCGTGCTGCGCCGCAGGTTCGAGCCGGCCGCGATCCTCGACGACCTGATCCAGCACTCCTGCACCGGGATGATCGCGGTCCCGGTGATGATTCAGCAGCTCATGGAACTGCCGGAGCCGGCCGGGAAACCGGCGCTGTCGGTGGTCGCGGTGAGCGGCTCGGCGCTGCCGGGAGGGCTGGCCACCCGGTTCATGGACCGGTTCGGCGACGTGCTCTACAACCTCTACGGCTCCACCGAGGCGTCCTGGGCCTCCATCGCCACCCCGGAAGACCTCAGGATCAACCCCGCGACCGCGGGCAAACCCCCTTACGGTACGACCGTTGCCGCGCTCGACGAGACCGGCGCACCCGTGCCCGCCGGGGAGGTCGGGCGGCTGTTCGTCGGCAACGAGATGCTCTTCGAGGGGTACACGAACGGCGCGTCCCGCACCATGCACGACGGTCTGCTGGCCACCGGCGACCTCGGGCATCTGGACGCCGACGGCCGGGTCTACGTCGACGGCCGCGAGGACGACATGATCGTCTCCGGTGGCGAGAACGTCTACCCGGCCGAGGTGGAGGGGCTGCTCGCGGACCTGCCACAGATCCGGGAGGTGACGGTGATCGGGGTGCCGGACCACGAGTACGGGCAGCGGCTCGCGGCGTACCTGGTCCTGCGCGAGGGCGAGACCCTCGGCCCGGAGGCGGTCCGCGAGCACGTCCGCCGGCACCGGGCCCGGTTCAGTGTCCCCCGCGACGTGATCTTCCTGGACGAGTTGCCGCGCAATGCCACCGGCAAGGTGGTCACCCGCGAGCTAGGGATGCAGGGCCGTACCGGTCAGCAGCAGCGCGGCCAGCACGACCAGGTCGGCGGCACCGAGCAGGATCGCTAGCCGGGCCAGCGGGCGACCCCACCGGCCGGGTGTGCCGCGACGCAGCGCGGCTACGCCGAGACCGATCGCGAAGCCGCCGAACACGAGGCTGAACAGGAACAGGCCGGCCGCTCCGAAGGCCACCGCCGCCCCGGTACGCCCGTCGACCGGCGCGACCGCGAGCTCGTCCCGCGGGGCGACGGTGGTCACCAGGGCCCGCTGCCGCCGGCGCAGCACCACGTGACCGTGCGTCACCACCAGCGAGGCCGCGCCGGCCAGCACACCCAGCGTCAGGCAGAGCCAGGGATGGCCGGTCAGGGTCACCGGACCGGCCAGCAGCACCCAGGTGATCAAGCCCGCGGCGAAGAGCATCAGTTCATCTCCTTCGATGTCAGGTGTGCGGCTCCTTACCCGGGACATCCGGCGCATATGCCCGGTTACCGCCCCCGATCAGGAGACGCAGAACTCATTGCCGGACGGGTCTTGCAGGACGACCCACTGATGGCCGTGCTCGTCGTGCTCCGACTGGACGGTGGCACCCAGGTCGAGCAGCCGCTTCACCTCGGCGTCCCGGTCGTCGGCGGACAGGTCGAGGTGGCAGCGGTTCTTGGCCGACTTCGGCTCGGCGACCTTGAGGAACATCAGGGTCGGCGCGGGCCCGCCGGCGCCGATGGTGGCGAAGAACTCGCCGGCCCCGGGGTCGACCGGGCGGTCCAGGACCCGCGACCAGAAGGACGCCAGGGCCGCGCTGTCCGCACAGTCGAAGGTGATGTTGGCAAGCGTGATCATCTCAGTCCTCCAGGGGTTGAACGGGCCAGCAGATCTCGGTGCGGAAGTCGTCCTCGGGCACGCCGTCGCCCGGTCCGACCAGGTAGTACTCCCGGACGCGGCCGGCCAGGCCGAAGCCGCCGCCGGCCAGCCAGGCGCCGAGCGCGCGATATCCGGCGGCCATGCTGTGATAAGGCCCGACGAACTCGGCGACCGCGAACCGGCCGCCGGCCAGCACCTCGTCGCCGTGCTCGGCCACCACGAACGCGGTGGCCGGCATCGGCTCGTCGTGGAACTCCGCCGGGAACAGCGCGCCGAGCCGGGCCGAGGTGGCGGGCACCCGGGCGCGCAGCCGCGCGTATGCCTCGTCGAGGAACGAGGCGAAGTCGTCCTCCCGGACCTCGGCGGTCAGCGTGAAGGCGCGCACCGCCGGCAGGGTGCGCTCGCTGACCGCGGCCGGGGTGGCCGCGGACGGCTCGGCCAGCAGCTCGTCGGTGACGTCCAGAATGGTCTCCAGCCGCTGCCGCTGAGCGACGATCCGCTCCCGGTGCGCGGCCAGCACCCGGCGGGTCACCGCCGGATCCCGCGCGGCGAGCACCTCGCGGATGCCGGCCAGCGGCACGTCGAGGGCACGCAACTGTTTGATCAGCGCGGCGTCGCCGAGCTGGACGGCCCGATAGCCCCGGTATCCGGTCCGCGGGTCGACCACGGCCGGCTCCAGCAGGCCGGACTCGTGATAGGCCCGCAGTGTGTTGGCCGAGAGCAGCGTCGCCCGGGAGAACGCGCTGATCGGCAGTAGGTCGTTCACGGGACCAAGCCTCGACCTTCACCCAGGGTGAAAGTCAACAAGGCAGTTCAGCGGGGCGGCTTTCGCCCGTGCTAACGGTCGGCTTCGACGGCGAACGTGTTGCCGTCCGGGTCGCGGAACCAGGCGATCCGGCCGCCGCCGGCGCGCGGGGTGATGCCCTTGGCGTCGTGCACCAGGCCCTCGTAACGGGCGAACTCGACCCCGGCCTCGGTGAGCTCGCCGACGACGCTGTCGAGATCGTCGACATACCAGGTGGCCAGGGTCGCCGCGGTCTGCCCCGCGGTCGCCGACTGGTAGACGTTGAGCGCCGGCCCGCCACCGGACTCGTAGACCCGGCCGCCGTCGGGAATCGTGGCGCTCGGGCCGGTCCAGAGCGGGCGCAGCCCGAGTCTCCCCTCGTAGAACGCGACTGCCCGGCCGATGTCGGCGACCGCGACCGAGGTCCTGACGTGATGCGCACCCAACGGCATGCCCCACCTTAAGGCCGCTTCGGCGTCAAACCCCCATCTTGTACGACGTGCAGCCCGTGGCTGGACAGTGCGCGAGGCCGCGACCGGCCCGGACCGCACCGCGTCCCGCGGCCCGGCCGCCGCTCACGGTCGCCCCGGAGGTCTCGCCACGAGCACCGGCAGCCGGGCGCCGAGCCGGTTCCGGCGTCCGGCTCGCCGGATACCGTGGGCTGGTGCGAGGTCTCACCGAACTGGCCACCGCCGAGCTGACCTATCAGCAGGTCGGAGCCACCCGCGACGACGCGCTACCGGCCGGCTACGACCGTGTCCGGCGCGATGTCGTGGTGGGGCACGGCAGGGAGGCCTTCAACCGCGCCGCCGCCGGAGTGTTCGACTGGCGGATGCACCGGGAGGCGGGGCTGGCGCCCATCAGTTCCGCCGAGCGGGCCACACCCGGCGCCGTCGTGGTGCTGCGAGCCGGACTCGGGCCGGTACGCCTCACCATTCCCTGCCGGGTCGTCTACACCGTGGTGGAGGACCGCCGGCGCGGGTTCGCCTACGGGACACTGCCGGGGCATCCGGAGCGGGGCGAGGAGGCGTTCCTGGTGGAGCTGGCGGCCGACGGGGCGGTCTGGATCCGGATCCGCGCGTTCAGCCGGCCCGCCTCGCTGCCGGCCCGGGCCGGTGGGCCGCTGACCAGGCTCGCCCAGCGTTACGCGACGAATCGCTACGTGGCCGCGGCCCGGCGGCTCAGCCGGTAGTCCGGTGGCCGGCGGTGCGACGCTCGGCAGATGGATGGGGGGTCAGCGGGCGGAGGTGAGGGCGCGGCTCGCGGCGGCCACGGGCGAGGAGCGGGGGCGAGCGGTCGTCGTGTTGTGGTGTCACGCGACGGCATACACAGTGGTCCAGGCCGGGCTGGCGGTGAGCGAGCCGCCGCGCGGGTCTGGCGGCACCGGGATCGTGGGCCGGTCGGGGCCGCGCGGGCCGGCGGGCCGGCGGGCCGTGGCGGACGGTCCTCGGGGCCGCGCGGGCCGGCGGACCGTGGCGGACGGTTCTGGGGGCCGCGCGGGCCGGCAGACCGAGGCGGACGGTCCTCGGGTTCGCGCTGGCGGCGGCGGGGTTGCGGATGGCGCGGGCGGCGATCGTCCGGCGGCTCGTCCGTGGGGAAACCGATTGATGGGGGTCTTCGCGGGTGGCAGCATCGCCCGGGTGCGGCCGCTGCGGATCATCAAAGGGGACGCGACGAGTCCGCAGGCCAAGGGGCCGAAGATCGTCGCGCATGTGTGCAACGACCTCGGTGGGTGGGGCAAGGGGTTCGTGCTGGCGCTCTCCCGGCGGTGGCCGGAGCCGGAGCGGGCCTATCGGCAGTGGCACCGGGAGCGGGCCGGGAACGACTTCGGGCTCGGGGCCACGCAGCTGGTGCAGGTGCGCCCGGACGTCTGGGTGGCGAACATGGTCGCGCAGCGGGGGACCCGGCACGGGTCCGGTGGGCCGCCGATCCGGTATCCCGCGGTCGCCGACTGTCTGAGCACGGTCGCCGGGCACGCGGCGCGACTGGACGCGTCGGTGCATCTGCCGCGGATCGGGTGCGGGCTGGCCGGGGGTCGCTGGGAGCGGATCGAACCGCTGATCGTGGCGGCGCTGTGTGAGCGGGACATCGCCACGACGGTGTACGACCACGCTTGACCTTGTCACTGTGACAAGGTCTTCACTGGTGGTCGGAGGTGGTTCCGATGAACCCGGACACGCGAGTGATCGAGGCGCTGGCCTCGGCAAGTTCGTCGACGCGGCTGAACGCGGCCATGGCGGCCGGCAGCCGGGCCGAGCCCGGGACGGTCGAGGTGCTGGTGGCGCGGTGCGCGGTCGAGCCGGACTTCTTCGTGCGCGACATGCTCACCTGGGCGCTGACCCGGCTGCCGGCCGAGGTCACGGTGCCGCGGCTGCTCGCGGAGCTTCGGTCCACGAGCGCCCAGGCCCGGAGCCAGGCGTTGCACACCCTGTCCAAGATCGGCGATCGTGGCGCGTGGCCGGCGATCACCCGGGAGTTGCTGCACGACGCGGACGACGAGGTCGCGCGGACGGCGTGGCGTGCGGCTGCCGGGCTGGCGCCGGAGGAGGCGAAGCGGGAGCTGGCGGCGGAGCTGGCGACCGAGTTCGGCCGGGGTGACCGGGCGGTGCGGCTGAGCTTGAGCCGGTCGCTGGTCGCGCTCGGCGAGGTGGTCGAGCCGGTGCTGCGGGCGGCGATGAGCAGCGCGGACCCGGTGGTGCGGGCGCACGCGAGCGCCACCGAGCGGCTGCTGCGCGACCCGGAGGCCGGGTTCGACCTGGCCGTCCACGAGGCGACCCGGGTGGTCGCGCTGGGCCCGGACCAGAACGACGGCGCGGAGCGCGATCAGAAAGCGGAGCGCGATCAGAAAGCGGACCACGAGCAGAAAGCGGACCACGAGCAGAAAGCGGACCACGAGCAGAAAGCGGACCACGAGCAGAAAGCGGACCACGAGCAGAAAGCGGCGCGCGAGCGGACAGCGAAGCACGAGCGGACAGCGAAGCACGAGCGGACAGCGAAGCACGAGCGGACAGCGGAGCGCCAGCAGACGCTGGGCCGGGAGGAGACGGTTGCGTGCTGATCGGTGAGGTGGCGCGGCGGTCCGGGGTGAGTGCCCGGATGCTGCGCCACTACGACTCGCTCGGGCTCGTACGCCCGACCGGGCGGACCGTGGGCAACTATCGGGAGTATACGCCCGAGGACGTGCGGCGGATCTTCCACGTGGAGGGGCTGCGCTCGCTGGGGCTGTCGCTGCGGCAGATCGGCCGGGCGCTCGACGATCCCGGGTTCACGCCGGCCGCGCTGGTCGGCGACCTGATCCGGAAGACCGAGGAGCGGCTCGCCCGGGAGCACGAGCTTCTCGACCGGCTCCGGGCGGTCGACGCGGCCGATCCCGGCGGCTGGCAGGACGTCGCGCGCCTGGTCGACCTGCTGCACGGGCTCGGATCCCCGCACGCCGAGCGGCGGCAGCAGGCCGTGCTGGCGCCGGCCGAGCACGCGCCGGCCCCGGCCGAGCTGCTGGCCAGGGCGGTGCTCACGGAAGCCGACCCGAACGTGGCCGGGGCGCTGAGCTGGGCCCTGGCCCGGGCCGGCCCGGACGGGGTGGCCGGCCTGGCCACCGGCGCGCGGTCGGCCGATGTCGACGTGCGCCGGCGCGCCGTGCTGGCCCTCGCCAAGCTGCCCGGGGACGAGGCGACCGCGCTGCTCACCGACACCCTCGGTGACGCCGACGCGGTCATCCGCCAGCGGGCCGCGCTCGCCCTGGGCGCGCGGGGCGTCGACGCCGCCGTGCCGACGCTGCTCGGCATGGTGGCCGGCGGCCCCAACGACGTCGAGGCCGCCGAACTGCTCGGCGCGCTCGCCGGGGACCCGGCCCGGGCCGACCGGATCATGGGTTCGCTCACCGCCGAACTCGGCGCCGCCACGGACCCGGCCGTCCGCCTGCGGCTGACCCAGGCCCTCGCCGAGATGCCCGGCGCCCTCGCGCTGGACACGCTGCGCACGCTGGTCGACGACGCCGATCGACCGGTGGCCCTCCTGGCGTCGGCCCTGGTCCGGGCGTTGGCGGAGAGGAGCGACCCACGCGCACCCGGCGCGAGCCCGCGTGCACCGGCTGACTGACCGGCCGCGACGCGCCCGGCGGCGCGTCGCGGTCCGAGCCGGAGCGACCCGGCGCCGTACCGTAAACGCGTTGAACCGCGCCAGACCGCAATGCGGCAAAGCGGCCTGGCGCCGTACCGAAAATGGGTCAACCGGCGGTCGAAAGCCGCCGCAACCGCTGCCGTTCCCGGCGCGCGAGCAGAGCGAACGCGATCGTCACGGCCGCGAAGCCGAGCGCGATCAGCATCTCCAGCGACCCGCTGTGATGGTCCGGGTCAACCCCGGTCAGCAGTTCGATCCAGTCCTCCCAGACCAGCGTCAGCACCAGCGCGAGGAGGCTGACCGCCGCGAGCCCGGTCTCGATCCAGAACCGCCAGGTGGCACTCTTTCTCATCGGATGTCCCCCTCAGTCCACGCCGGCGCAACCCACCGAGACGAAATGTCCCGGGTCGTTGCTCTCCTGGGCCTTCACATCGCCGAAGGACGGCACCCAGGAGCCGTCCGCGTGCCGGATGGTGTGCCACATCTTGCCGTCCTCGGTGAGCCCGAGGACCTGGAGTTCGCCGTTGACGCCGGCGCAGCCGGTCGCGGTGAAGTAACCCGGATCGTTGCTCTCCACGCCCTTCACGTCGCCGAAGAACGGCTGCCAGCCGGTGCCGCCGGCCAGCCGGATGGTGTGCCACATGCCGCCGTCGCCGGTCAGCGCGACCACGTGCAGCTCACCGTTCACCCCGGCGCAGCCGACCGATGTGAAGTAGCCGGGATCGTTGCTCTCCACGCCCTTCACGTCACCGAAGAACGGCTGCCAGCTGCCGTCCGCGTGCCGGATGGTGTGCCACATCTTGCCGTCGTCGGTCAGCCCGACCACGTGCAGCTCGCCGTTGACACCGGCGCAGCCGACCGCGGTGAAGTGGCCCGGATCGTTGCTCTCCTGACCCTTCACGTCCCCGAACGCCGGAGTCCAGCTGCCGTCGGCGTGCCGGATGGTGTGCCACATCTTGCCGTCGTTGGTCAGCCCGACCACGTGCAGCTCGCCGCTCACCGCCGCGCAGCCGACCGCGCCGAAGTGCCCGGGGTCGTTGCTCTCCTGGGCCTTCACGTCGCCGAACGACGGCTGCCAGCCGGACCCGTCGGCGAACCGGATGGTGTGCCACATGCCGCCGTTGTGGGTCAGCCCGACCAGGTGCATGCCGCCGCGGGCGCCGGCGCACGCGGTGGCCACGAAGTGCCCGGGGTCGTTGCTCTCCACGCCCTTCACGTCGCCGAAGAACGGCTGCCAGGATCCGTCCTCCTGCCGGATCGTGTGCCACAGCCCGCCGCGGCTGGTGGTCGCGGTCAGTTGCAGCACCTCGGGCAGGACCGCGACGTAGAACGGGTCGATCGAGACGTTGACCTGCGTGGTGTTGTTCAGCGCGAGCAGCCGGTGCCCGGCGAAGTCCGCGTTGCGCTGATAGGTCACGCCCTGCGGGAAGTTGGCCAGGTCGGGCGTGTTGTTCGCGGAGAAGACCCCGTGGAACGAGGTGTCCAGGGCGAGCAGGTGCACGTAGTCGCCGTTGTAGGGCAGGAACTGCCGGACCGGGGTGCCGGCCGGCACGGTCGCCAGGACCCGGTCGTCGGTGGTGCCGAAGTCGTTGCGGGTGCGCAGCAGGTGGGTCACCCAGCGCTGCCCGGACAGCGGGCCGGAGGTGCCGGTGACCTCCTGGTAGAGGAAGCCGAGCACGCCGCTGGCGCTGATCGCGAGGGCCGGGTTGGTCGCGTTCGGCACGGTACGGATGTCGCCCGACCAGGTCACCCCGCGGTCCACCGAGCGCCGCACGTGCAGCGTGTACGTGGTGGTCGCCTTGTCCGCCCAGGCCACGTAGACCCGGTTGCTGTCCACCGGGTCGACCACGACCGTCAGGTTCGAGCCCTGCCGCTCCTGACCGAAGTCGGTGTGGCTGAAGTTCTCGAACGGGATGCGCACCCCGGTCGCCACGAACCGCCCGGACCGGCCGTCGCTCGGATCCTTCAGGTCGTTGAAGCCGCCGGCGCCGCCCTTGTCGTCGCGGACCACCACGATGTCGACCTGCCCGCCGGACGCCCCGGTCCAGTGGAAGAACGCGCCGTAGACGGTGCCGTCCCGGTTCCACGTCGGCCGGATCGACGGTCCGTCCTGGCCGACCGGGGTGCGCGCCTCGATGCGCATGGAGCTGAAGCCGCTCGGCGGCGGCGTCTGCGCGGCGGACGAGACGTCGATCGTCGCGGTCCGGCCGCTCGCCGCGTTGAAGTCGTTGATGCCGACGAAGACGTGGTCGCCGCCGGGCGCGCCGTCCGAGCGCGCCTCCACGTAGGGCTGGTCGACGCTGCCCCGGGAGGTGAGCACGGTCATCGTCTGCGCGCCGAGGAAATCGGCGGTGCGCAGCATCGCGAGATCGATGTTCGGCCGGCGCAGAATGCCGGCGTACAGGTTGTTGCTCATGGTGGCGAACCGGAGCGTGATGTCCGCCGTCATGGCGCCGTTCTGGCTGGGCACAATCGCGTTCAGCAACCACGTCTGGCCGCCGTCGCTGGAAACGTAGATCGGGGCGTTCGCACCGCCGAAAGGATTCGGCGTGAATGCGGATGCGGCCAGATTCCGGGGATTAGCCGGATTGACCGTGACATTGGGCTCGCTGTCCTGATTGGTCTCGCCGCTGAGCGCCCGGGGAATCATGTTCACGACACGTATCACGCCGATCACTCCTCGACGATGGCGCGCAGGTCCGCGCTGCTGGTGGCGAGCTGGACGTCGAGCATCGTGGGCGCGGTGAACGCCTCGGTGGCGGCCGCCGCCAGCCGTGGCACGGCGTCCGGTGAGTGCAGCAGGAAGACGCCTTCCTGGCCGGTCTCGAACTTCGGCGTGTACACGTACGCCACGTCCTCGCTGGCCGGGAAGACCACCACCACCTCGTCCCCCGGCGGCGACCCCTTGATCACCTCGCTGACGTCGAGCACCGCCTCCATGGCCTGCGGCTCGTGCTCGGAACGGCGCTCCACGCTGTCGGCGAGCGCAAGCCGCGCCCCGGTCAGCGGGCGCACCTCGGCCACCCGCCCGGCGACCACCAGGTCGGCCGCCACGAACCGGTCGCGCAGTTCGGCGCCGGACTGGTCCTGCCGCACCGACATCACCTCATCCGCCAGCGTCTCCGGACCGTCCTGCGGCGGCCGGTGTTCCCGTTCGACCAGGGCGAGGCTCTCGCCCACCAGCCAGCCGTCGGCGGCGAAGTCCGCGACCTCGCCGACCGCGACGTGCCCCGCGTCGCGGAGCCGCACCGTCACCGTCTCACCGGCCAGGCCGGTGAACGCCTCCGGCGCGTGGAAGACCTCGGCGACCGCGACGATCGCGGTCGCCCCGGTCGGTTGCAGCGACGCCAGGGTGGCGGCGCCCAGTTCTTGGATGGTTCCCCGGAATACGAAATCAGCGTCCCCGGAGGCCAGCGCGAATCCATTCGGCATGGCTCACCTCGATTTTCACACCGCAGAGGTAGCGGCGAGAACCGCCGCCGAACCTCAGGAATAGGCTCAGCGGCGGGGTAGGTCAAGCAGCCTTTTGACGTGGTGCGCCATCTGCCAACGTGTGTGCCCGAGGTATTCAGTCGGCGGATTGCCGGGCGGCTTCGGGCGTACGCAAAAGATTTTTTTCGGCCGTGTCGCCGCGATGCGGCAGGGACGCCGGGTCCGGCAGGTCGAGCAGATCGTTCTCCGGTGCGGCGATCAGGCCGTTGCGGTGGGCGATCAGGCGCTCGCCGGCGACCAGGTCGTCGAGCATGGCGGCCAGCCGGGCGGCGCCGGCCTTGTTCGCGGTCCAGCCGAACAACCGGGCCGCGGCCGCGAGCAGGTCCTCGCTCTCCACCAGGCCGGCGTCCAGGACCAGGTATTCCAGGGCCAGCTGGAGTTCGGACTCGGCGACCTGCTCCGGCTTGCGGGTGACGCCGTCGCCGGGCACCCGGACCGCCGGGATCGGCGCGTCGGCGGCGGTGACGAAGGTGCCGTCGAAGATCGCCCGGGACTCGCGCAGCGCGGCCTCGATGGCCTGCCGGATCGGCTGGGTGACCCGGCTGATCCCCCACGCGTCGCGGATCCGGCGGATCAGCACGGCGAGGTGCACCGGGCCCTCCACCTCGGCGATCCGCTCCACGGTCCGGATCAGCAGGTCGCCGGCGAGCCGGTCGTTGACCCGGGCGGACGGCGGCAGCGGCTCCAGCTCGGCCCGCTGGTAGGGCAGGGCCCACTCGGGGCGCTGGGCGGGCCGGGTGACCAGCTCCAGCTCCGGCTCGGCGAAGACGTCCGGGACGGCCAGGGCGTTCTCGATGGCGGCGCGCAGCCGGGCCTCCTCCTCCGGGCGGTCGTGGTGCCAGGCGACCGACCAGACACGGTGCAGGTGCCAGCCGAGGGTGTGCAGGACCTGCTCGCGGAGCCGGTCGCGGTCGCTCGCGACCGGTATCTCGGCGTAGGCCGGCCCGTCGCACTGGATGCCCAGGGCGTAAGCGTCCAAAGAGGTGTGCCGCACCCCGATCTCGACGCGGTATCGACCCGCGCCCACCTGCCGGGTGACCTCGAAACCCCAGCCTTCGACGGTGGCGGCCACCGCCTCCGCCAGAGGCGAGAGGTCCGGCTTTTCGGCATGAGGATCGAGATGATTCAGGTACGCCGCCAGCCGCCGCTCCCCCTCGTCAGCCGCATCCTCCCGGCGCGACTCCGGAATCGCGGTCACCACCTCGACCCGCTGCCGCGCCCGGGTGATCGCCACGTCCAGCCGCCGTCCCCCGGTCGGCCCGCCCGCCGCGGCCAGGTCCGGCCCGGTGGACAGGATGATCACGTCCCGCTCGTCGCCCTGCGCCGCGTCCGCCGGCTTCACGAAGAACCCGGTCAGTGGATCGTCGGCGAGGAAGCGTTCCAGGTCGGGCCGCGCGCCGAGCACGGTCTCCACCGCGTCGGCGACCGCGTCGGCCTGCCCGGCGGTCAGCGTGACCACGCCGAGCGACAGCGTCGGCCGGGTGGTGAAGTGGTGCGCGACCCGCTCGGCGACCAGCGCGGCCTCGACCGGCGCGTCGACCGCCGGCAGCAGCTCCAGCCCGAGGTCCGGCCCGGCCGGGTGCGCGCTCGGGAAGGTGACCAGCCGGTCCTGGTAGAACGTGTGGTTGGCGAAGCTGATCAGCGACTCGTGCCGGCTGCGGTAGTGGCCGGTCAGGCCGAGCCGGGTGAAGGCGGCGCAGTCGTTCGCGACGACCAGCACGGACGGGCGGCCACCGGCCGGGGGCAACTGGCAGTCGTCGCCGATCACGATCAGCGACCGGCCGCGGTACGCGCAGGCCACCGCGGCGGCCGGGGTGACCCGGGACGCCTCGTCGATGATCACCACGTCGAAGCGCTGGTCGGCGGGGAGGTAGCGGCTCACCGCGGCGGGCGGCATCACGAAGCAGGGCTTCAAGGCGGCAGCGGTCTCCCAGGTACGCCCGAGCAGCTCCCGCACCGGCAGATGCCCGTCCTGCTTGAGTCCCTCGGCCCGGATCAGCGCCGGCGCCCCGTCGGCGGTGACCTCCGGACGCCGCGCGTTGACCGCCTCGATGATCGTGCCGGCCGCGTCCTGCACCAGCTCGGCGTCGAGCCGGCGGAACTCCTCGACCAGCTCGTTGCGTTCCAGCGCGGCGAGCGGCTCCAGGCGTTCGTCGGCCGCGACGACCGCGTCGGCCCACGCCTTGTAGACGGTCCGCTCGATCACCGGGATCAGCTTGCCGACGTCGAGGCCGTGGTCGGCGCAGTAGTCGACGACGGTGTCCAGGCCGTGCTCGGCGAGCACCTCGCGGGCGGCCAGGTAGTCGAACCACTCGCGCTGGCCGGTCTCGTCCTCGCGGAGGTCGCGCAGCAGGTCACGGGCGGTCTCGAAGCGGTCGAGGGTGGTGGCGAGGCGGACCTGGCGGGCCGGGCCGAAGGCGTCGATGATCCGCTGCCGGGCCTCCTGCCACATCGCGATCAGCGTCCTCATGTCCGCGTTCTTCTCGACATGCAGTGCCGCCGCCTGCTCCGCGGTCAGCGCGGCGTCGGTGCCGCTGCGCAGCGTCCGGGCCCGCGCCGCCCAGTCCAGCGCCTGATCCATGCCGCGCAGGTCGCGAGAGGAGCCGAGGACGGCCTGGAACCCGGGTTCCGCCTCCGCCAGCGCCCGCGCCGCGGCGACCACCCGCTCCCGGACGGCGGCGATCTCCGCCGCCGCCGCCATGTCGAGCTCCCGTCCGGCCACCTCACTGAGCTGCCCGACCGCCTCGGCCACCGCACCCAGCGGCCCGACCTGCGCCCGCAGCCATCCGATCGCCGCCGCCAGCGTCCCGTGCCCGAGTTCGGGCCGGGCCGCCGCCTCGGGCGCCGCCTGGAGCGTGGACCGCCAGTGCCGGAACACGTCCCGCGCCTCGGTCACCGCCCGCAGCAGCTCGGTGTCGCCGCCCCGGTTGCAGACGTACTCGCTGATCCCGGGAAGGGCCTCGGGGGGCGTCACCCGCAGCACCTCGCCGACCGTCTCCAGGGCCCGCCCGATCGCCAGGAAGTCGGTGTCGAGCCGCTTCCAGTATCGGCCCAGCAGCGGCGCGTTCTGCCGCTCGGCGGCGAGCAGCCCCTCGTTGGCGCGCCGCCACGCGACGGCCAGGGGCAGGTGGGCGACGGCCTCGTCGACGCTGACCCCGGGCTCGGCGAGTGCCGCGACGGTCTCCCTGTCCCAGCGGTGCCCGGACAGGAACCTGCGCATCCCCCGGTGCACGGTGGCGAACCGCTCGGCCAGATCCTCGACCGGCTCGTGCAGCACCGCCTCGGTGAAGTACTCCCGCGCCTGCGCCCGGGCCGCCGCGACGGCCTCCACGTGCCGGCGCAGCGCGGCCGCGGCCGCGTGCACGTTCGCCTGCGCGCCCGGCCCGAACCAGGCCGGCTCCGGCTTGTCCGGCCGGTTGCCCAGCTCGGCGATCACGGTGACCAGCTCGACGTCGGAGAAGCTGACCACCTCCGGCAGCCCGAGCCGCGCGGTGATCCGGTCCAGGTTGCGCTGCTGGTGCTCCAGCTCGTCGGCGTCCGCGGCGAACCGCCCGGCCAGGACCTTGGCGGCGGCCGCGGTGAGCGGCGCCAGGTCGACCGCGGGCGGGTCCAGCTCGGGCTGTGCGGGCAGCTCGGCGACGGTCTGCTCGGCGAGCTTGGCGGGGCTCAGGCCGGTGCGGGCGCGCGCCTGGTCCTCGGCCGCGCGCACCTCGGCGAGCAGCGCGGCCAGGCTCTCCGCGGCCTCCCGGACCGGGCGCAGGCTGGCCGCGGTGAGCCAGGAGTCGGCGACCGCGGCGGGCCGCCTCGCCGCGTGCTCGACCAGGTCGGCCAGCTCGGCGGCGTCGGCCGGCAGCCGCACGTGGAACGCGGTCGCCAGTGGCGTGTAGGCATCCGTGGCCTCGGTCAGCGCGTCCAGCGTGAGCTGCGCCTCCTCCAGCGCCGCGCCGAGCGGCGCCTTCTCCATCACCTCGCGCCACCGGAAGCCGCTGCGCTCGGTGGCCGGCCGCCACGCCCGGCTCAGGCGGCCGGCCGCGGCCCGGATCCGGTCCAGGGTGGCCTCGGTGAGGGCGAGCGGTTGCAGCGCCGGCGCCGGGCTTTCCGGCACGCCGGAAAGCCGCGCATACCGGCCGATGATCTCGTGCACGCTGCATCCGAGCGGTTCGCGCGGCTCATTGACGGCTTCCGCGTACGCGGTGAGCGCCGCCCGCCGTTCCCGCAGCGTGTGCCGATCCACCTCGTCCATCCCGGGCGACGGCAGCGGCACCGCCTCCAGGGCGGCGGCCAGGGACGCCGCGACGTGGCGGCGCCCGGCTCGCGGCCCGTGCAGGTCCAGCAGGTAGTTGCCGAGCCCGGCGGCGGCCAGCCGGTGCTGCACCACGTCGAGCGCGGACGCGGTCTCGGAGACGAATAGGACCCGCTTCCCGGCGTGGGCGAGCGCCCCGATCATGTTGGCGACGGTCTGCGACTTGCCGGTGCCGGGCGGGCCGTCGACCACGAAACTGTGCCCGGCCAGCGCCGCGGCGACGCAGGCGCGCTGGTCGCCGTCGGCGTCCAGCAGCAGCGGCGGCTCGTCCTCGTCGAGCTGCCCGGCGTCGCCCGGGGTGAACAGCAGATCGCCGTCCTCGGCGGCGAGCGCCCGGACCACCGGGTGCGCCAGGATCGTGTCCTCGTGCTCGGTGAGATCCGCCCGGATCGCCTCGGCGGCCAGGTCGAACCGGGCCAGCACGACCGCGTCGGCGATCCGCCAGCCCTGGTGGGCCGCGATCCGCCGGCGCAGCTCGTCCAGGTCGTCGGTGAGCACCACGCCGCGCTCGCCCAGCCGGCGCGCCAGGACCGGGTTGAGCACCGGGTCGCCGGTGGCGGCGCGCAGCCGGGGCACCTCGCCCGGGCCGAGGGCTACCAGCTCGACCGGGGTGAGCAGCAGGGGGCTGGCGTGCCCGGCGCCGTCCGCGTCGGTCCAGTGCAGCAGGCCGGTGGCCAGGTGCAGGGTGTCCTCGCCGCGGTCAAGGCTCTCCTGGTGGGCGTGCCGGCGCAGGTGCCGCAGCAGGGTCTGAAGGGTGTCGGCGGGCAGCTCGGTCTCCAGCCGATCGGCCGTGCCCGGCCCGAACGACCAGTCCCGGCCGCGGCGCAGCCGGTCGGTGACGGTGTCCGCGGCCGGCCCGGTGATCTCCACCAGGTCGGCGCCGGCCCGCGGCAGGTCGATCAGCCGATCGGCGGCGCCCGGGTCGGCGAGGCCGTCCCGCCAGGCGGCGAGGGCCGCCCGGGCGTCGTCGCCCGGCGGGACGGGCTGTCCTTCTGCATCATCCGGCCGCATGTGCCCATTGCAGCAAGGCAACCGTTGCGATGCTGGCGATTCGTCCGAAAGACACCCGCCGCTCTTGCGGATCAGCGCTTGCGCCTGGCCACCAGGACCGCGTCGTGCAGGATTATCTCCGACCCGTCCGGGGTAGCGGCGCGGCGCGGGCGCTTCGCGGTGGTGACGATCTCCCACTCGTCCGGGTCCAGGTCGGCGGCGACCTGCTCGGCGCTGAACATCATGTCCGGGAAGTGCATCCGGCGGGCCGCGGTGGCCAGGTCGTCCGGGTGGTGGCCGACGATCAGCAGGGTGCCGCCGGGCGCGACGGCGGCCGCCAGCCTGGCGTACAGCTCCCGCCGGACGTCGCCGGGCAGATGCATGAAGTGTGCCGAGACCAGGTCGTAGGAGCGTTCCGCGGGTGGCTCCTTGCGCAGGTCGGCCTGGGTGAACGTGATCCGGTCGGCGAGCCCGGCCGCGGCGGCGTGCCCGGCGGCCCGCAGCAGCGCGACCGAGGAGATGTCCACGCCGGTCACCTGCCAGCCGCGCTCGGCCAGCCAGGCCGCGTCGGCGCCCTCGCCGCAGCCGACGTCCAGGGCCCGGCCGGCGGGCAGCCCGGCGGCCTCGGCGACCAGCTGGGCGTTCGGCTTGCCGCTCCAGATCGTCGGCTTCGCCCTGTACCGCTCCTCCCAGGTCTCGGCCTCGTGCATGGTCTCCTGCTGCCGGCGGTAGTCGTCGACGGCGGCCCGGGTCTCCGCGGCGATCAGGTCCATGTTGATCATCGCGCCGGCGGTCTGCCCGGCCGCCGCGGCCACCGCCACGGTGGCGCCCAGGTTGGTGACGTTGCCGGCCACCCAGACGCCGGGCACCGTGGTGGCCCCGGACTCCTCGGCCGGGATCCGCATGCCCATCACGTGCCCGTTCATCTCCATCGGGGCGGGCTCCAGGCCGAGCGAGGCGAGGAACGCCGAGCGGGCCACGAAGCGCGGGGCCACCGCGATCGCCTCCAGCTCGATCACCCGGCCGCCGGCCAGGCGTACCCCGGTGATCCGGTCGCCGGCGACCTCGACCGCCTCGATCGCCTCGGCGACCACCGGGATCCGGCGCGCGGCGAGCTGCTCGGCCTGCTCCGGCGACGGCGCCGGGCCGCCGTTGAGCAGGTAGAGCACGTCGTCGCTGAGCTGCCGCCAGAGCTGCGCCCCGTGCAGGCTGAGCGGGCTGCTGACCAGCACGCCGATCCGCTTGTCCCGCAGCTCGTAGCCGTGGCAGTACGGGCAGTGCGCCACGTCCCGCCCCCACCGCGCGGCCAATCCCGGGATCTCCGGCAGCTCGTCGGCCAGCCCGGTGGTGACCAGCAGCCGGCGCCCGCGCACCCGCTCGCCGCCGGCCAGGGTGACCAGGAACCCGTCGCCGTCGCGCTCGGCCCGCTCGGCGGTGCCGTCCAGGAACTCGCCGCCGTACCCGGCGACCTCGGCCCGGCCGGCCCGGTACAGCTCGGCGGGCGCGACGCCCTCCCGGCCGAGCAGGTTGTGCACATGGCCGGCCGGGGCGTTGCGCGGCTCGCCGCTGTCGATCACCAGGACCGTGCGGCGGGACCGGGCCAGGGTGACCGCGCCGCTCAGGCCGGCCGCGCCGCCACCGATCA
This sequence comes from Actinoplanes ianthinogenes, assembly GCF_018324205.1. NCBI lineage: Bacteria > Bacillati > Actinomycetota > Actinomycetes > Micromonosporales > Micromonosporaceae > Actinoplanes > Actinoplanes ianthinogenes. Next base: position 1,469,849 of record NZ_AP023356.1, read on the forward strand.
CCAGTACGTCGTACGTCTGCTCCACCGTTCCTCCTGACTCGTCCGTCCCGCGAACCGTGCCTCGGCGCCCGCCGCAACGGCAAGTATCTTTGCCGTTATGGCAAAGGACCTGGCCGCCGTCGGCCCGCAGCTGCGCGCCCTGCGGCAGAAACGGGACATCACGCTGACCCAGCTCGCGCAGACCACCGGCATCTCGGTGAGCACGCTGTCCCGGCTCGAGTCCGGCAGCCGCAAACCGACCCTGGAACTGCTGCTGCCGCTCGCCGAGGCGTACCAGGTGACCCTGGACGAGCTGGTGGACGCGCCGGAGACCGGTGATCCGCGGGTCCGGCAGCGGCCGATCGAGCGCAACGGGCACACCTACGTCCCGCTGACCCGGCGGCCGGGCGGTGTGCAGGCCTTCAAGCAGATCATCCCGCCCACCCCGCCGGACTGCGGACCGGACCAGCAGACCCACGAGGGCTACGAGTGGATCTACGTGCTGAGCGGCCGGATCCGGCTGCTGCTCGGCGAGCACGACCTGGAGCTGGCACCGGGCGAGGCCGCCGAGTTCGACACCCGGGTCCCGCACCTGATCCTCAATCCGGGCGCCGAGCCGGCCGAGGTGCTCAACCTGTTCGGCCCCCAGGGCGAACGGGTGCACGTCCGCGCCCGCCCGAAGGTCTAAGTTCGGTCTCGTGGATCTTTCTGTCAGCCTCCAGGACGGTGTCGCGCTGCTCGAGATGCGGCGGCCTCCGGCCAACCACTTCGACGAGGCGCTGATCGGGCAGATCGTCGGTGCGGCCGGTGAGCTGGACGACGATCCGGCCTGCCGGGTGCTGCTGCTCGCCTCGGAGGGCAAGCACTTCTGCGCCGGGGCGGACTTCGGTGGTGGCGAGTTCGCCGCCGACCACGTGGCCGCGGCCGAGCGCCTCTATCGGCGCGCCGCCCAGCTGTTCGACCTGCGGACGCCGATCGTCGCCGCAGTGCAGGGCACGGCCGTCGGCGGCGGCCTCGGCCTGGCCTGCGCCGCCGACTTCCGGGTCGCCGAGGCGGCCACCCGGTTCCAGGCGAATTTCGGCAAGCTCGGCTTCCACGCCGGCTTCGGGCTCAGCGTGACGCTGCCCGAGCTGATCGGCCGGCAGAAGGCGACCGACATGATGCTGACCGCGCGCCGGGTCGGCGGCGACGAGGCGCACCGGATCGGGCTGGCCGACCGGCTCGCCGAGCCGGGCCGGGTCCGGGAGACCGCCCGCGCCCTGGCCCTGGAGATCGCCGCGGCGGCGCCGCTCGCGGTCCGGTCGATGCGCGCCACGCTCCGCGGCGACCTGGCCGGCCGGGTGCGGCAGGCGCTCGACCACGAGCTGGCCGAGCAGAAGGTGCACTGGGCGACGGCGGACAGCGCGGAGGGGATCGCGGCGAGCCTGGCCCGCCGACCCCCGACCTTCACCGGCAACTAGGATTCCGTGCGAGCAGCGGCCTCCCGGTCAAGGATGCGGCCAGACCTGATTGCGCAGAGGCTGAGCGGCGAGAAAGGCCGCCACGTTCGCCTCGATCAGCCCCGCCGCGCCGACCGGACGGCCACCGGCCGCGTGCGGGGTGATGATCACGTTCGGCTGGTCCCACAGCTCCGAGGCGGGCGGCAGCGGCTCGGTGGCGAACACGTCCAGGGCCGCGCCGGCGATCCGGCCCGAGCGCAGCGCGTCGAGCAGCGCGGTTTCGTCGAGGGTGCTGCCCCGGCCCACGTTCACCACCCAGGCGCGCGGCGGGAGCAGGCCGAACACGGTGGCGTCCAGCGCACCGGCGGTCGACGCGGTGGCCGGCAGGATCGAGATCAGCACGTCCGCGGTGGGCAGCAGCTCGGGGAAGTCGGCGGCGGTGACGACCGGGAAGCCGTGGCGCTCGCCGGCCGTCCGGGCCACCCCGGTGACCCGGGCGCCGAGCGCGGCCAGCAGCGGGGCGAGGGTGCCGGCGATCCCGCCGAAGCCCCAGATCACCACGTGCGCGTCGCGCAGCGTCCGGAAGGCGCCGGTGTCCTTGACCGGCTGCCTCCCGCCCAGCTCCCCCGCCCAGCGGTGGCCGATCTGAGCCCGGACCAGCAGGTTCAGCCGGCGGGCGGCGGCCAGCACCAGGGTCAGGGTGTGCTCGGCGACGGTCTGGTCGTGCAGCCCGAGCCCGGCGGTGACCACCACGTCCGGGGCGAACCCGGCCTGGAGCACCGCGTCCGGCCCGGCGGCCAGGGTCTGCACCCAGCGCAGCCGTTTGAGCCGCTGGGCCGCGTCGGCCAGCGGGGCCGGCGGGTTGCCCCAGACCACCAGGATCTCGGCGTCGGTGTGCTCCTCCGGGATCGGCGCGCCGATCTGATAGACCACGGCGGTGACGTCGGCGGGCAGCGTGACGTCGAGTTCCACGGAGTCGGGCAGCAGCACCTTCATGGGTCGACAGCCTGCCAGGTCAGCCCTTGCGGCGGTACAGCACCGCGGTGCCGTGTTTCTTGTGCCAGCGACCGGCCTCGGTGTACTGCGTGGTGAGCAGCTCGCGCAGGCCGGGCCGGGCGCCCAGCGGGTCGGGCCGCTGGTCCGCGAGGATCAGCCAGACCTCCGGGGCGCCGGCCACCCGGGCCGCGTCGTCGGTGTACTCGTCGGCAATGAGCAGGCCGGTCTGCGCGGCCGGGGTCTTGAACAGCACGTCGGCCGGCCGGCTGGGCAGCCGGTTCAGGTAGTAGTCCATCCCGGCGCGCATCGCGCGGTTCTTGGGCGGGTAGACGATCACGTCGCCGGGCTGCTCGTACTGGCCGACCACCTTGGCCAGGCCGCGGTAGTCCGGCCCGTTCTTCGCGGCCGGCTTGCGGACGTCCTGCTGGCCCGGCAGCGCGACGAAGGCGAGCAGGAGCAGCACCGCACCGATCCGGAAGAACCGGCCGCCGAGCAGGTCCCGCCAGGCGCGCGGCTCCGGGGTGTCGGCGACCAGGGCGACCGCGGCCAGGAGGGCGAGCGGGGTCAGCACCACGAGCATGTAGCGGGCCACCCACATCGGCGAGGCCAGCGCCGAGACCAACGCGACCACGGTGAACGGGCCGAGCGCGAGCACCGCGATCGGCGCGATCCGGCGGCCCGGGCGCCAGGCGGCGAGCACCGCGAGGCCGATCAGCAGCCAGACCAGCCGGCTCGATCCGGCGATGTCGGCGGGCATCGCGCGGACCAGGTCGATGGTGATCGGCTTGACCCAGTGCAGCTGGGTCTCGTCCTGCTGGGTGCCGAACCGGGCCAGCGGCAGCAGGGGCAGGACCGCGACCACGACGGCGATCAGCCAGGTCCGGACCAGCCGCCAGTCGTGCCGGCGCCAGGCGGCGACGCCCACGACCACGGCGTGCGCGGCCAGGGTGGTGAGCGAGACCAGGTGGAACCCGCCGAGCAGCAGCAGGGTCACCGAGTAGCCGGCCCACAGCCAGAGGGGCGCTCGCTCCCTCCTGGCCACCAGGGTCACTAGGATCAGCAGGGCGAGGACCGAGAGGAAGCAGACGAACGCGTAGGGCCGGGCCTCCGCCGCATAGCGCGAGGTGTTCGGGATCATCACCAGGATCAGACCGGTGACCAGCCCGATCAGCGGGCTGAACAGCCGCCGGCCGAGCTCGGCGGCGAGCCCGGCCGCGCCGGCCATCGCCAGGATCGACGGCAGCCGCAGCGACAGCATGCTGTCGCCGAAGACCCCGGTCCAGGCGTGCAGGAACCAGTAGTACGCGGCGAAGACGGCGTCCACGTGGTGGACCAGCGTCCAGATCTCGCCGAAGGTCCGCTGGGACACCTCGGCCGAGGTCACCTCGTCCCAGCTCAGTCCCGGACGGGTGGCGTCGGTCAGAGCGACCACGAGCATCAGCAGTCCGGAGAGCACCCCGGGGACGACGGCCCGCGCCCGAGCCGTCACGGTCGTCGTGGCCACCGGCTGCACACCGGTCTCTAAGTCGATCACCAGTCTCCCCTGCCGGGCCTCACCCGGCCGCTGCGCGGCATTCCCGCGTAGGAAGTTAGCGTGTCGGTTCCAGTTCCTCTCCGTGACTTACGTCATGTAACCACGCGGGAGCCCCGGCCCGTCCGGTTACGTTGCGTGAAATGTGAACGGCCACGGCGCCGTACGCCGTGGCCGTTCCGGCGATGACGTCAGCTGCCGATCGGGCCGCCGTCCGGGCGCCAGGTGACGATCACGGCGGGCTTGGCGTACCCGCCGTCCGGCCAGACCGAGGCCGGCTTGTCGACGGTGGCGCCGGTGACCTCACCGGGGTGCTGCACCGCCACGAAGACCGACTTGTCGTCCTCGGTGATGAACGGGCCGCAGGTCTCGGCGCCGACCGGCACGGTCAGGAACTGCTTGAGGTGCCCGCGCTCCCGGCCCTCGACCGGCACCGCGAACAGGCCGTCGTTGGTCTTCAGCGTGCTCGGCGTACCGTCCGTGGAGATCCACAGGTTGCCGGCGCTGTCGAAGGCGACGTTGTCCGGGCAGGAGATCGGCGAGACCGCCGACTTGTCGTAACCGCCGAAGTAGGTGTCGGCCGCGGCCGGGTCGCCGCAGACGATCGGCAGCTGCCAGCTGAACGACTCGCCGGTGTGGTCGCCGCCGTCCTCGGTGATCTCGAAGATGTGCCCGTGCTTGTTGGCGTTGCGCGGGTTCGCCTCGTCGGCCGGGGCGTTCGTGCCGACACCACGGTTGGTGTTGTTGGTCATCGCGGCGTAGATCTTGCCGGTACGCAGGCTCGGCTGCACGTCCTCGGGCCGGTCCATCTTCGTCGCGCCGGCCGCGTCGCCCGCCTGGCGGGTGAAGGTCAGCACGTCCGCGGCGGTCATCCCCGGGACGAACGAGCGGTTGCCCGCGACCAGCTTGATCCAGACGCCCTTGCCGTCGAACTTCTCGTCGAGCGGGAGCTTGCCGGAGCCGTCGATCTCGCTCGCCACGCTGTCGCCGATGACCTTGGCGACGTACAGCGTGCCGGACTCGAGCAGGGTCAGGTTGTGCTTGCGGGCCACGGGCGAGTGCCCCGGCATGAACTTCTTGTCGGAGACGAACTTGTACAGGTACTCGAACCGCTCGTCGTCACCCATGTACGCGACCACGTGCCCGTTCTTCGCCACGATGACGTTCGCGCCCTCGTGCTTGAGCCGGCCCAGCGCGGTGTGCTTGCGCGGGGCCGAGTCCGGGTCGAACGGGTCCACCTCGACGACCCAGCCGAACCGGTTCGCCTCGTTCGGGTGCTTGGCCAGGTCGAAGCGCTCCTGCGCCCGGTCCCACTTGCGCGAGCCGCTGGGATACCGCGCGGTGGTGGTGATGCCGTACCGGTTGAGCCTGACCTTCTCGGCGTCGGAGACCGCGTCGCCACCGACGAAGTACTGGTTGAAGTTCTCCTCGCCGGAGAGCACAGTGCCCCACGGGGTGACGCCGCCGGAGCAGTTGTTCAGCGTACCGATGACGGTCTTGCCGTGCGGGTCGGCGGCGGTCCGCAGCGCGGCCGAGCCGGCGGCCGGGCCGGTCAGGTGGAACGTGGTGGCCAGCGCGGTGATCCGGCGGTTGTAGGGCAGGCGGCGACCGGCAACCGGCTTCCACTGCCCGCTGCGGCCGACCCGCTCGATCTCCACGACGGAGAGGCCGTGCGCGGCGATCGCGGTCTCCAGCTGCCCGACGGAGAGCGCGTCCAGGCTGGTGAAGCCGGGGAACATCAGCTCCTCGTTGGTGTACTCGTGGTTGACCACGAGCAGCGCCCGGTCGTGCCGTCCGGGAAGCGGCAGCACGCCGACGAAGTCGTTGTTGAAGCCGAACTGGAGCGACTGCCGGTACGCCGACTGGTTGTGCAGGTCGAAGGCCGGTGCGCCGGCGACGACCGGGTCACCCCAGCGGATCACGACCGAGGTCTGGTAGCCGGCCGGGATGGTCACCCGGTCCAGCGTGTTCGGCTCGACGGTCTCGAAGGTGAGCTTGCCGGCCTTCGTGGGCTTGTGGCCGTGCGCGGGAGTGTGCGAAGCAGGCGCGGCGGCCGCCGCCGGGCCGGCCAGGGCGGCGGTGGCCGCACCGCCGAAGCCGAGCACCATGCCGCCGACCGCGCCGGCGCGCATCACGCCACGGCGGCTCATCGCGGCGTTGACCACATCGCCCAGGTAGCCGTTGGCGGACTCGTTGGGCGCGGGGTGGTCACAGGCGTTCCCGCATCGGTAGAAACAGGTCATCGCGTCCCGGTTGCCACCACTGTGCCCGAGCAGCGGCAGAAGACGGCGAATCGAGTCTGGCATCGTTATCCCCTCGTGGACGTCCGCGCTGATGGCGCGGGCTCCCGGGACGCTATGAGCACGGGTGCACGGTGACCACCGGGTCCGGATTAACGCCCGATGAACGTCACGGTCATCCCTCGCTTGACCCGCGATGCAAGTGGCGGTCAAGGGCGCTCCGCCACACTCGCCGCATGTCGGTCACGTTCACCCTGCTCGGTCCGGTCCGCGCCTGGCGCGACGGCGCCGAACTGCCGCTCGGCTCCCCGCAGCAGCGCGCCGCGCTCTCCGTGCTGCTGCTCCGTGAGGGACTGCTGACCACGGTGGACGAGCTGGTCGACGCGCTCTGGCCGACGGATCCGCCGGCGTCCGCGGTGGCCACCGTGCGCACCTACCTGTCCCGGCTGCGCGGGCTGCTCCGCCCCGGCGACGCGGTCCGGATCGACTGGATCGGCGGGGGCTACGTGCTGACGGCGCCCCCCGGTTCCCTCGACGTCCAGGTCTTCCACCGGCACACCGCGCGGGCCGCGGAGGCGCTCCGGGCCGGCGACCGGCGAACCGCGGCTGCCGCGTTGCGCGCCGCCCTGGCCCTGCACCGGGGCGCCCCGCTGGCCGGCGTCGGCGGCGACTACGTGACGGGCCAGCGCGCCCGGCTCACCGAGCTGCGCCGGGCCGCCGCCGTCGACCTGGCCACCGTCACCATCGAGCTGGGCGGGCACGCCGAGGCGATCGCCGACCTGCGTGCCATGGTCGCCGAGGAGCCGCTCCGCGAGCACTGCCACGCGCTGCTGATGACCGCGCTGCATCGCTCCGGGCGCACCGCCGACGCGCTGAGCCATTACCGCGAGGTGCACCGGGTGCTCGCCGCCGAGCTGGGCGTCCAGCCGGGTCCCGCCCTGCGCGCGCTGCACCGGCGGATCCTGACGGGTGACCCGGCTCTGGTCTGACCGCGCGGATCAGGACCGCCGGCCGCTCACGGCGGGCGGTCCTCTCTGTCACTTCGGCTTTCGGTACGCCGGGAGCGCGCTGCCGCGGGTGGGGCGGGGACGGTGCTCCGGGCGTACCGAAATCGGGTCTTGATCTTGGGGGAACCGGAAGGAAAGCGGCCTGTTTTGCGGCGCTGCAAATGTAAGTTTGGTGAACGTTAACAACAGAACCGCATGGTGCGCCAGAGGGGTTTTTCGGCAGGCAGGACATCGACGCGATCCTCTTGACAGGACGATCGATGTTTGCGTACACATTGCAGAGCTTCCGACACCGAAACATCCCCGACACATCCCCACGTTGCGTCTCCACCCGCACCGGAGGACCCCTCATGCCACACATCAGAGCCCGTTTGATCGGAGCGGCGGCCGTGCTGGTCTCGCTGCCGCTCGCGGTCGCCCCGCCGGTCGCCGCGTCCGCGGTCGAGCCGGACTACACGATCAAGGTCAGCCCGGACGCCACCGGCGCGAAGATCTCGAAGTCGATGTACGGCGTCTTCTTCGAGGACATCAACTACGCGGCCGACGGCGGTCTCTACGCCGAGCTGGTCCGCAACCGCTCGTTCGAGTTCACTGCGACCGACGCGAACGGCTTCAACGGCCTGACCGCCTGGACCGTCGACGGCACGGCCACCGTGGTGAACGACGACCAGCGGCTCAACGAGCGCAACCGGAACTATCTGTCGCTGAACGGCAGCGTCACCAACGCCGGGTACAACAGCGGCATCGCCGTACAAAAATCTGATTTGTACGATTTTTCGATCTGGGCCCGTGGCTCCGCGACGCTGACGATCACCCTGACCGGTGCCGCGCCCCTCACGATCACGACGAGCGGTGACGCCTGGCGGAAATACACCGGGCTGCTGCGCGGGACGGCCACCTCCGACCGCGGCCGGCTGAGCGTCTCCAGCAGCGCGCCGGTCAAGATCGACGAGGTCTCGCTGTTCCCGCGCGACACCTACAAGGGCCGCAAGAACGGCCTGCGCGCCGACCTGGCCGAGAAGATCGCGGCGCTGCACCCGGGCTTCGTCCGGTTCCCCGGCGGCTGCCTGGTCAACACCGGCAGCATGTACCCCTACGACGCGGCGAACAACTACCCGCGGGCCCGGTCCTACCAGTGGAAGGACACCGTCGGGGCGGTCGAGACCCGTGCCACCAACAAGAACTTCTGGGGCTACAACGCCTCCTACGGCCTCGGCTACTACGAGTACTTCCAGTTCGCCGAGGACATCGGCGCGATGCCGCTGCCGGTGCTGCCGGCGCTGGTCACCGGCTGTGGGCAGAACCGCGCCACGGTCGACGAGGCGCTGCTCCAGAAGTACATCCAGGACACCCTGGACCTGATCGAGTTCGCGAACGGGCCGGTCACCTCGACCTGGGGCAGGGTCCGCGCGCAGATGGGGCACCCGAAGCCGTTCGGCCTGACCACGGTCGCCATCGGCAACGAGGAGAACCTGCCCGAGGAGTACTTCGCGAACTTCGTCAAGTTCGAGGACGCGATCAAGGCCAAGTACCCGTCGATCACCGTGATCAGCAACTCCGGGCCGGACGACCAGGGCGGCACGTTCGAGAACCTGTGGGCCAAGAACAAGGCCAACGGCACCGACATGGTCGACGAGCACTACTACAACAGCCCGGCCTGGTTCCTCCAGAACAACAACCGGTACGACTCGTACGACCGCAACGGTCCCAAGGTCTTCCTCGGTGAGTACGCCTCGCTGGACGCCAAGTTCGCCAACTCGCTGGCCGAGGCGGCCTACATGACCGGTCTGGAGCGCAACGCCGACGTGGTGAAGATGGCGTCCTACGCGCCGCTGCTCGCCAACATCGACAACGTGCAGTGGAAGCCGGACATGATCTGGTTCGACAACGACGAGTCGTGGGGCTCGACCAGCTACCAGATGCAGAAGCTGTTCATGAACAACGTCGGCGACCGGGTGGTGCCGAGCGCGGTCAGCGGCGGCGGCGTGCAGCTGCCCAAGCCGATCACCGGCGCGATCGGGCTCTCCACCTGGCGGACCGCGGCCACCTACGACGACGTCAAGGTGACCAGGCCGGACGGCACGGTGCTATTCAGCGACGACTTCGGTGACGGCAACGCCGACGGCTGGACCCCGGTGGCGAACCGCGGCACCTGGACCGTGGCGAACGGCGGCTACGCCCAGACGACCACGGACACCGAGGACACCATGGTCAAGGCGGCGACGATCACCGACACCGACTACGACTACACGCTGAAGGCGACCAAGCAGGCCGGCGCCGAGGGCTTCCTGGTCGCGTTCGGCATCCAGCAGACCGGCAACTTCTACTGGTGGAACCTGGGCGGCTGGAACAACACCCAGGGCGCCGTCGAGAAGGGGATCACCTCCGCCAAGGAGCAGCTGCTCACCAAGCCGAACACGATCACCACCGGGCAGACCTACGACCTCAAGATCCAAGTACGGGGTACGAAGGTGACGCTGTTCCTGGACGGCGTCGAGTGGGGCAGCTTCGACGACAACGCGGTCACCGAGCCGTTCGCGCAGGTCGTCACCACCGACACGAAGACCGGCGAGCTGATCGTCAAGGTGGTCAACGCCCAGGACAAGGCGGCCGTCACCAAGATCGATCTTGGCGGCCGGAAGGTCGCGGGCACGGCGAAGATGACCGTCCTGACCGGCGACCCGGCCGAGCAGAACACCCGCACGGCCGAACCGATCCAGCCGGTCACCAGCACCATCCGCGGCGTCTCGTCGAGCTTCACCCGCGAGTTCCCGGCGAACTCGGTCACCTTCCTGCGCATCCGGACCCGATGAGGAGCCCAGCCATGAATCGTCGGACTCTCCTTCTGGGCGGCGCCGCCGGTGCGCTCGCCACCGTTCTGCCGGCCGCCGCTCTGCTGAGCGCCGCCGAGGGCGCGCCGCACGCCGACCCGGTTGTCAGCGACGCCGAGATCTACGGCGTGCCCACCACCCAGCCGCTGGTCAGTCAGCGGGCCGACCCGTTCATCAGCGAGCGGATCAACGGCAAGTACTACTTCACCGGCTCGGTCCCCTCCTACGACCGCGTCGTGCTGCGCGGCTCCACCACCCTGGCCGGGCTGACCGACGCGACCGAGACCACCATCTGGACGCGCCCGGCCGGCGGCAAGATGGGCGGTTTCGTCTGGGCGCCGGAGCTGCACCGGATCGACGGCAAGTGGTACATCTACTTCACCAGCAGCGACGCCGACGACATCTGGCACATCCGGCCGTTCGTCCTGGAGTCGTCGCTGGCCGACCCGCTCGACCCGGCCGGCTGGTCGGTGAAGGGCGAGATCGCTCTGGAGTGGGACAGCTTCGCGCTGGACGCGACCACGTTCAGCCACCGGGGCAAGCGGTACCTGCTGTGGGCGCAGAGCGAGCCGGAGATCGCGGTGAACTCCAGCGTCTACATCGCCGAGATGGCGAACCCGTGGACGCTGAAGTCGAAGCCGACCCGGCTCACCACGCCCACCAAGTCGTGGGAGATCCAGGGCTACAAGGTGAACGAGGGGCCGGCGGTGCTGGTCCGCAACGGGCGGGTGTTCCTGACCTACTCGGCCAGCGCCACCGACGCCAACTACTGCATGGGGCTGCTCACCGCGTCCGCCTCGGCGAACCTGCTGGACCGGGACAGTTGGACGAAGAGCCCGGACCCGATCTTCGTGAGCAACGATGAGACGAAGCGCTGGGGTCCCGGGCACAACTCGTTCACCGTGGCCGAGGACGGTAAGACCGACGTGCTGGTCTACCACGCCCGTGACTACAAGCAGATCACCGGCGACCCGCTGTACGACCCGAACCGCCACGCCCGGGTGCAGAAGCTTTACTGGCACCCGGACGGCACGCCGCTGTTCGGGGTGCCGGTGGGCGACGGCGGCCCGATCGTCCGCCTGAACGTCCGTGACTCCCGGAACACCTTCGTGCACCACGCTGGCACGGCGGTCCAGGTCGCCCCGGCGCCGCGTGACCTGGGCGCCACCCAGTTCCGCTTCGTAGCCGCCGCCGACGGCACCGAAACCATCCAGTCCGTCGACCAGCCCTCCCTGTTCCTCACCATCAACGGCACCGCGGTGACCCTCACCGCCACCGCCACCCCGATCCGCCGGATCCCCACCCGGGGAGGCATCACCATCCGCACCGCCGCCGACCCGGCCCGCTTCCTGAAGGTCACCGCCGGCACGGTAACCACCGCCACCTCCGGCACCGTCTTCCAGCTGAGCTGAACCCCGTCGCCGGCAGCCCACCCTCCGGGCTGCCGGCGACCTCCAACCCCGACACACGCTCCCGGGACAGCCGGCAACTTCAGACCCAACCCACCCTCCGGGCAACCGGCAACCTCAAACCCGGCGCACCCTCCGGGCAACCCAAAACCCAGCCCACCCTCCGGGCAGCCCGCAACCTCACACCAAGCCCACCCGTGAAACCTCACACCCTCCCTTCCGGAGCCCTCGGCCTCCGACTACCTCAGATCCAGCCCTCCACCCAGGCGCGATGAGCGGCGGCATGCCGGGTGTCAGCGCCCAACTTGCCCATCACCACCGACAGATAGTTGCGAACAGTCCCCGGTGCCAAATGCAACGCCGCGGCGATCTCGGCGATCGGCGCCCCGCCCCGAACCACCGCAAGAATCTCCAGCTCACGCGCGGTAAGCGGACAGTCATTCTCGCTCAGGGCACTCGCCGCGATCTCCGGGTCGACATAGCGCCCGCCACCGTGCACCGCCCGGATGATCTCAGCAAGCCTGGCCGCCGGCGTCGTCTTCGGAACGAACCCGCCAATGCCGGCCGCCAACGCCCGGCGCAGCACAGCCGGCCGAGCATGCCGGGTGACCAGCACAACCGGTATCCCCAACCGGGCCCGAATCGCCGTCGCCGCCTGCAACCCGTCCCCCGGCGGCATCTCCAGGTCGAGCACCGCCAGATCGGGTCGAGTCCGCATCGCGACCTCAACCGCCCTCTCGCTGTCCGCCGCCTCGCCGACCACCGTGAGGTCCGGCTCTAGAGTCAGCAGCGCAGCCAACGCCCCACGAATCAGGTCCTCGTCATCAGCAAGCACCAACCGAATCATCAGCAGCCCTCACCCGCCGCCGAATTCCTGTCCCAGCGCACCACCGTCCGCCGCACCACCACCCGCGGCACCACCACCCGCCGGGCCACCGCTCGCCGCACCACCACCCGCCGCACCACCGCCCGCCGCACCACCGCCCGCCGCACGACCGCCTGGCGCATCATGCACCGACGCACCACGGCCAGACGCACCACCGCCGGGCGCGCCATCACCCGGCGCACCACCGCCAGACGCACCACCGCCAGACGCGCCACGACGCGGCGCACCACCGACCGCGGCACCACCGCCAGCGCCACCACCAGGAGGCACCACCGACCGCGGCACCACCGAAAGGCGCACCACCGCCAGAGGCACCAGGGACCGCGGCGCCACCGAGAGGCGCGCCACCGCCGGGCGCGCCACCGCCGGGCGCGCCACCGCCGGACGCACCACCGCCCGCCGCATCGTCGAGGGCCACACGCTGCGCCGGGAACGCTGACAAGCGGCGCGCGCCCCGCCGCTGCTCACTGTTCGGATCATCGGGCGAGCGTCTCGGGGACAGCCGCATCGACGGTGAAACGGTCCGCCGTCCGGGTGGCCTGCAGGTGGCCGCCCACCGCCGCGATACGCTCCCGCAACCCGGCCAGCCCGCCGTCCGGCCCGGCCCGGGCATCCAGCGGCGCATCGTTGGCGAACCGCAGCGCCACCCCGCCGTCCCGTGCGGTCAGCGAAATCTCGCAGCGACGTGCGGCGCTGTGCCGAAGGACATTCGTGGTGCACTCCCGGACCACCAGGCCGAGCAGATTCTCCATGGCGGGCGGCAGCCCAGGCAGCCCGTCGGCCGGAGCGATCGAGGATCTGATCCCGGCCGCGTCGAGAACCCGGGCGGCGTTGGCAATCTCCGTCTCCAGCGACACCGCACGATAGCCCTGGACCAGCTCGCGGGTGTCCCCGAGCGCCTGCCGGGCCAGCGCCTGCACGTCGCGCATCTCTGCCAGGGCGCGGGCCGGATCGGTCTGGGCCAGCCGCTCGGCCAGCTCGCTCTTGAGCGCGATGACCTGAAGGTGGTGGCCCTGGATGTCGTGCAACTCCGCCGCGAACCGCTGTCGCTCACCGGTCACCGCGGCGCTCCGCTCCGCCCGGCGGGCCCGCTCGATGCGCTCCGCCACCTCACACATCCACACCTGCGCGTAGAGCGCGGCGGCGCACAGCACGGTGATCCCGGCATCCGTCAGGGCGGCCCGCAACGCGGCCGGTCCGATCGACCGGGAGCCGGCGAGCACGATGCCGAAAGCCAGGAGCCCGCCGACCGGCAGAACCATCCACCGCCTCGATCCCGAGCCGGCCAGCACCGCGGCGATCAGGGCGGCCAGCGGCAGCGCCCAGGGGAACCCGCCGACACCGATGACGTGGGCACCGAGCAGAATGCCGGCCGCGCCCGCCCCGGCCACGACGATCAGCCCGGCCGGTGGGACAGGCGTGCCCAGCACCGGCACCGCGAAGAGCCCGCCGGCCACCGCACAGACCAGCAGCAACACCACGAACACCAGCCCGCGGGCGGCCTGCGCCGGCACCGCGGACAGGTCGACGCCGAGGATCACCACGACCGCGAGCAGGCAGCCGATCACAGTCCACCAGGTAAGCCGGCGGAGCGCGGTCAGCCCAACGGCGTGGTCGGTCGATGCGGTCACGCCACCATGATGCGGGCTGGTCACCCGGCGGCGCCCGTCCCGGGAGCACATTGATGACATCTGTCATCGAACCTGATGCACGAATGCCACTACGGCAACGCCGGCATTCCGCCGAGACTCGATGGCATGAATCCGATCATGTGTTCCGGCCTCCGGTTCGCCTACGAGCGATCCGAGGTGGTGCGCGGCGTGGATCTGGAGGTCCGCCCCGGCGAGCTGTTCGCCCTGCTCGGCACGAATGGCGCTGGCAAGACCACCACCATGGACCTGCTGCTCGGGCAGCGCCGGCCCCGGGCGGGCACGATCCGACTGCTGGGTCGCGACCCGTGGCACGACCGCCGACGGCTCGCCGCCGAGGTGGGCGTGGCCCCGCAGGAGAGCGGGTGCGCCCCGGAGCTGACCGTGCTGGAGACGATCCGCCTCTGGCTGCGGCTGCACCGACGCCGCGACGTCCACCGCGCAGCCACCGATCTGCTCGGCGAGGTGCACCTTGAGCACCGGGCCGAGCTCCGGGTCGGCCGGCTCTCCGGCGGTGAGCGACGCCAGCTCGACCTGGCCGTCGCGCTGTGCGGTCAACCTCGGCTGCTGCTGCTGGACGAGCCGACCAGCGGGCTCGATCCGCAGTCGCGGAAACACACCTGGACGCTTCTCCGGTCACTGCGCGAGCGCGGCACGACCATCCTGTTCACCACCCACTATCTGGAGGAGGCGGAGGCGCTGGCAAACCGGCTCGCCATCATGGACGAGGGCCGGGTGGCGTTCACGGGCACGGTCGCCGACGCGGGCGGCCCCGGCTCCCTGACCGGACCTTCCACCACATCGCCGGTTCGGTCACGGAGTCCCAGCCATGAGCCCCTACCCCACACCAGACCACCGAGCGGACCATGCGAGCCCGGCTGCAAATCCCCGCTCGACGGCAGCCCTTCAGGCCGACAACGGAAACCCCGCTACACGCGACCACCCCGCACCAGATGACCGGAAGGCCCGCCGCGGAAGCCCACCCACGAACCTTCACATCACCTCCGGACCCCCTGGCACCCGCAGGGTAAGGCGGGTTCCGGTCTGGCTGCTGATTGCCGGGGCCGAGTTCACGCTGCTGCGGCGGAGCCCCTTCACCCTGGTGATGGGCGCGGTGTTGCCGACCGCGCTGGGGTTGCTGATCCTCTGGGCCGAGGCGGACACCGGCCGGGCCGGCCCGGACGCCACCGCCGGGCTGCTGCTGGTCACGGTGATCACCCTGACCGGATATGTCTCCGGCACCACCACGCTGGCCGCTCGCCGCCGGCAGTCCGTCCTTCGCCGGCTGCGGACCAGCGGCGCGTCGGACGCGGCGATCCTGGCCGGCACCCTGGCGCCGTCGGCGGCGCTCACCGTGGCACAGACAGCGCTCCTGCTCGGCATCACCGCGTCCGGGGAGGGCTTGGGGCCGGTCACGCCGGGCCCGCTGCTGCTCGCCGTCGTGGGCGGCACCGTCCTCGGGTGCGCTCTGGCAGCACTGACCGCCGCGTTCACCTCCGCCCCCGAGCTGGCTCAGCTGACCACCTCACCGATCGCCCTGGCCTGGCTGGGCAGCGCCTTGTGGGCCGCCCGGACCCCGCCGGACCAGGTACCCACTCTGATGCTGGCGCTCCCGGGCGCGGCGGTGACCCAGCTGTCCCGGATCGCTTGGCAGATCCCGGGCGCCGCCGGCCTGCTACCGGCCATCGCCTTGCTGACCTTGCCCGCACTGGCCGCGGTGCCCATAGCCACCCGGCTGTTCCGCTGGGACCCACGCCAGTAGGCCCAGCCCCTCATTGGCCGCCGTGGCATCTTGTTGCAGCGCCGCTGGTTCGCTCGGCAATGCCAGACGGACCGGAAACGCGCGACGCTGTCAGCGGGAAGGCCGTCGGGCGATCTCCATCAGACGAACCCGCGCACTGCGCTGGCTTGAGGTCAGCGGAAGTCCTCCCAGCAGAGGTAGGTGATGCGAACGAACCGACCACCCTTCGGCACTTCGCCGACTCCAGGTCACCAGAAGTCTTCGGGGCGGAGGCGGGTGGTGCGGCGGCGGTATTCGGCGGCCATGCCTGGCCAGTTGGTGACTACGCGGCCGGTGGCGGTGCGATACCAGCTTTGACAAGACGTCCAGACACTTTTCGCGAGGCGGGTCTGCAATTCCTCGTCGTAGGCGGCAGCGACCTCGGGGCGTACCTCGAAAGGGGTTTGATGATGGTTGAGATGGCGGACAGCCTGGGCGATCCAGCGGGCCTGGGCCTCGTGGAAGTAGACCACCGAGGTGTTGCCGGTGTTCGTGTTCGGGCCGTAGACCAGGAACATGTTCGGAAATCCGGGGACGGCCATGCCCAGATAGGCGTGCGCACCGTCCTTCCACACCTCGTCCAGCCGGACCCCGTCCCGGCCGGTCACCTTGATCGGGACCAGGAACTCGGTCGCCGCGAAACCGGTGCCGTACACCAGCACGTCGGCCGCATGCTCCACCCCGTCCGCGGTCCGCACGCCACCAGCCGTCACCCCGATGATCTTCTCGGTGATCAGGTCGACGTCCGGGCGGGCGAGGGTGGGCAGCCAGTCGTTGGTGAACAGCACCCGCTTGCAGCCCATCGGCTCGTCCGGGGTGACCTTGCGACGCAGCGCAGGGTCGCGCACCTGCCAGCGGCGCTGGCCGGCGGAGAGGGTGTGCAGCAGCGCACCCGCGATCTTGTGTCCGGTCAGGGCACGACCGGTCACCACGGTCATCAGCCAGGTGCCCGCACGCGCCGGTCCCATCAGCGCCGGGAACGACTTGTACAGATTTCTCCGGACGAAGCCGTAGCGGCGGTTCGGCTTCGGCAGCGTCCACGGCGCGGTTCGCTGAAACACCGTGACCCGCGAAGCCACCCCCGCGATAGCCGGCACCAACTGAATCGCGCTGGCCCCGGTCCCGATCACCGCCACCCGCTTACCCGACAGCGACACCGAGGGATCCCAGCGAGCCGTGTGCATGGCCGGCCCCGCGAATTCCCCGCTGAGCTGCGGCATCGCCGGCCGCGACAGCTGCCCGACAGCCGGGATCACCACGTCCGCCACAAGCACCTCGCCGGCAGCGGTCGTCACCCGCCACACCCCGTCGGCCCACTCCGCGGCCGTCACCTCGGTCCCGAGCCGGACCTTCCCCGCGAGACCGAATTCGGCCACGCACCGTTCGAGATAGGCCAGGATCTCCGACTGCGGCGGAAAGCGACGACTCCACGCGGGATTCTGCGCGTACGAATAGGAGTAGAGCGGAGCAGGAATGTCGCAAGCGCACCCGGGATACCGATTGTCCCGCCACACCCCACCGACTCGATCCGCCTTCTCGACCAGGGTGATGTCATCGAACCCGGCCTTGAGCAGCGCGTCAGCAGCCGCCACCCCGCCGAACCCGGCGCCGATGATCAGGATGCGGGTCATCCCGAGATCCTCAGGCGCAGCGCCGCCGGAGCATCAGCGGGAACAACCGCCTTGACCGGCTCAACCGGATTCACCGAGACATATCCCGTTAGCGGCCGCGGATCCGACTCGCCGACGTTGGGCCACATCGCCACCGCTCGCTCCGCCAGCGCGGTTATCGTCAGCGACGGATTGACCCCGAGATTCGCCGCCACCGTGGACCCGTCGATCACGTGCAGCCCCGGATACCCATAGAGGCGGTGATACGGATCCACCACCCCGGAGTCAGCGTCCGCCCCGATCGCGCACCCCCCGATGAAATGCCCGGTCACCGGCTTCCCGATCAACTCGGTGTACGACCCGAGCGGCACCCCGTCCACCTTCTCCGCGGTCCGCCGAGCCACGTCGTGCGCCGCCGGCACCCAGTCCGGATTCGGCTCACCCACCCCGGGCCGGCTGGTCAGCCGCCCCCTCCTGCGAAACACCGTGATCGAGTTGTCCAGCGGCTGCATGGCCAGCAGCACCACGGTCTGCCGCGACCAGTCCCGCGGCGACACGTAAAGCCGCAGGTCCCGCCCCGCCCTCGCCAGCGCCTTGAGCCCGGCCCACCACCGCGGCTGCCGCCCCGCGTCGTCCACCATCACTGTCGAGAGCAACGCCAGCAGGTTGCTTCCCGGCCCGTAACGCACCGGCTCGACGTGCGTGACCGCATCCGGATGGATCGAGGAGGTGATCGCGACACCGTGGCTGAAGTCCCGGTCCCGCCGCCGGGTGCGGGCGCCCAGGATCGACTCCGAGTTGGTCCGGCTCAGCTCACCGAGCCGCGCCGAGATCGCCGGCAGGCTGCCCCTGTCCCGCAGCTTGTGCAGCAGCCGCTGGGTGCCGAGCGCCCCGGCCGCGAAGACCACCTGCTCCGCCGTGAACGTCCGTTTCGCCAGCCCGCCGGTCCGCCGCGTGGCGACCACGTAGCCACCGTCGGGAAGCGGCCGCACGTCCCGCACCGTGGTCCGCTCGAGCACCTCCGCCCCCGCCCGCTCGGCCAGGTAGAGATAGTTCTTGACCAGCGTGTTCTTGGCGTTCTCCCGGCACCCGGTCATGCACGACCCGCACAGCGTGCAGCCCTTGCGCTCCGGCCCGGCCCCGCCGAAGAACGGGTCCGCCGCCACGGCGCCGGGTTCGCTTCCGAAGTAGACCCCCACTGGCGTACGCCGATAGCTGTCCCCGACTCCCAGGTCGTCGGCCACCGCCCGCAGCGCGCGATCAGATTCCGTCTCGACCGGGTTGATCGTCACCCCGAGCATGCGTTTGGCCTGGTCGTAATAGGGGGCCAGGGCCGCCTTCCAGTCCGTGATCCCGGACCACTGCGGGTCGGCGTAAAACGCGTCCGGCGGCTCGTACAGCGTGTTCGCGTACCCGAGCGAGCCACCGCCGACCCCCGCCCCCGACATGATCAGCACGTTTTTGAGCAGGGTGAGCCGGAGGATGCCGTAGCAACCGAGCGCCGGGGCGTACACATAGTCACGCAGCCGCCAGGACGTCGTGGCGAACTGGTCGTCGGTGAAGCGGCGCCCGGCCTCGAGGACGCCGACGCGATAGCCCTTCTCGGTCAGGCGCAGCGCGGTCACGCTGCCCCCGAACCCGGAGCCGATCACGAGGACGTCGTAGTCGTACGACATCGCCGTAGCATCACGCCCTTATTGACAACATGTCAACAACGCGTTTCCCGGTCTTGCCCGCACCGCCAATCCACCCGTCCGACGGTGCCGTTCCCGGCCGGCGGACGGCATGGTGCTCGGATGACGTCGCTGACCCATCACCGGCGCGGGTCCGGCCCGCCCCTGCTGCTGATCCACGGCATCGGCAGCCACTGGCAAGTGTGGAACCCGGTGCTCCCCCTGCTGGAGCCGCACCGCGACGTCATCGCGATCGACCTGCCCGGCTTCGGCACGTCGCCGATCTGGCCCGCGCCGCCGCCCGGCGTCCGCCCCGGCTCGGTGCCGCACCTGGCCGGCCTGGTCGCCACCTTCCTGGACGCGCTCGGCCTCGACGAGGTGGAGATCGCCGGCAGTTCGATGGGCGGCGGGATCGCCCTGGAGCTGGGCCGCCGCGGCCGGGCCCGCGCGGTGACCGCGTTCTCGCCGGTCGGGTTCTGGCCGCCGGGCGGCGCGCGCTGGGGACGGTTCGTGGTCGGCGCCGCCCGGGCCGGCAGCGCGGCGCTGGATCCGCTGCTTCCCCGGCTGATGGCAGCGCGGGCGGGGCGGGTGGTGTTGTGCGCGCCGTTCTACGCCAAGCCGGCGGGGCTGGCCGTGGACGAGTGCGTCGCCGCCGCCCGGGCGCTGGCCGGAGCGCCGGGGTTCTCGGCGTCGCGAGCGGCGTTCCGGGACCTGACGCCGTGGGCGCTTCAGGATCACGGTGCGCTGAGCCGGATACCGGTCACCATCGCCTGGGGCACCCGGGATGCCGTCCTGCCGTACCGTAAGCAGGCTTTCCGGGCGCGGACCGCGCTGCCCGGCGCGCGCCATGTGCCGCTGCCCGGGTGTGGCCACCTGCCTTTCCCGGACGCCCCGGCCCGCTGCGCCGACCTGGTCCTGCGTCCCGCCCCGGTCTGACTACTGCCAGAGGATCGCGGCGAACTGCGCGTCGGCCGGGGCGCCGGACGGATCCCGGCACACGACGCGCTCGTGATCCTCGGCGGAGATCACACAGGTGGCGGCGGTGGCATAGCTCGTGACCTGCACGACGCCCCGCCCCGCGGGCAGCCCGGGAAAGGCGACCCGGTACTCCCCCGGCCCGGACCGCGTGACCGAGTTGGCCCGCCCCGCACCGTTGAACTGCGAGCCACCCGCCGGGGTGTACTCGGGCTCCGCCGGATGCTCGGCCAGCAGATAGGCCGCCGCACCCGCCCGCACCGCGAACGTCACCGCGAACCGCGAGTCCACCGCCTGCCCAGCGGCATCGCGGCACCGGACCCGGACCACGAGTTGCCGGCCCGCCTCGTCGGCGGACCACCGCTCCACGCCGCAGACCGTCGCTGCGTCCCCGGCCGCGGTCACCTTCACCGTCCCGCCGCCGGAGGTCTGTTGACCGAAATAGACCACATAGGAGCCGACGTCCTCGCGATCCGCCGAGTTCGTCCCGCCCGCCGAGTTGTAGCTGTAGGCGTCGTCGATCGTCTGGCTCGTCCGCCCCGGATCCCCGAGCCGCAGATAGGCCGCCGTCCCGTCGCCGCCCCGCGGATGCCAGAAGCGCGCCGCGAACCCGCTGTCCGCCGCCTGCCCGAACCGGTCGAAGCAGTCCACCCGGACCAGCTCGTCGTCGCCGTCCGGATGCCAGTCCGGCAGGGTGCAGATCCGGTCGTCACCGGTCACCGGCGTCACCTCGGCGACCCCGCCCTCCTCCCCCAGCCCGGCGAAAGTGACCAGGTAGCGGCCGGTCCCGGTACGCTCGACCACGTTCTCGCCGCCGGCCGCGTTGCACTGGTTCTCCGGGCGATACCGGTCCTTGTCCGGCTCCCCCGCCAGCACGTATCCGGACCGCGCGCAGGACGTCTCCTGTGCCACTGGGTCCGGCTTGCTCGCCCAGGTCACCGCCATGATCAGGATGGGCAGCACGCCGCCGACCACGGCCACCAGCGCGACCAGGGCGCTGATCCGCGGTTCCGAGGCCGCCGCCCGGGAACCCGGCGCGATCCAGTCGCCGACCGTGGTCATCGCCCGCGCCCCGAACCGGTCCAGGCGCTCCCGCCAGTCGGCGGCCGTCCGGGCCCGAGTCAACGGCACCCCACGCCCCCGCAGCCCAAGCCTCCCGCCGCGGCCATCCCGGCAGCCAGGCCGGCCATCGCCACGCTCTCCTCGCGGGCCGTCGCACCCTCCGCGGGAGTGGCCGGCGCCGCCGGATCGGGCTCGACCGGGGACGCCGGCTCGGTGGCCGGCGCCGGCTTCGGCGCCTTCTTCGCCCGCTTCTTCGGCTTCGCCGATGGCTTCGAGGGAACATCGCTGCCCGATGTGGCGGTGCCCGCCGCTGGAGCCGGGGAAGCCGGTGGGTCCGGCAGCACCTGCCGGTCCGGTATGACCCCCCGATTCCAGGGACGAGCACGGTCATCCCGTGGCGCCGCCCTCCCGTCCCCGGACCGGCCTCCCCACGCCGGAGCCCCCGTTCGCGGCGCCGCATCCCCCCGATCCCCGGACCCGCCGCCCGCCACTCCCACGTCACCGGGCCGGCTGCCCACCGGCCCCGCGTCCACGCGCCCACCGCCCACCGGGCGCTCGTCGCCGGGCAGCACGGTCCGGGCCGGATCCTCCGGCGCCAGCACTCCCCGGCTCGGTGCCGCCCCGGCCTGCCACGACGCCCCGGGCGGCAGGCTCTCCGAGACCGGTGCGAGCGCCCCCGGCCGGTCCGTCGCAGTCCCGTCGCACCCGGCCAGCGGCACCGCACCCAGCACCACGGCCAGCAGAAGCCGGCGCCCTCGCTTCACGGAACCTCCACCACACCCGTCTGATCCCTCAAACGACCCACCGCGGGAACGGTGATGCGACCGGTCCGGGCCGCTGCCACACTTCTTCTTCGGTACGCGGGAGCCCCGCCCGTGGATGAGGAGCGCAGCACGATGGACCTGAACGAGGCCGCGAAACTACTGGGACAGGCCCGCCACGTGGTCGTCTTCACCGGCGCCGGCATGTCCGCGGAGAGCGGCGTGCCCACGTTCCGGGACGCCCTGACCGGCCTGTGGTCCCGCTTCGACGCCCAGGCGCTGGCCACCCCGCAGGCATTCGACGAGGACCCGGCCCTGGTCTGGGGCTGGTACGAGTGGCGCCGCCAACTGGTCCAGCGAGTCCGCCCCCACCAGGGTCACCTGGCCGTCGCCCGGATGGCCGCGCACACCCCGGAGCTGACCGTCCTCACCCAGAACGTCGACGACCTGCACGAACGCGCCGGCTCCACGTCGGTCACCCACCTGCACGGCAGCCTGTTCGCCCCGCGCTGCACCGAGTGCACCCGCCCGGCGCCCGTCCCGGACACCACCGGCGACCAGCCGGACGAGGGCCGCCGCGTCGACCCCCCACGCTGCCCGCACTGCGACGGCCTGATCCGCCCCGGCGTCGTCTGGTTCGGCGAAGCCCTCCCGCAGGAGGCCCTGGAAGCCGCCGCCGTAGCCGCCTCCACCTGCGACGTCCTGCTCACCGTCGGCACGTCCGGCCTGGTCTACCCGGCCGCCGAGATCCCCCGCCTGGCCACCCGTTACGGCGCCGCGGTGATCCAGGTGAACCCCCAGCCCACCCCGCTCGACCCGATCGCCCGAGTGAATCTGCGCGGACCCGCCGCCGAGGTCCTTCCGTCCCTCGTCTCCACGGCCTGGCCGCAGTGACATGGTGGGTCCGACCTGGTCAGCCGAGCTCTCATGACCGCTGCGGAAGGGGCAGCGCCCGCAGCGGACCTTTGCGCACCTTGTTCGAGCCGGTCTTCGGCAACTCGTCGATCACGTCGACGTAAACCGGGATCTTGTACTTGGCGAGCCGTTCCCGCAGAAAGGCCGGCACGTCGTCCGGTTGCAGAGCGCAACCCTGCCGGGGTACGACGAACGCCCGCCCCACCTCTCCCCACTTCCCGTCCGGCACCCCGACCACGGCCACTTCCGCCACCCCGGGGTGTTCGAAGATGGCCGCCTCCACCTCGGCCGGGTAGACGTTCTCCCCGCCGGAGATGTACATGTCCTTGGTCCGGTCGACGATGCGGAAGTGCCCGGCCTCGTCGACCACGGCCACGTCCCCGAGCGGAACCACTCCCCGTCCACGAACGCCGCCGCCGAGGCCGCCGGATCGTTCCAGTAACCCGGGGTCACGTTCGGCCCGCGGACCAGCACCTCCCCCGGCTCGCCCGGGCCGGCGTCGGTCAGGTCCGGCCGCACGCACCGCACGTCGGCGAAGAACACCGGCAGACCGGCCGACCCGACGTGCTCGCGGCTCTCCCGGGCCTCCAGGAACGTCGCGCCGGGCGCCGTCTCGGTCATCCCGTAGCCCTGGCAGAAGAGCAGCCCACGCTCCTGGTATCGGTGGATCAGCGCCTCCGGCACCGACGCGCCGCCGGTCATCAGGCTGCGCACCGAGGACAGGTCGGCGCCCGCCCAGCGGGGTGACTGGCTCAGCCCGGCGAACATCGTGGTGACGCCGAACATCCAGGTGACCCGGTGCCGCTCGATCAGGTCGAAGCAGCCGTCCACGTCCCAGCTCGGCATGATCACCGAGGTGCCGCCCTTGAGGAACGTCGGCAGCAGGCACTGGTCGAGCGCGGCCACGTGGAACAGCGGCGCGCTGACCAGGGTGACCTCGTCGCTGGCCACGTCCACGCAGACCAGCAGGTTGTAGCAGTTCCAGACCAGGTTGCCGTGGGTGAGCATGGCGCCCTTGGGATGCCCGGTCGTCCCGGACGTGTACAGGATCGCCGCCACATCGGAAAGGCCGACCGGTTCATCCGGATAAATCGGATCCGCGGCGGGAAGGCCGTCCACCGGGAACGTCACGGGCGCGGTCACGGCCGGCGAGCCGGGGGCGTGGATCAGAACCGCAGCGCCGCTGTGCGACAGCTGGTAGGACAACTCCGCAGCGGTCAGCCGGAAGTTCAGCGGCACGAAGACCGCCCCCAGCGCCCAGGTCGCGAACATCGTCTCGACGAACGACGGATGATTCGGCCCCAGATAGGCGACCCGATCACCCCGCCGCACCCCGGACGAGCGGAGTGCGGCGGCGAGCCGGGCGATCCGCTGGTGCAGCTCGGCGTACGAAACCCGCCGCCCCTCGAAGATCAGCGCGGTGCGGCCGGGCGACATGGCCGCCCGCCGCCCCGGCCAGGAACCCAGCCCTGCGTTGTGCATGAGGGGTCCTCAGACGTACTGGCGGTAGACGGTACGCGCGACGCAGGCCGGCTTGTCCGAGCCGTCGATCTGCACGGTGAAGTCGAACGTGCTCTGTGTCCCGCCGGGCACGTCCTCGACGCTGACCACCGTGGCGGCCAGCCGGATCTTCGCGCCCACCTTGACCGGGCTGGGGAAGCGCACCTTCTCCAGCCCGTAGTTGACGCCCATCTTGATCCCCTCGACCTTGAGCAGGTCCCCGAACAGCGGAATGACCAGCGACAACGTCAGATAGCCGTGCGCGATCGGAGCGCCGAACGGACCGGCCTTGGCACGCTCCGGGTCGACGTGGATCCACTGGTGGTCGCCGGTGGCGTCGGCGAACGTGTTCACCCGCTCCTGAGTGACCTCCAGCCACTCGCTGACACCGAGGTCCTTGCCGACGAGGCCCTTGAGCTCGTCCAAGCCGTTCACGGTCGTGGTCATCTACTGTCTCCTCCGAATAGCAAACGGGCGGCGTTGTGCAACAGAATCTTGTCGCGCACCGAGTCCTTGATGTCGAGCTTGGCGAAGTCGGCCAGCCACCGATCCGGGGTGATCACCGGATAGTCCGAGCCGAACAGCACCTTGTCCTGCAACAGGCTGCCGGCATAGCGGACCAGCTGCGGCGGGAAGTACTTGGGCGACCAGCCGGACAGATCGATGTACACGTGCTCCTTGTGCGTGGCGACGGCGAGTGCCTCGTCCTGCCACGGGAAGGAGGGGTGGGCCAGGATGATCCGCAGGTCCGGGAAGTCCACCGCGACGTCGTCGACCAGCATCGGGTTGGAGTACTTCAGCCGGATGCCACCGCCGCCGCGCACCCCGGCGCCGATCCCGGTCTGCCCGGTGTGGAACAGCGCGACAGCGCCCAGCTCCTCGATCGCCTCATACAGCGGATAGGCGATCCGGTCGTCCGGCGCGAACCCCTGGATGCTGGGATGGAACTTGAAGCCCCGCACCCCGTGCTCGGTGACCAGCCGGTGCGCCTCGCGGACGCCGGCCTTCCCCTTGTGCGGGTCGATGCTGGCGAACGGGATCAGCGTGTCCGGGTGCTCCGCGCAGTTCGCCGCGATCTCCTCGTTGGAGATCCGCGGGTGCCCGGTGGCGTGCTCGGCGTCGACCGTGAAGACCACGGCCGCCATCTGGCGCTCCCGATAATAGGAGGCCATCTCGTCGATGGAGGGCTGCCGGTGACCGTGCGCCTTGAAGTAGTCCGCGGAGGCTCCGAGCAGCGAGGGGCTCAGCGACGTATGCCCGCTTCTGCTGACCTCAGCATGCGTATGCACATCAATGGCGACAAGTCTCGAAATATCCATCACGGCACCCGTGGAGCCGGGATGCCGTAGGTCTCCTGATCGAAATCCCACCCGGAGGAGATCGCGGAAGCGGACCAGCCACCGTCCCGATGACGGACCGCTTTCTCCGCGGGATGCGACCAGAGCGCCAGCCTGTCCCCACCGATCCCGATCGCCTGCCCGGTGATCCCCTTCGACCCCTCCGAAGCCAGGAACGTGATCAGCCCGGTCACGTCATCGACCGTCCCGAGCCCCTCATCGCGCCGCAACCACGCCGGATAGGGCTGCCCGGTCCGCTCCGCCTCCTCGATCACCGGCGCGAAGGCCGGAATCGTCTTGGTCATCTCGGTGGCCGCGATCGGCACCACCGCGTTCACCGTGATCTCGCTGCGCGCCAGCTCCAGAGCCCAGGTCCGGGCCATCGCCGCGATGCCGGCCTTGGCCGCCGCGTAGTTGGTCTGCCCGAAATTCCCCCGCTGCCCGGCCGGCGAGGAGATCAGAATCAGCCGCCCGCCGGTGCCCTGCGCCCGCATCTGGATCGCGGCGGCCCGGGCACACGTGAACGTCCCGCGCAGGTGCACCTTGATCACCGCGTCGAAGTCGTCGTCGGTCATCTTCCAGAGCACCCGGTCCCGCAGGATCCCGGCGTTCGTGATCAGCACGTCCAGCTTCCCGAACGCCTCCACCGCCGCCGCGACCAGCTTCTCCGCGCTCTCCGTGTCACCGACGGCCGCGGCCACGCCGACAGCTCCGGGGATCTCGGCGACCGCGGCATCGACCGCCGCCTGGTCCACGTCGTTCACCACGACGGACGCGCCGGCCGCGGCGAGCGCCTTGGCATAGGCCAGACCGAGGCCCCGCCCACTGCCGGTGACGAGGGCAACCCTGCCGCTCAGATCCATACTTTTCAACCTCTCACGGGGATCACCGTTGGGGAAAGTGGCGGCGCGCGGTCCGGGCCCCGCAGCCCCTCGACCCGCGCGCCGCCTTCGATCAACAGGATTCCTGTTGATCAGGTTTCCTGTCAATGGGGTAATCTCTCAGCATCTGCTCGCGGACGGAGAACCCCGATGCCATCCCTGCTCTACCTGGTCAAACAGCTCGAACTCGCGGTGCGCGCCCGCCTCGACGAGCTGGTGCGCGGCCACGGCATCACGGCCCTGCAATACACCGCACTCACCGTCCTGGAGCGCCACGACGGCCTCTCCGCCGCCCAGCTGGCCCGCGACTCGTTCGTCACCGCCCAGTCCATGGCCGACATGGTCCGAGCCCTGGAGACGCGCTCCCTCATCCGCCGCGAACGCAACCCCGCCAACCGCCGCGAACTCCTCCTCCACCTCACCGACGAGGGCCGCGCCCTGCTCACCGCCGTCGCCGACCCGGTCCGTGAGCTGGAGTCCCGCATGACCACCAAACTCACCGAAGCGCAGTCCGCGGAGTTCCGCCAAACCCTGATCACCGCCTGGCAGAGCCTCACCTGACGCACGGTCCGCCGATCACTCCCGGTCAATTCCACCCCGATTTCGTACGATCTCGTGCCCCACAACCGCACCAGCCCCGTCCCGTGGCCAAGCGCGCGGTGATCCCGGTGCCAGACCGCGAGGCCGCGCCGGGCGGAGCCCGCCAGGCCCGCCCACCCTCAGAAACTGCCGCGCCCCCAACCCCCAGCTGGCCCTGACCGCCCTATCCCAGCCCCCGATAGGGCCACCAGCACCAGCCCAACAAACCCAGCTGGACCTGACCGCCCTACCCCGCACACGGACAGGGCCACCAGCACCAGCCCAACAAACCCAGCTGGACCTGACCGCCCTACCCCGCACACGGACAGGGCCATGAACGCCAGCCCGACAAACCCGGCTGGACCTGACCGCCCTATCCCGGACGCGGATAGGGCCATGAGCGCCAGCCCAACAAACCCAGCTGGACCTGACCGCCCTATCCCGGACGCGGATAGGGCCGTGAGCGCCAGCCCGGCAAAGCTGGCTGGAGCTGGTGGCCCTTTCACGGGCGTGGATGGGGCGGTGAGCGCCAGCTGGGAGCGGAGCGGCGGTAGGGAGCGGCGCTGCGGGTACATGGGGCGGAATAGAGGCCGGGTCAGGGTTGGTGGTCCTCGATGTCGAGTTCTACCAGCACGGTGACCAGGCGCTCGTCCAATGGGCGGACGATCTCCCGGCTCAGCTGCTGCGGATAGTGCACCCGGCGCCGGCTGCCGTAGACCCGCCGGATCACGTACGCCCCGCCGGCCTGCTCGGCGGGCACCGTCAGCTGCACCCGGTAGTCCTGCGCACGCCGCATGGCGGTCACGTCCGGCCAGCGCCGCACCCGGCGGATCCGCCCGGTCGCCTTGGTCTCGACATAGCCCCGGCGATACAGGTACAGCGCCCGCCGGGTCACGTTCCCGATCGCCTGCCGGCCCACGAAATAGGTGACCCCGGCACCGGCCAGGCCGACCGGCAGCAGGATCCACCACGCCGGCCGATGCGCGTCCGGCCCGGTCGGAACGAAGGCCGCGCCGAGCGCCAGCACCAGCGGATACACACCGAGCGCCAGGCAGTAGAACCAGAAGATCACGGCGTAGATGCGACTGTTCGGATGCCGGCAGACGGCGACCAGATCGCCCAGGCCGTCCAGGTCGGCACGGGACTCCACGAGGGACGGCACGGTCACCGCGGTGGACGGCTGTGCGGGCGGGTCGGCCACGGTCACGGCGGGCTCCAGGCGACAGGCATCGACGGGACCTGATCCTATCCGGACGGCGCCAGGCTGACGCCGTACGGGAAAGGGATGTGACCGTGACCGGAAGCGGTCAGGAGCGCGGCCGGACCGGGGTGATCGGATCGAACGCGGCCTCGATGTCGCGGGCCGCGGCCAGCGCGATGTGCTCACCGTGCAGCCGGGCGATCACCTGAACGCCCAGCGGCCTGCTCCCGGACAGCCCGGTCGGGACCGCGACCGCGGGCAGGCCGAGGAAGTTCGCGGTGACCAGCAGGCGGTGGGCGCGCCACAGGTCGGTGGCGGCGGCCGGGCCGGACAGGTCGAACCCGATCAGCGGCATCGGCTGGGTGGTGACCGGGCCGAGCACGATCGGGTACCGCGCGTGGAAGGCCCGCCACGCCGCCGCGTGCACGAACCGCTCCGCCCAGGCGCCCTGATAGGCGGCCGAGGTGTCGAGCAGTGCGACGTCCACGATGTTGTCCCTGAAGTACTGGACCGTGCCCGCCGAGAGCGGCCCGGGGAACACGCCCGGGGTGAGCAGCATCGGGGCGTTCTCGGTGGAGGAGAGCTGCCGCCAGAGGGTGGCGCACCGGTCGACCGACGGCGGCTCCACCTCCTCGACCTCCCAGCCGGCCGCGGCCAGCGCCGACGCCGCCGCCCGGACCGATGCCGCGGCCTGCGGGTCGACGCCCCAGCCGGCCGGGTCGACGGTGACCGCGACCCGCCGCGGCCCGTCGTAACCGGACGGGTGCGCGACCGTGACGCTGAGCGGGTCGACGTCGTCGGCGCCGTGCATCACGCCGAACAGCAGGTCGAGGTCGGCGACCCGGCGGGCGAGCGGGCCGTTCACCGCCATCGCCTGGAGGGAGAGCGGGAGCGGCTCGACCGCGCGGGTCGGTCCGGGCACCCGGCCGGCCGAGGGGCGCAGCGCGGTGATCCCGGCGGCGTGCGCGGGCAGCCGCAGTGAGCCGCCGTAGTCGTTGCCGAGACCGGCCGCGACCATGCCGGTGGCCACCGCGACCGCGTCGCCGCCGCTGGACCCGCCCGGCACCCGCGCCGGGTCCCACGGGTTGAGCGTGCGGCCGAACAGGTCGTTGTCGGTGTCCCAGCGCAGCCCGATGTCCGGCATGTTCCCCCGGGCGACCGGGATGGCACCGGCCGCGAGGAGCTTGTCGACGAAGGTGGCGTTGGCCGGCGGGATGTTGCCGGCCGCGAACGGCAGCCCGGAGGTGGACGCCGACCAGGTCAGGTCGATGTTCTCCTTGACCGAGATCGGCACCCCGGCGAGCGGGCCCGGGTCCTCGCCCGCGGCGATCCGCTCGTCGAGCGTCGCGGCGGCCTGCCGGGCCCGGTCGGCGAGGACCACGGTGACGGCGTTGACCTGCGGGTTCACCTCGCCGATCCGGGCCAGGTGGGCCTCCACCACGGCGGCCGCGGTGAACTTGCCGCTGCGCACCCCGTCGGCGATCTCGGTGGCGGTCAGGTTGTCCATGAAGGTGCTCCTCAAGCGGGAAGAACGGTGCAGGTCAGCCGCGTCTCGGCGAGCCGGATCCGCTGCTGGTTCGGGATGGTCTTGACGGCCAGCCAGCGGTGCTCGCCGGTGCCCGGCGCCGGGACGAACTCCGGCGCGTCGCTGCCGGCCAGGGTCAGCCGCAGCGCGTGTCCCGGGTTCAGCCGGTATCCGGTGTGCCCCAGGTCGACCGTGACCGGGAAGGCGTCGCCCGGCCGGATGACCGTCTGCTGTCCGCGGGCGATCAGCCGCACGCTGCCGTCCGGCGCGACGTCGAGCAGCCGCGCGAACACGTCCATCTCCGGCCCGTCCGAGCCGACGACGGCGTCCAGCGTGATCGGCCCGGCCAGGTCGAGCGGCGCGGTGACCGGCGCCGCGGTGAAGACCAGCACGTCCGGGCGGTCGGCGGCGGCGCGCTCGTCGGGGTACTCGGCGAGGAACCCGAACGCGTCCCCGACCGGCGACGGGACCGGGTCGGCCGCGTCGTGCGTCCAGACCGCGGTCTCCGCGCGCCCGGGTTCGTCCGCCAGGACCCCACCGGGCGCGTCACCCACGGCCGCTCCGGCATCGACCGGATAAAACAGTTTCCGGTACGACGCAGGGGGCGGCCAGGCGACGTCGGAACGCAGTCCGGGGTCCCCGGAAGCGGCGAGCTGCCAGCGCACCCGCGGGATCTCCGTCGGCTCGCCGCGCAGGAACACGTCGAAGAACTCGATCGCCGGATCCAGGTACCGGGGCAGCGCCGCGTCCGAGTCGGCGGTCCTGACCAGCGGATCCAGCTCGAAGTGGCTGTGGTTCTCGTGGTCGATCGCCTCCAGGAGCAGGTACTCGTTCCGCGCCCAGGCCGGTTTACCGGCGATCTCCCGGTGGTCGGACCACTGCCACGGCGCGCAGTTGTCCCACCAGCCGATGGTCATCAGCACCGGCACGGCCGGGGCGTCGAACGGGCTGCCGGCCGGGAAGCGGCGCAGGCTGACCGGGTAGGGGAACCACAGGTCGTACGAGGCGGACCGGCTGCCGACCGTCTCGAAGAACTCCTCGACCTGGGCGGCGAGCGGCCGCCTGGTCCAGTCGATCTGCCAGTCCAGCATGTCCCGATCGTGGAACATGCTCAGCGGGTAGAACCGGTGGACGGACATCTCCACGTCGTGGGTGCGCTGCCCGGGCGCCGGGACCGGCAGCTCGCCGAGGCGGGTGCCGGTGACCCGGGGCGCCATGGCCCGCAGCGCCCGGTGCCCGGTGGAGGCGGCGGCCCACTGGGTGAACCCGTAGTACGAGTCGCCCCACATCCCGACGACACCGTCCGACCAGGGCTGGTTCACGATCCAGTCGAGGGTGTCGTACCCGTCGTAGGCCTCGTTGACGAAGAGCAGCGTCTCGCCCTCGGAGCGGAACTTCCCGCGCACGTCCTGGACGACCATGGTGTAGCCACGCGCGGTGAAGTAGGCCGCGACCCGGGGCATGAAGGTGTACTCGCCGCACTTGTCGTAGGGCAGTCGAGTGAGCACTACAGGGCCGGGCATTTTGTCCGGATTTTTCGGTAAATAGACGTCCGTGGCGAGCCGCACACCGTCCCGCATCCGGACCATGTACTGGGTGGCGGCCGGAGAGATCGGGCCGGGCCCGGTCCGCTGCACTTCGAGCGTCATCAGAGCACCTCGAAGAAACGGATGCAGACCCGGCCACGCTCGCCTCGGGCCAGCCCGACGAAGACGGACGACGCCAGCCACCGGTGCGCCGGGGCGTCGGTGCTGAAGATCGGGCTGGTGCGGTAGTAGTACTCGGTCTCCGGGAGGTCCTCCCCCGCCTCGACCCGCGCCTCGACCTCCGGTGCCGCCCGCCAGAAGCCCCGGTTGCGGATGTCGATCACGGTGCCGTCGTCGGCCTCCAGCAGGTACCGCGCGTCCAGCTCGGTGACCTGCCCGCGGGTGGTCGACCAGTCCCCGCCGCCGGCCAGCACCCGGCCGGTGAGCCGCGGGCCGGACACCGTGCCGCCGGTGATCGGGGTGAACATCAGGACCTCGTCCGGCCCCCGGCCGACGTGCCGGGTCTCGGCCACGTCGACCCGCGCCTCGAAGGCGAACACCAGCCGGGGATCGGGAAGTTCAGACATGCCGGGTCCTCGTTTTCTTTTCGGAATTGACAATCTATTACGCTGTAGGCACTGACGACGGAGGGAGCGGCGATGGGCCGGCCGAGCATGGCGGCGGAGCGGACCGAGCAGATCATGCGGGCCACCGCGCGCTGCCTCCAGAAGAACGGCCTGGCCGGCACGACCCTGGAGCGGGTCGCCGAGGAGTCCGGGCTCAGCCGCAGCCACGTCCGGCACTACGTCGGCAACCGCGACGACCTGCTGCGCCGGTTCGCCGACTGGCTCTACACCGGGTACGAGGCCGAGTTCATCGGCAAGATCGCCGGGGCGGAGACCCGGGAGAAGCTGCCGTTCACGATGGACTATCTGTTCAGCAGCGGCTTCCTGCCGATCAGCGACGACGACGCGGTGATCCGCGAGCTGATCACCGCGGGGATCGCCGACGAGCGGATCCGGGCCACCCTCCAGACCCACTACAACCAGGCGATCCAGGCGGTCGAGGACGCCCTCGCCGCGGAGTACCCGGCCGCCTCGCCGGGCGGCCGCCGCTCGGTGGCGTACGGGCTGTGGTGCCTGGCGATGGGTAACTCGATGATGGCCGAGCTCCAGCTGCCGGTCGCCTCCGGCGGGCTGGTCCGGACCGCCGCCGAGTCGCTGCTGGAACGGCTCACCCCGCACGACTGACTCCCCGGCCGGACGTTTTCGACAAGGCTCAGCCGGCACGACCGGCTCCCCGGGCCGGCACCCAGCCGGGGCGCGGAACCGACTGGATGAGCTTGCGGGTGTAAGCCTCGGCCGGCGAGTCCAGCACCCGCTCCACCCTGCCCGACTCGACCACCCGCCCGCGGTGCATCACCACCACGTCCTCGCAGACGTGCCGGACCACGGACAGGTCGTGCGTGATGAACAGGTAGGCGATGCCGGTGGCGGCCCGGGCGTCGACCAGCAGGTTGAGGATCTGCGCCTGGATCGAGACGTCCAGGGCGGCGACGG
Organism: Actinoplanes ianthinogenes; assembly: GCF_018324205.1. Taxonomy (NCBI): domain Bacteria; kingdom Bacillati; phylum Actinomycetota; class Actinomycetes; order Micromonosporales; family Micromonosporaceae; genus Actinoplanes; species Actinoplanes ianthinogenes. Next base: position 1,502,700 of record NZ_AP023356.1, read on the forward strand.
CCTCGTCGAGCACCAGGAGCCTCGGATTCGCGGCCAGCGCCCGGGCGATCGCCACCCGCTGCCGCTGACCGCCGGAGAGTGCCCGCGGCAGAGCCGCGCCGTGCCGCTCGTCGAGTCCGACGAGCGCCAGGAGTTCCGCTGTCCGGATTTTTCGCTCGGCCTTCGGTGAAGCCGTGTGGTGCGCGACCACCTCGTCGAGACAGCTCGCCACGGTCTGCCGCCGGTCCAGGGACTGATAGGGATCCTGGAAGACCATCTGGACGACACCCCGCTCGACGGTGACGGTCCCCGACGTGGCGCGCTCCAGTCCGGTGATGATCCGGGCGCACGTGGTCTTGCCGGAACCGGACTCCCCCACCACCGCCAGCGACCCGCCGTCCGGCACCTCGAAGCTGACGCCGTCCACCGCGACGAAACCGCCCTTGAAGACTTTGCGCAGGTCACGCACCTCAAGCACCATGCGGGGACTCCTCCAGCAGGTGACAGGCGGCCGACCCGGAATCGACGGGACGGAGCACCGGTCGTACCGAAAAGCAGTTGGCGGTCGCATGCCCGCAGCGATCGGCGAAGACGCAGCCGGCCGGGGCGTCGAAGGCGGCCTGCGGCGTGCCGGGGACCGTTTCCAGGCGGGCGCCCGGCGGGACGGCGCCCGGGCGCGACCGCAGCAGCGCCCGGGTGTACGGGTGCCGGGCGTCCTCGTGCAGCCGGGCGGCGGGCAGAATCTCGACGATCTCGCCGGCATACATCACCGCGATCCGGTCGCAGACCGCCGCGGCCAGCTCCAGGTCGTGCGAGATGAACAGCAGCGCGGTCCCCCGCTTGTGCCGCTGCTCGTCGAGGATCGCCACCACCTCCTCCTGGGTGGTCACGTCGAGCGCGGTGGTCGGCTCGTCGGCCAGGATCAGCTTCGGCTCGGTGGCCAGCGCCGCCGCGATCACCACGCGTTGCAGCAGCCCGCCGGAGAGCTCGTGCGGGCGCTGCCGCATCCGCCGGTCGATGTGGTCGACGCCCACGTCGGCGAGCAGCCCGGCCGCCCGCTGTCGCGCCTGCGCCTTGGAAACACCCTGGTCACGCAGCACTTCGGTGAGGAAGTCGCCGATCGTGCGGACCGGGTTGACGGTGGCCCGCGGGTCCTGGAAGACCATGGCGACGTCCCGGGAGCGGAGGTTGCGGAGAGCGGCCTCGTCGAGCTTGCCGATCTCCGCGCCCAGCAGCCTGATCGTCCCGCCCGCCGCCGCGCCCGCGGGCAGCATGCGCAGCACCGACTTCACGGTCATCGACTTGCCCGAGCCGGACTCGCCGACCAGGCCGACCGCCTCACCCGTGGCCACCGTCAGGGTGACCTCGCGGAGGATCGGCCGGTTGCCGATCGTCACGCGCAGCCGGTCGAACTCGAGCACGGTCATCGGACATCGCCGCCGAAACGGGCGGCCAGTCGCTCGGCGACCACGGTGAACGCCACCACGGTGAGCACCACGGCGACGGCGGCCTCGATGGACTGTTGCGGGTGACCCGCCAGGATGGACGGCTGACCGTTCGCGATCATCAGGCCCCAGTCGGCGGCCGGGGGCTGCCGGCCGAGGCCGAGGAAGGCGATCGAGGCGAGGTCGATCATGGCGTACCCGAAACCGATCGCGGCCTGGACCACCAGCAGCGGCGCCAGGTTCGGCAGCAGATGCCGCAGGCAGATGTGCCAGCCGGAGAAGCCCTGCACGCGCAGCGCCTCGATGTACGGCAGGTTCCGCTCGCGCAGCGCCGCGGCCCGCATCACCCGGGCGATCATCGGCACGAAGGCCAGGGAGAGCGCCACCACCGGGGCGACGAACCCGGCCCCGAAGATCGCCGCCACGGTGATCGCCAGGACCAGTCCGGGGAAGGCGAACAGGATGTCCAGCGCCCGGGAGACGGCGGCGTCGAACCAGCCGCCGAACCAGGCGGCGCTGACCGCGAGCAGGGTGCCCGCGGCGCCGGCCGCGAGGACCACGATCAAGGGGCCGGCGAGGCTGGCCCGAGTGCCGATGATGAGCCGGGAGAGGAGGTCCCGGCCCAGGTCGTCGGTGCCCAGCGGGTGCTCGCCGCTGAACGGGGCGTAGGCGTTCAGGGGATCGACCGCGTGAGGGTCGTGCGGGGTGATCCACGGTGCCACGATCGCGATGAGCACGACCAGAGCGCAGAAGCCAGGCGCGAAAAATCTGATTTTCCCGAAATATCGTGGCATGGGGATGACTGTCATGCCTTCACCAACCGGGGGTCGAGGGCGGCGTTCAGCAAGTCGACCAGCACGTTCACCACGACGAACGCCGTGACCAGCAGCAACGAGAGCACCTGCACCACCACGAGGTCCTGCCGGGCCGCGCTCTGCACCAGTAGCGACCCGAGCCCGCTCACGCCGAACGCCTGCTCCGCCACCGCCGTCCCGGCGAACAGCCCGGCCACCGTCACCCCGGAGACCGCCAGGATCGGCGGCGCCGCGTTGCGCAGCACGTGCCGCCGCAGCACCGCCCACCGCGGCACACCCCGGGCCCGGGCCGCCGCCACGTGGTCGGCGGCGAGCTCGGCCCGCACCTCGGTGCGGGTGATCCGGCTGACGTAGGCCAGATAGCCACCGCTGAGCGCGAGCGCCGGCAGCGTCAGGTGGTAGATCTCGTCCCCGAACCCGTCGCCCGAGCCGAACACCGGGAACCAGGCCAGCCTGGTGGCGAAGATCCAGATCAGCAGGATGGCCGCCACGAAGGCGGGCGCCGCCATCAGGACCGTGGTGCCGGCCGTCAGGGCGCCGTCGACCACCTTGCCGCCGGCTCCGGCGAGGACGCCGAGGGCCACCCCGAGGACCAGGATCAGGACCGAGGCGTACGCCACCAGCAGCGCCGTGGTGCCGATCCGCGCGCCGATCAGCGTGGTGACCGGCACCTTCAGCACCATCGAGGTGCCCGGGTCCCCGCTGAGCAGCCCGGACACCCAGTGCCAGTACTGCGCCCAGAACGGCTCGTCCAGGTGGTACTGCGCCCGGATCGCCGCCATCGTCGCCGGGGTGACCTCGTGCCCGCCCGCCAGGATGCTCGCCGGGTCCCCGGGCGCCAGGTACAGCGCTCCGAAGATCACCACGCTGGCCACCACGACGGTGCCCAGCATGGCGGCGACCTTGCGGGCGACGAACCCGATCATGCCGTACCGACCAGCGCGGCCCAGGCCGACGAGATGTAGGAGAAGGACGCCGGCGCCCCGGTGATCCGCTTGTTCAGGAACAGCCGGTTGTACGACTCGGCGAGGGTGATCTGGAGCTTCGCCGGCCCGTAGATCGCCTGCGCGGCCACGAACGCCCGCGCCGACGCGGCCGGGTCGGTCGCCGACACCGCCGCCCCGATGTTCTTGGTGACGTCCGGGTCCTCGTAGTTCGTCCAGTTGAACGGCGCGCCCGGGAGCACGAAGCCCGGCGCGTAGTACAGCGCCCCCGGCACCTCCAGGTATCCGGTGGTGGCGATGAAGTCGATGCCATTGCGCAGCGTGGGGTCGTAGAACAGCCCGGCGAACTCGGCCGGCTGCAACTGCTTGATCGTCATGGTCAGCCCGATCTGCTGCGCCGCGGCCTGCGCGATGGTCGCGGTCTGCAACAGCGACTGGTCGCCGGCGGGCAGCGCGATCACCAGGTCCCTCCGGCTCGGCGCGGCCTCGGTGACCAGCTGCTTCGCCCTGGTCAGGTCGGCCTTCGAGGTGTCCGGCAGGGCCGCGTACCCGGCGTCGTAGACGCTCTTGGCCGGGCTGCCGCTCCAGGCGAGCGGCGGGGTGAAGGTCTTCAGCGGCTCGCCGGCGCCCTTGAGCACGCTGAGCACGAAGCTGCGCTTGTCGATCGCCAGGTCGAGGGCCTGCCGGATCTTCGGGTCGGCGGCCGGCCCCTCGGCGGCCACCGCGCCCAGGCTGACCGTCTCGGTGCTCGGCCCGAAGTACAGCTTGCCGGCATCGGTCCTGCGCAGCGTGGCCATGCCGCCGGCCGGCGCGCCGTACACCCCGTCCACCTCGCCGGAGAGCAACGCGCTGGTCAGCGTGCTGCTGTCGGTCAGGAACACGAACTGGAACGTCGCCGCCCTCGCCTTGCGCGCGGCGTCCCAGTAGTTGTCGTTCCGCTTCAGCGTGATCTTCTGGCCGCTCTGCCAGCCGCCCAGCCGGAACGGCCCGGTGCACATCAGCCCGCCGCTCGCAGTGCCGAACGCGGCGGCCGCCTTGGTGGCGTACCTCTCCTGGATGATCGCACCCGGCACGCCGGCCAGGTCCGGGACGAACTGCACGTCCGGAGTCCTGAACCTGACGGTCACCTCGAGCGGCCCGGTCTTGTCGATCGAGGCGACGTTGGCGAAGACGTGCGCGCTGTACGAGGCCAGCTTCGGGTCCAGGTTCCGCTTGAGGCTGTAGACCACGTCCTCGGCGGTCAGCGGTGAGCCGTCCCAGAACGTCACCTTGTCGCGCACGGTGATCACCACGGTGGTGGCGTCCCGCTGGGTGACCTCGCTGGCCAGGCCGGGCGACGTGGAGTAGTCGGTGTTCAGCCGGAGCAGGCTCTCGCAGAGGTTGGTGCCGACCGTGTTGGCCGAGTAGTCGCCTGTCCGGGCGGGGTCGAGCGACGCCGGCTCGCCGGAGGGCAGCGCCCAGGTGACGCTCTCCACGTCGCCGGTCGCGGCCGGGGTGGTCTCGGTCAGCTCGAACGTCTCGGCGACCGCCGGCTTGTCACCGGCGCCACCGCCGCAGCCGGTCGTCGCCAGGGTCAGGGCGAGCACGGGAGCCGCCCACTTTCTCCGGACAATCATCTATATATCTCCCTGACTAGGGCACGAAGGCACGCACCACCGGAACGCCGCGGGGACCACGTGCCGGGGACCTGCGGGCTCACCGGCTGTGGCGACGGTCTCAGAGTCGTCGCCGGGCAGTAAATTGTCAATCCTGGAAATCAACCTGCCGTTCAAAGGTTTTGACAAAGAAACGAAAGGTCGTCACCGCGGACGAAGAACCCGGATCTCTCGGGATGACCGTGTCCCGGCCGATAAGAGCGACATGCAGACCCGCGGCGCCCGCCACCTGTGGTGGATCTACCTGCTGGTCACCTCGGCGCTCGCGGTGATCTACCTGATCACCCCGTTCAACGACACCACCCGGTGGATCTACGTGCTGGTGAACAGCACCGCACCGGCCGCGGTCTGGCTGGGTCTGCGGCGGCATGCCCCGCAGCGCCGCAACGGCTGGCTGGTGATCGCCGGCGGGCTGCTCTTCTCCGCGGCCGGTGACATCGTCTTCGCGGTGCACACCGCACGCGGCGGCGATCCGCCGTTCCCGCCGGTCGCGGACGTGCTCTATCTGATCGGGCACCTGACCATCGCGGCCGGCACCGCGATGCTCGCGTCCCGGGCCGGCCGGACCGCCTTCGTCGACTCCGCGGTGATCCTCGCGCCGCTGGCCAGCATCGCCTGGATCCTGGTGGTGCAGCCGGCCGAGACGGTGGGCGGCAGCCTGGCCGCCCGGTTCTTCGCGGTGGCCGCGCCGATCAACACGCTGCTCGTGGTCTACTGCGCGCTGGCCCTGGCGCTCGGCGTCGAGCTGCGCACGCCGGGGGTGCGCTGGCTGCTGACCGGGCTGGTGGCCTGGTTCGTCTCCGACGCGCTCTACACGCACCAGGGACTGGCCGGGACGTACACCGAGGGCGGGCTGATCGACCTGGGCTGGATGGCAATGCCGATCCTGATCGGCACGGCCGGCCTGCACCCGTCGATGGTGGTCACCACGCCCCGGCGGTCCACGGTGAACGTCCTGACCCTGACCCGCGCCCTGATCCTGTTCGCCGCCGCGCTGGTCCTGCCCACCCTGCACCTGCTCTGGGACCCGGACCCGGACGTCGCGCTGATCGTCGGGGCGGCGCTCTCCATGGGGCTGGTCGCGTTCCGGCTGACCGGCCCGATCCACGAGCTGGCCTGGCGCGCCGGGCACGACCCGCTCACCCGCCTGGTCAACCGCAGTCTTCTGATGGACCGGCTGGCGATGGCGCTGAGCGCGTTGCCGGCCGACCGGTCGGCGCGGCTCGGCCTGCTCTTCTGCGACCTGGACCACTTCAAGGACGTCAACGACAGCCTCGGCCACGACGCCGGCGACCAGCTGCTCATCGAGATCAGCACCCGGCTGCGGGGCGCGGTCCGGGACAGTGACGTGGTGTGCCGGCTCGGCGGTGACGAGTTCGTCATCCTGATGCCGGACACCACCGAGGAGCAGGCTGTCGCGATCGCCGAGCGGGTGACCACGGACCTGGGCCGGCCGATGCGGCTCGCCGACGGCACCGAGTTCTTCGCCTCGCTGTCGATCGGGCTGCGGACCACGGGCAACCCGGACGCCGACCCGGACGTCCTGATGCAGGACGCGGACACCGCGATGTACCAGGCCAAGGCGGCCGGCCGGGGCCGGATGGTGCGCTTCGACGCGGATCTCCGCTCGGGCGCGGCGCAACGGCTGCGCCTGGACGCCGACCTGCGCCGCGCGCTCACCCACCCGGGCGAGCTGTTCTGCGTCTACCAGCCGGTGTTCCGGGTCGGCGACGGGCAGCTCAGCTCGGTGGAAGCCCTGGTCCGGTGGCGGCACCCGGTCGACGGGGTGCTGCCACCGGCCGTGTTCGTGCCGATCGCCGAGGCGGCCGGCACCATCGCCCAGCTGTTCGCGCAGGTGCTCGAACAGTCCCTGGCCGAGCAGCGCGGCTGGTACAACCGGACCGGCCGATGGATCCCCGTCGCGGTCAACCTGTCCCCTCGACAGCTCGACGCGTCCACGGCCGACCTGGTGCTCGCCGCGCTCGCCGGCACCGGCACCCCGCCCGACATGCTCACCCTGGAGCTGACCGAGACCGGGCTGGCCGAGCCGTCCACCGTCGACGCGGCGCTCGGGCCGCTGCGCCGGGCCGGCGTCCGGATCGCGGTCGACGACTTCGGCACCGGCTACTCGTCGATGGCCCGGGTCGCCGACCACGGCTGGGACGTCGTGAAGATCGACCGGACCTTCGTCACCGGCATCCACCGCGACACGGCACGCAGCTCGCTGGCCGACGCGATGGTGAAGATGGCGCACGCCCTCGGCATGGAGACCGTCGCCGAGGGCGTCGACAACGCCGCCGACCTCCAGGTGCTGTCCCGGCTGGGCTGCGAGTACGCCCAGGGCTACCTGCTCTCCCACCCGGTCGACGCGGACGGCATCCTGGAGCTGGCCGACGTCGAGCCGCGGGAGTCGGTGGAGCTGGCGTCAGGTTCAGGCGCCGGCCGCGTCCAGCCGGGCGAGCTGGGCGGCGTCCAGCTTGATGTCCAGAGCCGGGAGCAGGTCGTCTAGCTGCTCCGGGGTCTTCGGGCCGATCAGCGGGACCACCGACGGCCCGGCCTGGTGCAGCAGCCAGGCCAGCACCGTCCGGTTCGGCGTGGCGCCCACCTCGGCGGCGACCTCGTTCAGCACGGCCAGCCGGGCGTCCACGTCCGGCCCCTCGTAGTTCTCCATCATCCAGTGCCCGGACCGCTTGGCCGGGTCGTCGTAGATGCCCTTGAGGATCGGCGAGTAGGCGACCAGCTGGAGGTCGCGGTGCAGGTCCAGGTACTCCCACTGCTCCGGGCCGACGATCGCGCCGGAGGTGTTGCCGGCCTTCGGCCGCAGGTAGGAGTGCTGCTGCTGGAGCGCGACCGGGGCCGCCCAGCCGTTGCGGTCGCAGAGCTGCCGGATCGCCTCCAACCGCCAGGTACGCACGTTCGACCAGCCCAGATAGCGCACCTTGCCGGCGACGACCAGAGCGTTCAAGGCTTCCAGGGTCTCCTCCAGCGGGGTGGCCAGGTCGTCCACGTGCACGTAGTAGAGGTCGACGTGGTCGGTGCCGAGCCGCTTCAGGCTGCCGTCCAGCGCGTGCCGCAGGGTGTCACCCCCGGCGCCGGCGAAGGTGCGCCGGGCCAGCTCCCAGTTCGCCGAGCCGTCCGCGTTCCACAGCTCCTGCGACCAGGCCGGCACCGCGCTGCCCTTGGTCGCGAGAAAGACCTGATCCCGGCGGTTCTTGAGCCACCGGCCCAGCAGCTCCTCGCTCTGCCCGCCGCGGCTGCCCCGGTGCGCCCACCACTCGTAGCAGTCGGCGGTGTCCAGGAACGAGCCGCCGGCCTCGAAGTAGCGGTCCAGGATGCGGATCGAGTCCGCCTCGCTGGTGGCGCCGCCCATCTGCATGGCGCCGAGGGCGAGCTTGCTGACCTGCGTGCCGGTCCGTCCCAGTTCCATTCTCTCCATGCCGACGACGCTAGGAGCTGGAGTGCGCTCCAGGTCAAATGTGGCGCCCGACACTTTCGATACGAGAGCGTTCCGTTTCCTTATGCTCGAGGACTAGCGTGCTCATTGAGATACGAGACAGTTCCGTTTCAAAACCGGGGGGAAACACCGGATGAACGCACAAGCGCAACCCCAGGCCGGGCATCCCCGACGCTGGGCCATCCTCGGCGTGCTGGTGATCAGCCTGCTCGTCGTGGTGCTCGACAACACCGTGCTCAACGTGGCCTTGCGGATCATCTCCGACCCGCAGCGCGGCCTCGGCGCCACCCAGAGCGAGCTGGAGTGGGCCATCAACTCGTACACGCTGGTCTTCGCCGGCATGCTCTTCACCGCCGGCATCCTGGCCGACCGGCTCGGCCGCCGGATCACCCTGGTGGTCGGCCTGGTCCTGTTCGGCATCGCCTCGCTGATCTCGGCTTACGCCGGCTCGCCCGACCAGCTGATCGCCGCCCGCGCGGTGATGGGCCTGGGCGCCGCCGCCGTCATGCCGGCCACCCTGTCGATCATCGCCAACGTCTTCGAGCCGAAGGAGCGGGGTCGCGCCATCGGCGTCTGGGCCGGCGCGGTCGGTCTCGCCGTGGCGCTCGGCCCGATCCTCGGCGGCTTCCTGCTGGAGCACTTCTGGTGGGGCTCGGTCTTCCTGATCAACGTGCCGATCGTGATCATCGGCGTGGTCCTGGTGTTCGCGCTGGTCCCGGAGTCGCGTGACCCCAAGCCGGGCCGCATCGACGTGGTCGGCGTGCTGCTCTCCATCGTCGGTCTGACCCTGGTCACCTACGGCGTGATCAAGGGTGGCGAGGACGGCTTCGGCGACACCTTCTCCTGGGCCCCGCTGATCGCCGGCCTGCTGGTGCTGGTCGGTTTCGTGCTCTACGAGCGCCGCATCGAGTTCCCGTCGCTGGACGTGCGCCTCTTCGGCAACCGGCAGTTCTCCGCCTCCACCGGCATGATCGGCCTGGTCTTCTTCGCGGCCATGGGCTCGATGTTCTTCGGCGCGTTCTACCTCCAGCTGGTCCGCGGCTACGGTCCGCTCGCCTCCGGCGCGCTGTTCGTCCCGTTCGCGGTCGGCCAGATGGTCTTCGCTCCGATCAGCTCCACCATGGTGAAGAAGTTCGGGCCCAAGGCGGTCAGCACGGTCGGCCTGCTGCTGGTCGCGGTCGGCCTGGGCACCTGGCTGGTGATCGGCGCCGAGACGCCGATCGCCGTGGTCGCCGTCGCGTTCTTCCTGATGGGCGTCGGCATGGCCAACGTGATGCCGCCGGCCACCGAGTCGATCATGTCGGCGCTGCCCCGGGAGAAAGCCGGCGTCGGGTCGGCGGTCAGCAACACCATCCGCCAGCTCGGTGGCGCGCTCGGCGTCGCGGTGCTCGGCGCGGTGCTCTCCTCGGTCTACCGTGACCATCTCGGATCGGCCACGGACGGCCTGCCCGCCCAGGCCGCCGACGCCGCCCGCGAGTCGATCTCCGGGGCGTACGCGGTGGCCGAGCGGTCCGGCCCGGCCGGCGCTCAGCTGATCCAGCACGCCAACGACTCGTTCGTGGTCGCGATGCACTGGGCGGCCGCCGGCTCGCTGGTGTTCGCGCTGCTCGGCGCGCTGGTCGCGGCGCTCTTCCTGCCGGGCAAGCGGCCCGAGGGCCAGCACACCCCGGTGCTGGCCGAGGAGCAGGGCGTCGCCCTGGCTGAGGCGTAACCCGTCGGTAACAATGGAGCCCATGACCAGCACCATCCCCACCGTCGGCCAGGAGCGTAAGGCTCCTGGCCGGCCCCGCAACGCCCAGGCCGACGAGGCGATCCTCGACGCGGTGCTCGCGCTGATGGCCGACGGGCAGAGCGCGGCAGCCGTCTCGATCGAGTCGGTCGCGGCGAAAGCCGGAGTCGGCAAGGCCACCATCTATCGCCGCTGGCCGAACAAAGAGGCGTTGCTCATCGACGCGGTCCGCAGCATGAAGGGTCCGATCCCGGAGCCGGCCGGCGTCTCGGTCCGCGACGACCTGATCGCCCTGGTCACGGCGAACCGGTCGTCCCGGGTGCAGGATTACGGCAAGGTGACCGCGTGCCTGCTGCCCGAGCTGATGCGCGACGAGCAGCTGCGGCAGATGCACCACGCGGTGATGGAGCCCCGCCGCGAGGTGATGCGCGAGATCCTGCGGCGCGGCATCGCCGACGGGGAGCTGCGCCCCGACCTCAACATCGACCTCACCGTGCTGATGCTCTCCGGCCCAGGCATGATGCACGGCCTGTTCGGCTCGGCCACCGGGGTCTCCGAGGGCGAACTGCCGGAGGCGCTGGTCGACGCCCTGCTGCGAGGCGCCGCCGCCTAGGAAGCGTCTCTCGGATCACGTTGGCTCGTTGATGGAACGTGCCGGTTCGTCGATGGATCTCTGATGACATGTGGGCTCGGGTGGAGCCCCATCTGCCGGACCGGTCGCCGCAACGCGGCGGCCGGTGGGCTGATCACCGTGAGGTGATCGAAGCGATCGCGTGGAAGTACCGCACCGGGTCACCGTGGCGCGACCTGCCCGACGAACTGGGATCGTGGAAAGGGGCCTACTCCCGGTTCCGGCGCTGGACCCTAGACGGGACCTGGCAGAACGTGCTGACCGCGGTGCAGGCCGACGCGGACGCGGCAGGCGAACTGGACTGGTTGGTCACGGCAGTCGACTCGACCGTGGTCCGCGCCCATCAGCATGCGGCCGGGCTCAGGCCGGGAAAAGACCACGTCGGCGAGAACCCGCCGACCACGGCCTCGGCCGGTCCCGCGGCGGCTTGACCACCAAGCTTCATCTGGCCGCCGATTCCTGCTGCCGACCGATGAGCCTGGTGGTCACCGCCGGCCAGGCCGGTGATGCACCACAGTTCGAAACGGTCATGAACGCCATCCGCGTGCCCCGCCAAGGATCCGGACGGCCACGACAACGGCCACGGCGGGTTCTCGGGGATAAGGCGTACTCGTCGAGGGCGATCCGTTCCTGGCTGCGCCGCCGCGGCATCCGCGCAACCATTCCACAGCCGCGTGACCAGCAAGAACATCGTCTGCGGCGAGGCAGTCACGGCGGCCGTCCACCTGCTTTCGACCCCGTCGCCTACCGACAGCGCAACATCGCCGAACGCTGCATCAACCGACTCAAACAATGGCGCGGCCTGGCCATGCGTACCGACAAACTAGCCGTCCACTACCAGGCCGCACTCACCCTCGCAGGGATCCTGCTCTGGGCCAAACCATGATCCGAGAGACGCTTCCTAGCTGACCGGTGCCGAAACGCGGGTTGATCAGAGTCCCTGATCAACCCGCGTTCCTTTTGTGCGGGCAAAGACGCGCCTCGTACCCCTTACGGCCCCTTGTCGCTAGTCACCTGCTCCGCGTACAGTTGTCGCATGCCACCTACCACCGCCGGAAGCGGGCGGAAAACGGGGAAGAGGTCCGGCACCTCACGGGTACCACGACCACGCGAAGCCATCCGGGACTACGACGGCCTGTTCAAGGCCTTGCTGGAAGCCAATCCGAAAGACACATTGCGCCTGCTGTGCGGCGTCGAGGTCGACGAGGCGGTCGTGATCGTCGACGGCCCAACCGAAATAAACCGCAAACGCAGCATGCACATGGACAAGGTGTTCGCCGCTCTGGCAACGGACGGCATCGTCGACATTCACCACATCGAGGTCCAGGTCCAGCGCACCGCCGACTTCCAGGTCCGGATGGTCGGCTACTGGGTCGGGCTGGCCGACAAGTACGACGAGTCGAAACACCGGATCCACCAGACCGTGATCTGGCCCGACGGTGGCGGCTACCCAGGCTCATTCCAGCGCGATTGCCTGAGCCTGGACTACCGGGTGGTCAACGTCCCGGAGGACCTCGACCCGGAGGAAGTGCTGCGGACCCCGCTGGCCCCGCTCGCCCTGTGGTCGACCAGGCGCCCGCCCGACGTCGTCGAGCGGGTGGCCGACCGGATCGCCGCGCAGACCGACCCGGAGCAACGCCTGGTCCAGACCGAGATGAGCCTGCTCGCAGCAGAGGACATCGCCCGTCAAATCGTCACAGCACTGAGGAGTAGAGGCATGCGATTCAACCTGGCGGAAACCGAGGTCGGCCGCGAGATCGCCGAGGAAAACCTGAACCTCGGCCGCGAAGAGGGGCTGGTCCGTTCGATGACACTTTTCCTGCAGAGCCGCTTCGGTGAGTTCGCCGGCCTGGAGGACCTGGCGCGCAAACTCGTGGCCGACGACCACGCAGCCAACGTGGCACGGATCATGAGCGGCGCCTCGCTGAACGAACTGCGGAAGTCCTAGACATCGAAAGGATGGTCAGTGGGATGTCGGCACCTGTGCGGGCCGCCGCGTTGCCCGACCCGGAGCAACGCCTGGTCCGGATCAAGTTCAGACTGCGAGCCACAGAGGACGTCACAGCTCAGATTGTCGCGGCATTGAGGAGTAGAGGCATGCTATTCAACCTCACGGAAACCGAGGTCGGCCGCGAGATCGCCGAGGAGAACCTCAACCTCGGCCGCGAGGAGGGCCGCGAGGAGGGCTACGAGGAGGACTACGAGGAGGGCTACGAGGAGGGCTGCGAGGAGGGGTTGGTCGGCTCGATGACACTCTTCCTGCAGACTCGTTTCGGTGAGTTCGCCGGCCTGGAGGATCTGGCGCGGAAACTCGTGGCGGACGACCACGCGGCCAACGTGGCACGGGTCCTGAGCGGCGCCTCGCTGGAGGAACTGCGGAATCCTGACTAGTGGCGGGCGGTGCGGGCGGCACGCAGCACGCGGGGACGGGCGTTGGGGGCGCGGTCGGCGGCAGGCGCCTCCACCGCGCCGGACCGCCCCGGCCGCGCCGCCGCGGCCCGTTCGAGCGCGGCCCGCAGCCGGGCCTCCTCCCCCGCCCGGTCGCGATACCAGGCGAGCGCCCACGCCCGGTGCAACCGCCAGCCCAGCTCGGTCAGCACCTGATCGGTGAGCCGGTCCCGGTCCCGGGCCGCCGGGCAGTCCCGGTATCCCGGCCCGTCGCCCCGGATCCCGAGCAGGTAGTCGCCGGCCGGGTCGTCCGGGTGCCGGATCGCGATGTCCACCCGGCCGCCGCCCGTGCCGAGGCCGGTTCGTGCCGGATAGCCCCACGACCGGACCGTCTCGAGCACCGACTCGACGAACTCGCCGACCCCGTCGGCCAGGTCCGACCGGGTGTCGCCGACGCCGTGTTCCACGTAGTCGAGGTACGCGGCGAGCTGGCGGACCCCCTCGTTCTCCGACTCCGGCACGTCCCGGGACAGGATCGAGGTGACCAGCTCCACGCGGTGCCGGGCGCGGGTGATCGCCACGTTCAGCCGGCGCCAGCCGTTCGGCCGGTTCAGCGCCCCGAAGTTCGCGCTGATCTTGCCGGCTTCGTCGTAGCCGTAGCCGATCGAGAAGATCATCACGTCCCGCTCGTCGCCCTGCACCGACTCGAGGCTCTTCACGAAGAAGCCGTGCAGCCGGTCGTCGGCGACCGCGCGCTCGAGCGCCGGATGCCCGGCCGCGATCGACTCCAGGGCCCGCTCGATCGCCTCGGCCTGGGCCACCGAGAAGGTGACCACGCCCAGGGAACGGTTCGGGCGGGTGGTGAAGTGGTGCACGATCCGCTCGGCCACCCGCTCCGCCTCGACCGGGTTGTCCCGGCTCGTGGCCCGCCGGTACACGCCGGCCACCGGGAACAGCTCGACCCCGGTGTCCGCGCCGCCGCTGCCCGGCGCCGGGAAGGTGCTCAGCCGGCCCTGGTAGAACGCGTCGTTGGCGAACGCCACCAGGGCCTGGTTACGGCTGCGGTAGTGCCAGGTCAGGCCCATCCCGGGGAACGCGCCGCAGGCCTTGGCCAGCTCCAGCACCGACTGGTAGTCGAGCACCTCGGTGTCCGGCACGGTGGTGAACGCCCGGTCGAAGAACGAGGTCGGCGGCAGCTGGCGGTCGTCGCCCGCGGTGATCAGGGAGCGGCCGCGGTAGACGCAGTTGACCGCGTCGGCCGGGGTGATCTGGGACGCCTCGTCGAAGATCACCACGTCGAACCCGATGTCCGGGGGCAGCGACTGGCTCACGGTCAGCGGCGAGGCCAGTACGCAGGGACGCAGGGCGAGGACGACGTCGCGGGCGCGGGCGATCAGATCGCGTACCGGAGATTGGCGGTCGGCCTTCATCGCCTCGCGCCGCAACAGGTTCGCGCCGGCGCTGTCGGCCGCCGGCCGGCGCGCCTCCACGGCCGCGACGATCTCGCGGGCCGCGACCGCCGCGAGTTTCTCGTCGGCCTGCCGGAACTCGGCGAGCAGGCGATCCCGGTCCTCGGCCCGCCAGGGCAGCAATCGGTCGTCGGCCCGGACCACCGCGTCCACCCAGCCGTGCAACAGCGCCCGCTCCAGTGCCGCGGGCACGTCGGCGCTGTCCAGGTGCTGGTCGGCGCAGAACTCGACGGCCGCGTCCAGCCCGTGGAAGGTGAGCACGTCCCGGGCGTCCAGGCAGGCGAACCACTCCTCCTGCCCGCTGCTGTCGTCCCGGATGTCGCGCAGGAAGGCGGCCGCCCGCTGATAGTCGGCGAAGCGGTCACGCAGGTCGCTCTGCCGGGCCGGCCCGAAGCCGGCGAGCACCGCCTGGCTCGCCTCGGCCCACTCCCGGGCCCGCTCGGCCAGCCCGGTGATCGGCCGCAGGTCCCGCAGCGCGGCGACCTGCTCCTCGGTGAGCGGCCCGCCGGCGAACCCGCGGGCGGTCGCGGCCCAGTCGACGGCGGCGGCGAGCGCGGCCGGGTCGGCCTCGGTCAGGTCCGTGGACCCGTCGCGGAGCGCGGCCTCGGCCTGGGCGGCCGCCGCGCGCAGCTCCGCCAGCCGCACCGCCTCGGCATAGTCGAGTGTCCGCCCGGTCGCGGCGTCGAACGCGCGCACCGTCTCGGCGACCGCGCGCAGCGCCGTGACGTGCGCCTGCAACCATGCGATCGCGTCGTCGATCGGGCCGGACACCAGCTCCGGCCGGGCCGCCGGGTAGGGCGCCGGGCGCAGCGTGGCCTGCCAGCGCAGCAGCGCCTCGCGGGCCTCGGTGAGCACGTGGATCGGCTCCGGGTCGGGCGCCGGCGCGCAGACGTAGGCGAGCACCGCGTCCAGCCCGGACTGCGGGGCCGAGGCGAGCGCCGCGGTGGCCACCGCGATCGCCTCCTCCAGGGCGGTGAAGTCGGTGGCCCGGCCCTGCCAGTAGCGGCCCAGTGCGGTGGCGTACCGGTGCTCGGCCGCCGCCAGCTCCTGGAGCGCCCGTTTCCAGGCGACCGCGGTGCCGAGGCGGTCGATCGCGTCGCCGAGATGCGCGGTCGGCAGCACGAACCCGGCCACCTGCCGCTTGTCCCGCCGGTACGCCGCCCGCAGCTTCCCGAACCCCCGGTGCACCGTGGCGAACCGCTCGGCCAGCTCCTCGACGGGCTGGGTCAGCAGCGCCTCGGAGAAGTACGGCCGGGCTTGGATCTCGGCCGCGACCAGCCCCTCCAGGGCCCGGCGCAGCGCGCTCGCGCCGGCCTGCACGCCGGCCAGGGCGCCCGGCGAGAACCAGAACCGCTCCGGCTTGTGGGGACGGGCGCCCAGCTCGGCGACCGCGGCCACCCGGGAGATGTCCCGGATCGTGTGCGCCTGCGGCAGGCCGAGTTTGGTGGTGACCCGGTTGACCGCGCGGCGGTGCCGGTCCAACTCCTCGGCGGCCCGGGTGAACGAGCGGGCCAGCTCGTCGGCCTCGGCCGCGGTCAGCGTCTCCAGCGGGACGGGCGCGGTGAGCCCCTCCAGCGACGGCGGCATCGGCAGGTCGGCGGCGGACGGCAGGGCGGTCCACGGCACTCCGGCGCGCTGCTGCACCGCCTCGGCCGCGGCGGCCGCGGCGGCCAGTTCCTCGCCGCGCCGGTCGGCGGCCTTGCGGACCGGGTCGAGGTCGGTGGCGGTCAGCCAGGCGTCCGGAACCCGGTCCGGGCGCCGGCCGGCGTGCTCGGCGAGCCGGGCCAGCGTCTCCGCGTCCGCGGGCCGGACCAGGCCGAACGCCCGGGCGGCCCGGTCGGCGATCCGGGCCGAGCGGGCCAGCGCGGCGAGCGCCTTCTCGGCCCGGCTCAGCGCCGGGTCGAGCGGCTCCCGGGTGATCACGTCCCGCCAGAGCAGGCCGTCGCCGTCCACCATGGCCCGCCAGGACCGGGCGAGCTGGTCGGTGGCCTCGCGGACCCGGTGCATCACGTCCGGGGTGAGCGCGCCCGGGGTGATCGCCGGGACCGGGGCGGCCGGGGCCTCGGTCAGCCCGGCGCACCGGCCGATGATCTCGTGCAGGCTGGCGCCCAGCGGGTGGCGGGTCTCGTTCATGGCGTACGCGAAATGGGTCAACCGCTCGCGGCGCTCGCGCAGCGCGCCGCGGTCGACGGCCGGTCCCTCGCCGGGCACCTCGGGCGCCTCGTCGACCGCCGCGGCCAGCAGCGTCGCCACCTCGCGGCGACCGGCCTGCTGCCCGTGCAGTTCCAGGATGTAGCGGTGCAGCCCGGCCTCGGCCAGCCGGTTGCGGACCACGTCGAGCGCGGCCACCTTCTCCGAGACGAACAGCACCCGTTTCCCGGCGTGCAGCAGGGCGCCGATCATGTTGGCCACGGTCTGCGACTTGCCGGTCCCGGGCGGGCCGTCCATCACGAAGCTGTGCCCGGCCAGGGCGGCGGCCACGCAGGCCCGCTGCGACGAGTCGGCGTCCAGCACCAGCGGCACGTCCTCGGGCGGGGCGAGCCGGTCCACCTCCTCCGGCCGGATCGGGGTGAACCGGAACTGGTCGGTCTGCCGCCGGGGGTCGGTGGTGGCCAGCGCCCGGATCACCGGGTGGGCCAGGATGCGCTCCTCGTTCTCCTGGAGGTCGCGGTAGATCGCCTCCTTGTGGAAGGTGAGGCAGGTGAGGATGACGGTCCGCTCGATGTGCCAGCCGTGCCGGCGGGCCACCGTGTCGGTGAAGTCCGACCAGAACTTCGACACGTTCAGCTCGGCGCCGGGCTCCAGGGCCGGGACGACGATGCCGGCCCGGCGCAGCCGCAGCGCCAGCGCCGGGTTCACCACCGGCTCCTCGTCGCGCAGCCGCAGCTCGGGGTGTTCGCCGAGCTCGCCGGTGACCAGCTCGGCCGGGAGCAGCAGCAACGGGCTGGCGTAACCGGCCGGCTCGGTGGCGGACTCGTCCTCCTCGCCGAGCGGCCGCCAGTGCAGCAGGCCGAGGGCGAGGTGCAGCACCGAGACACCGCGGTCCAGGTATTCCTGCTGGTCGCGGCGGAGCATCCGGCGCAGCACCGGGCCGAGCGAGCGCTCCGGCAGCTCGGTGCGGAAGGCCGGTTCGGCGCCGCCCGGGCCGGTCAGCGCGCGGGTCGCGCCGCGGGTCAGGGTGGCGACCACCTGGTCCGGCTCGGGTGCGGTGATCTCCACCAGGTCGGCGTTGCCGGCCGTGAAGTTGATCAGGCGGTTGTTGTCCCCGAGATCGATCAGGCTTTCCCGCCAGGCCCGCAGCGCCGCGTGCACGCCGGCCCGGGCCGGCCTCGGCTCGGGCCGGTCGTCGTCACTCCGGCGTTCCATGCCCCGATTGCAGCAGTGCGAATGCCTTTCGCGCTGGAGAATGGCATTCTTCACCTTTGTCGGTTTCAGACCGCCTCGTCGAAAGCGGGACGCAGGGCCGGCAGCGAGCACTCCTCGGCGAGCCGGGCGATCACCACCGCGGTGTCCGCGTCGGCGGCCGGGATCCGCAGCTGCGCCGGATCCAGCGGCGGCACCTCGACGTGCGAGATCAGCGGATGGATCGGCCGGCGGTCCGTCTCCCCGGCCCCGAACAGCGTCTCGGCGAGCTTCTCCCCCGGCCGCAGCCCGGTGTACTCGATGGCGATCGGCCTCCGGGCCAGCGCGACCATCTGCCGTGCCACCTCGGCGATCCGCACCGGCTCGCCCATGTCGAGCACCAGCGCCTCGCCGTCCTGCCCGATCGCGGCGGCCTGGATCACCAGGTGCACCGCCTCCTGGGTGGTCATGAAGTACCGGGTGACGTCCGGGTGGGTGACCGTGACCGGCCCGCCCTCGGCGATCTGCGTGCTGAACGTGGTGAACACCGACCCCCGGCTGCCCAGCACGTTGCCGAACCGGACACTGAGGAACGTCCCCCGGCGGCGGCGCGCGGTCCACGCGGTGAGCCGCTCGGTGATCCGTTTCGAGTAGCCGAGCACGCTGGTCGGGTCGGCCGCCTTGTCGGTGGAGATGTTGACGAACCGTTCCACCGACTCGGCCGCCTCCAGCACGTTCAGGGTGCCCAGCACATTGGTCTTGACCGCCTCGGCCGGGTGCCGTTGCAGCAGCGCGAGGTGCTTGAGGGCGGCGGCGTGGAAGACGACCTGCGGCCGGCGGGTCCGGAAGATCTCCCGGATCCGGCCGGCGTCGCGCAGGTCGGCGAGGATCACCGCGGGGTCGTCCAGCCGGGCCTGCGGGTCGATGGAGAGCTGCACGGCCAGCAGCGAGGTCTCGTCGCGGTCCAGCATCATCAGCTCGGCCGGCTGGAAGTAGTGGACCTGGCGGCAGATCTCCGAGCCGATCGAGCCGCCCGCGCCGGTGACCAGCACCCGCTTACCGGTCAGGTAGCCGCCGATGGTGGTCAGGTCGGTGTCGATCTGGTGGCGGCCGAGCAGGTCGGTGACCTGCACCTCGCGGATGTCGCCGACGCCGACCTCGTTCTCCATCAGCTCGCTGACCGAGGGCACCACCTTGAACGCGGCGCCGGCCGCCAGGGTGCGGTCGCGGATCTCCCGGACCAGCGCGGCGTTCGAGTTGGCGACCGCGAAGATCAGCAGTTCGGCACCGGTGCGGGCGAGCACGGCGGGGATGTCGTCGCGGCGGCCGAGCACCGGCACGCCGAGGATCCGCAGCCGGCTCTTGGCCGGGTCGTCGTCGATCAGCGCGACCGGCAGGTAGCGGCCCTTCGGGTCGTGCAGCATCGAGGCGACCAGGTTGGCGCCGGCCGAACCGGCCCCGAACAGGATCACCGGGGCGGCGGTGCGGACGTCCGGGCGCAGCCGGCGCGACAGCTGGGCCCGCCGGACGTAGCGGACGCCGAGCATCAGGGTCAGGGCGGCCGCGCCGGCCAGGGCGGGCAGGCCGAGCGGGACCGGGTGGGGCGACAGCAGCGCGACGGCCGCGGTCAGCGTGAAGGTCGCCATGGCGGTGGTGGTGGCCACCGCGCGCAGCTCGTCGAAGCTGGCGAACCGGTAGCGGCCCCGGTACAGCTGCCGGGTGTGCCCGATCGCGGCTTGCAGGGTGACGGCCAGGGCCACCGCGACCAGGGTGCCGGCCACGGCTCGGCGGCCGGGGGCGAAGTCGTACCGGGCGAGGACCGCAGCGAGCAGGCCGGCTCCCCATGCGGCGCCGTCCACGAGCAGCGGAAGCAGGCGTGCGCCCCTCATGCGGGCAGAGTAGCAGTGCAAATCAGTATTAAAACGGAATTGTTCGATACCGGTGAAGTGCACCCGACATCGCCATATCGTGGCCTATAGCCGGGAAACGGGAGGTCGGGGTGGGCCTACGCGATTACTTCCGGGTCGCCCGCAGGCACTGGTTGTTGATGCTGATCTCGGTGGTCATCGCGCTGGGCGTGGCGCTGGTGGTCAACCTGAACACCACCCCGGTGTACGCGGCCCGGGTCACCTTCGTCTTCTCCACCCCGGTCGTCGGCGCCACCGACCTCTACCCGGCCAGCCTGTTCAACACCAGCCGACTCACCACGTACGCGAAGTTGCTGACCAGCGACGAGGTGGCCACCCCGCTGGCCGGCACGCCGGGCGTGAACCTCGACGTACAGCAGGTCCGGGACGCGATCTCGTCGGAGAACGTCCCCGACACGGTGATGATGGTGGTCAGCGTGGAGGACCCCGACCCCAACCGCGCGTTGCTGCTGCTCACCCGGCTGACCAAACGCTTCCAGAACGCGGTCGAGAACCTGGAGCGCCCGTCGCCGGCCAAACCGTCGACGGTGAAGGTCACCGTCGTCTCCGGGCCGGCTCTGGAAGAGGATCCGGTCGCGCCGAACGCGCTCAACAACTTCGCGCTCAGCACGGTCGTCGGGCTGGTGATCGGGGCCGCCGGGGCGGTGGGCCGGGAGGTGGCCGACAACACGGTGCGCAACGCCGAGGCGCTGGGCGTCCTGGCGTCCGCCCCGGTGCTGGCCGCCGTGCCGATCGACGAGGGCAGCCCGTTCGTCTCGCCGAGCGCGTCACCCCGCACCGAGGCGCTGCGCGAGGTGCGCACCCAGGTGCAGTGCGCGGCCGCCGCGAACTCGGTGAAGACCCTCGCGGTGACCAGCGCGGTTCCCGGCGAGGGCCGGTCGGCCACCGCCTGCGGGCTGGCCCTGCTCTTCGCCGAGGCCGGGCAGCGGGTGCTGATCGTCGACGCCGAGCTGCGCCAGCCACGGCTGGCCGCCCTGCTCGGGCGGGAGGGCTCGGCCGGGCTGAGCACGGTGCTGGACGGCACCGCGGCGCTGGAGCAGGTGCTCCAGCCGTGGGGGGCCGGGTTGTGGCTGCTGGCCAGTGGGCGTACGCCGCCGAACCCCAGTGAGTTGCTCAGTTCGCCGCGGATGACCGAGCTGGTCGACGACGTACGGAAAAGGTTTGATGTGGTGATCTTCGATTGCCCGCCGATGCTGCCGGTCACCGACGCCGCGGTGGTCGCCGCCCGGGCGGACGGCACGCTGCTCGTGGTGCGGGCTCGGCGCACCACGTCGGCGCAGGTCACCGCCGCGGTCCGGGCGCTGCACGCGGTGAACGCCACGCTGCTCGGGTGCGTGCTGAACATGGTGGCGCGCACCGGCCCGGACGCGGTGCCCCGGTACGACACCTACTTCCCGCCCGCCGCGGACCGCCGGGACCGCTGGTGGCGGATGTCCCACGAGCTCTTGGGTGTCTCCGCGTGAACCATGCGCACCGGTAAGAGTCTCCGGTCGCTGCTGCGCAGCGTCCCCGCCGCCGTGCGCCGCGACTACGCCGCCAGCCTGCTCGTCCAGTGGTTCGTCCTGGGCACCGGGCTGTACCTGTTCCACCTGGTCGCGCGGCGGGGCAGCGTCGGCGGCTTCGCCTACTACCAGATCGCCCGGGGCACGGTGAGCACGCTTCAGCCGGTGCTGATGCTCGGGCTCGGGCTCGGCTTGCAGCGCTACCTGCCGCACACCGAGCACACCACCCGCCGCCTCGCCCGTCGCGCGTTCTACGTCGAGGCCGGCCTGGTCGTCGTGGTCGGACTGGCCGCGGTGGCCGCCGGGGACTGGATCGCCGCGCTGCTCGGGCTGCCGGGCGGGCGGTCCGCGGTGACCGCCGTGGTGACCGTGCTGGGCGGCACCTGCCTGTGCACGGTCGCGCTCGCCGCCCTGCGCGGCAACCACCAGGTGATCGACGCGTACCTGACCTTCGGGTTGGGTCTGGGTCTGATGCCGCTGGTCGCGTTCGTCGCCGCGGACCGGATCGAGGACTTCCTGATCATCCAGGGCCTCGGCGCGGCGGCGATCGGGCTGTGGGGGACCCTGGTCGTGCGCCGGCCGGGCGTGCCCCAGGGCGACGGCTTCTTGGAACCGACGATCAAGACCCTGGTTGCGTACGGCATCCGCCGCATGCCCGGCGAACTGGCATTACCCACGCTCTTCACCTTCCCGACGTTCGCCATGGCGGTGATGCTGCCCGGCGGCCCGCAAGCGGGGTACGTCGGCTTCACCACCTCGGCGGTCACCCTGATCTGCTCGCTGTTCGCGATGCTCACCCCGGTGCTGCTGCCCCGGCTCAGCCGGCTGTTCCACCGCACCGGCGCGGACGCGGGCGTGCGGCGGCTGCTCACCGCACTCCCGGTGGTCGCCGGTGTGCTCGCCGCCGGCCCCACCCTGGTGATCTTCCTGGGCGCGCCGGTGCTGGTGCGCGAGTTCCTCGGCGCGGAGTTCGCCGGGGCGGTCCCGGTGCTGCGGCTCGGTGTGCTCGCCGCGATCCCGCTCGCCATGTTCTACGCGGCCCGGCCGGCGCTGGAGACGCTGCTCGAGGCGACGTTCCTGAGCCGGCTGCTGCTCGCCTGCCTCACCCTGGAGGTGGTGGCCACCTGGATCGCCACCGTGTTCGTCGCGCCCCCGCACGCGGCGCTGCTGGGCCTGATCGCGGCCGCGACGGCGCTCGGCTGCGACGCGGTCGGCCTGACCACCCGCGCCCTGCGAGCGAACAGGTGAACAGTGAGCCCGGGCGGCCCGGGCTGGTCGTCGTGATCGCCTTCATCGTGACCCTCGCCGGACGGTTCACCCTGTCCCGGACCGGCCTGGACCTGCCGATCGTCAACGACGTCCGGGTGCCGCTCTTCTTCGTGCTGCTGCTCAGCCTCATCCTGGAGGCGCACCGGATGGGCCCGCACCCGGTCACCGGCGTCACCGCGCTGTTCGGCATCCTCGCCCTGCTCCTTTATCAGGGCTTCTCCGCCCTGTGGGTGCCACCGGGCACGCCCACCGGCCCGGTGGTCGGCGACCTGTGCGCCGTCGCCGGGCTGCTGATCGTCTATTTCACCCTGGCCAACTGGGACCGGGACCGGGTCACCGCGACCACGCTGGTGCTGTTCCACATCGCGGCCTGGGTCTACTTCCTGGCCGCCGCGACCGGCCGGGGCCACGCCGCCGGCGGCCGGTGGGCGGCGCTCGGCGGCGGCCCGAACGTCTTCGTCCGCCTGATGATCCTCGGCGTGATCACCTCGATCTACCTCTACCTGCGCAGCGGCGAACGGCTGATCTGGCTGATCCCGATCCCGGTGTTCCTGTTCGGCGCGATCGCCTCCGGCTCCCGGGGCGGCATCGTCGCGCTCGGCCTGACGATCGTGATCGCGCTGCTGGCCATCCGGCCCAAGCTCGACTTCGACCGGCTGGCCAAACCGCTCGGCCTGCTCCTGGTCGTCGGCGCGGTGCTGGTGATCACCGCGGGGCCGTCGATCGCCGGGTTCGTCCAGTCCCGGTTCGTCGAGGCCACCATCGGCGAGGGCTACGCGTCGCAGCGTGACGTGCTGTTCCGGATGGCGCTGCGGATCTTCCTGCAACGGCCGATCCTGGGCACCGGGGTGAGCGGGTTCTACACGGTCACCGACCTCGGCCCCGGCGAGAAGTACGTGCACAACCTGCCGCTGTCGATCGCGGCGGAGGGTGGCTCGGCCGGCCTGGCGCTGCTGCTGGTGGCGTGGATCGGGCTGTGGCAGGCGTACGTCGCCGTGCCGGCGCGGGAACGCAGCCTGGAGTCCCGGACGGCCGCCTACTGCGGCATCTTCATCGGCGGCACCAGCCTGTTCTCCGGCGACTACTACGACGCCCGGTTGATGTGGATCCTGCTGCTGCTGGCCGCGGTCCGGCCGGCCCCCGAGCACGTGCCGCTCTCGCGGTAGGCCTCGGTCAGCACCCGCTCGAAGTCCTGGAACACCCGATCGCGGTCGAAGCGCTCGCGGGCGAGCCGGGCCGCCGCCGCCCGCGCGGCCTCGCAGGCCGGCCGGTCGCGCAGGAAGGCCGCGGTGGCCGCGGCCGCGCCCACCGGGTCGCCGGGCGGCAGCACCAGGCCTGCGCCGCTCTCGGTGATCAGGTCGGCGAGCCAGCCGCCGTGGTTCACGGCGACCGGCCGTCCCGCGGCGAAGCCGTCGAAGACCTTGTTGGCCGAGTTGTTGGCCAGCTCGGGCACGTCGACGGTGACCGACACCGACAGGTCGCAGGCGCCGAAGTAGGCCACCACCTCGCTCTTGGGGACCGGTCCGAGCAGGAACAGACTCCGGTCCAGCACGCCCAGCTCGGCGGCGAGGCGCCGCACGTCGTCCCGCATCCGGCCGTCGCCGATGATCACCACCCGCACGTCCGGGTCGGTCTCGGCCAGCCGGGCGGCCATCCGGACCAGGTAGTCCACGCCGTTGACCAGGCCGAGGGTGCCGGCGTACAGCACCAGGGGGCGGTCGCCGAGCCACGGCGTGGTCCGGCGCAGCGCCTCGCCCGCCCGGTCCGCGCCGGCGAACAGGTCGCGGTCGCAGCTGTTCGGCACGACGGTGACCGGGATGCCCGCAAACCGGCGCCGGATGCTGTCGGCCATCCCCGGGGAGAGCGCGATGACCCGGGCCGCCCGGTGGTACGCCCACGCCTCCAGCCGCCGCGCCGCCCAGCGACTGGCCGGCGAGCGCAGCGCACCCATCGCGATCGGCAGCTCCGGCCAGACGTCCCGGACCTCCAGCACCATCGGCACGCGCCGGCGCCGCGCGGCCCAGGCGCCGGGGATCGCCACCGTCAGCGGGGTGCTGGTCGCGAAGACCAGGTCGTGCGGCAGCCGCCCGGACACCAGCGCCGACCGGACGACGAAGCCCAGGAACGCCCCGATCCGGCGCCGGTAACTCATCGCGTTGCGGTACGGCACCGGCAGCCAGTGCACCACGATCCCGGCCTCGGTGCTGATCCCGGCCGGGTGGCCGTCCGGCGCGCCGGTGATCATGTGGACCTCGTGACCGCGCTCGACCAGGCGCCGGGCGAACTCGTAGGACCGCGTCCCGCCGGCCATCCCGGGCGTTTTGAAGTACTGGTGGATATAGGTGATCCGCACTAGGAGCCCGCCCGCGGTGACCCGGTGAACTGCGGCATCGTCGAGTCGCCCGGTGCGGTGATGCCGTGCCGGCGCAGCAGGATCAGCACGGTCCGCACCAGGATCCGCGCGTGCAGCGCGAGCGAGCGGTGGTCGACGTACCAGACGTCGAGCGCCAGCCGTTCCTCCCAGTCCACCGCGTTGCGCCCGCTCACCTGCGCGAGACCGGTGACGCCGGGCCGGACCAGATGACGGCGGGCCTGCTCCGGGGTGTACAGGTCGAGGTAGTGCATGAGCAGCGGTCGCGGCCCGATCAGGCTCATCTCGCCCCGCAGCACGTTCCACATGGTCGGCAGCTCGTCCAGGCTGCTGGCCCGCAGGGCCCGGCCCAGCGGGGTGAGCCGGTCGGCGTCGGTGACCAGGCCGCTCCGCTCGTCGACGTCCCGCATGGTGCGGAACTTGACCAGCGTGAACGGCTTGCCGTGCAGCCCCGGGCGCGGCTGGCGGAACAGGACCGGCCGGCCGATCCGGGTCGCGACCAGCACCGCGACGGCGCCCATCACCGGGGCGGAGACGACCAGGACGGTGCCGGCCACGCCGATGTCGAGGGCGCGCTGCACGAGGTCGGTGACCCTTGTCGAGCGCCTCACCGGTGACCGTCCAGGAACTCGGTGATCTCGTCGAGGACCCGCCGCACCTGCTCCGGGGTGAGCGCGGAGCCGCTGGGCAGGGCCAGGCCGGTCCGGAACAGG